>JACQVV010000179.1 GCA_016209595.1 Planctomycetota bacterium
ACTCTGGACTCGGACGAGCAACACTCCGCCGGGCGACAGCGCCCGCGCGTGGAACCGGCGGACCGCCTCATCGCGCGCCACGGGCGCGCGCGAGATCTCGATCCCGACCACGCGGCGAGTGCGCGCGAGCGAATCGCGCGCGAGGTCGGGATCGCGGGCGGCGGCCAGGAGGAGATCGAGCAGCGCGTCGAGCTTCTCCTCGGGGGCGCTGCCGTGGAATGCGATCCAGGTGTCGGCTGTTTCCCCCCAGACCAGCCCTCCAGCGAGATCGAATGCTTCCGAGAGAGTGACGCCGTCCTTCTCGGTGAAGAGGATGGAATGCTCGAGGAGATGCGCCGCGTCCTTTTCGTCCTCTTCCTCGGCGAGCCGGCCGCCGATCATGAAGCACGCGAATGCCGCTGTCGTGCCGGTCGGGCGCTCGACATGGAGGGCGTGAACGCCGCGCGCGGGGTCCCAGCCGAGCACGGCCCGATCCGCGGGGGCGCGAGGCTCGGGCGCTCCGATACATCCGGCGGCGGTGGCGAGGAGGACGACCGCTAGGCAGCGCACCACGCTATCGTATTTTTTCGCCGTGCTCGTAGAAAGGGTTTGATCGGCCGCGCGGGGTCGGGGTAAACTCACTCAACGTTCTGGTCCCCATTTCTGGCGCCCTTCTTGGAGGGAGTGCCGTGCGACCGACGTATGCCTCGCTTCTTGCCCTGGGGGCGGTGTTCGTCCTCGGCGGCTGCACGATGAACCAGGAGTACGATCTCGTCCAGAACGAGACCATGGTCCACGAGCTCGCGTATGAGCACTGGACGCAAGGGGAGCTGGCGGAGCACCTCACCGCCGAGCGCGGCGACACCCGCGACGTGGTCCACGAGCTCGCCGAGCAGCGCAAGGAGAACCGGACCACCTACCGGGACCTCCAGACCGAGCGGATGGAGGAGGGCGATCTCTCGCGACAGCTCGCGGCGACGAACGCGCGAGTCGAGACCCTCAAGGGCGAGCTCGCCGCGAAAGCGGGCGAGGAGCAGACGCTCGCGTCGGAGGTCCAGGCAACCCGCGACCGGGTGGAAGCTCTCACGCGGGAGCTCCTGGCTCTCCAGGCGAGTGCCGCCGCGATGGAGGAATCGCTCCGCGGGCGCGCGGCCTCGGCGAGCGGCGAAGTCCCACAGCCGGGCACGGGGGAGAACCTGGCGCCCCCGGCGGCGGAGGGTAGCGAGCCGGCGGGTCCGGGCGGAGGGTAGCGAGCGGGTTGAACGAGCCGGGCGGCGAGCGGAAGAACTTCGTCCACCGCGACGAGGGGTTCGACTGCGCCTTCTGCGGCGCGTCCGTTTCGCCGCTCGGATCCGGGACCTGCCGCGACCACTGCCCCCGCTGCCTGTGGGGGCTCCACGTCGATCGCGCGGTCCCCGGCGACCGGGCGTCCCCCTGCCGGGGCGCCCTGGAACCGATCGGAGTCCTCGACGCGGGGACCGCGATCGCCTATCGTTGTCGCCAGTGCGGCGAGCGAAAGAGGAACCGGACCGCGCCCGACGACGACGCGGAGCGGTTGATCGAGCTCTCGGCGAGACCGGTGGCGGGACCGAACGGATAATCGATACGTGTCGGGCGACGAGTCGGAGCGGATCATCGAGAGGATCCGCCAGCTGGGGCGGTACACGAGAGTCGAGGAGATCGCCGCCGGGGGCATGGGGAGGGTCTTCAAGGCCTGGGACGAGCAGACCTCCCGCGCGGTCGCGATCAAGGTCCTCTCCCAGGACGCGCGGAAGTCGAAGCAGGCGATCGTCCGCTTCCGCGAGGAGGTCTGCGCCGCGGCATCGATCCGCGACACGCACATCGTCACCCTCTACGACTCCGGCGAGCTCGGAGACACCCTTTACTACGTCATGGAGTACGTGGACGGGACGCCGTTCGACCAGTTCCTCGAGACGACGAAGCTCTCGCTGAAGAAGAAGGTTGCCCTCGTCGCTTCGCTTGCCAAGGGGGTCGCAGCCATGCACGCCGCGGGCGTCCTCCACCGGGACCTCAAGCCCGGGAACGTCCTCGTCACCCGGGCCGGCGAACCGATCATCATCGACCTGGGCGTCGCCAAGCGGCTCACGGCCCAGGACCGCCTTGTCGAGACGAAGCCCGGCACCTCGCTCGGCACGCCGCTCTACATGCCGCCGGAGCAGGTTTCCTACGACCCGGAGAAGATCGGACCGGCAAGCGACGTCTACTCGCTCGCGGTGATTCTCTACCACGCGATCACCGGCTGCTACCCGTATCCGGCGGCCAACTCCGCCCTCGGGCTCGGCGAGGAGCCCGACACCACGATCGAGGGCGGCTTCGTGCCCAGTCTCTTCCGCGACATCGAGGAGACTCCTCCCATCTCGCCGCGCCATTTCGTCCCGGATCTCCCCGCCGAGGTGGAGCGTGTCATCCTCAAAGCCCTCTCAAAGGACCCGGGCGAGCGCCACGCCGACGCCGGCGCGTTCGTGCGCGCCCTGGAGGCCTGGATCGAGACCGCCAGCGCGCTCGCGAGCACGACCGGCGCGAGGCGTCCTCGGCCCCCGTCCCTCTCGTCAGAGCCCGCCGCGCGCCCGATCCCCTGGCCTGCCTGGGCGGTAGCCTTCCTGGGTGTCGCCACGCTCGCCGCCGCGCTCGTCGTCTTCCTGAACGCGCCGCGGGACGATAAGGGCGAGCCTCCCAGGCCGGACGCAAGAGCCCTGAGAAAGGATGCGTTTGCCGTCCTTGACCGGTACGTCGAGGATCCACCCGAGATCGACGCGGAGGAGGCACGCAAGGCCGTCGGCCTTCTCGAACAGGCGGCCGAGATCAAACCCGACAAGTACGCTTGCTGCAATCTGGCCGTCGCGCACATCGTCCTGGGCGAATTCCCCGAAGCCAGGGCGGTGCTCGATCGAGCCGGGCCCGGGGATTTCATGATCGACCCGGCTCGTGCGTGGCTGGAGAGGGAGGAGGGCCGTCCGGAGCGAGCCCGCGAGATCCTGGGTGGCGACCCGAATCCTACGTGGCTCGCATGGTTCGTCTGGGGGCTCCTCGCCGAGGACGCCGACGAAAAGGACGAGGCCGCCCGCTGCTACGAGAAGGCGCGCGACAAGGCGCCCTGGCTCTTGCCGCTCATCTCGCGGCATCTAGCGGAGTGCAAGAAGTAGCCATGCCGCCCGCGGCCGAGCGCGAGCGCGACACCCGGCTCATCGCGCTCCTCGTAGAGAGGGGGCACCTCGACCCGGAGGACGCAAGGAGCGCATCCTCGGCCGGGGACATCGCGTACGAGGCCCTTCGCGCCCTCTCCGATCGCAAGCTCCTCGAAATCGGCCTGGAGGAGCTCCTCGATTCCGACCTCCCCCTCGACCTCGCCGACCGGCTTCGCGACTGGTGCCAGCGGAGCGAGGAGTTCCTGCTCGGGACCGTGCGCGTGCGAGGCGGCGACACGATCCTTCCGGAAGAGGTCGGCCTCGACCAGCGGGAGTCGGCGCAGACCGTCCTGCCGGTGGAGTCGGCCGAGATCGTCTCGCCGTTGGAGTCGCTCCCGACCACGCCGCCCGCGGCGCGGGCGCTTGCCGATGCTCCGACCGGGCCTGTCCCGGCCCGGAAGCGCCCCGCTCCCCCCGTCCTGCCGGAGTGGCTCCAGGATCGCGGCCTCCTCGGCAAGGGCGGCATGGGCGAGGTCCGCGAGGCCCTCGATCGAGACCTCGGCCGCACCGTCGCCGTGAAGCTCGCGACCGACATGGACGAGGACGCGACGCGCCGCTTCCTCGCCGAGCTCCGCGCGACCGCGCGCCTCGAGCACCCGAACATCCTCCCCGTCTACACCGCCGGCCTCGACGCCGCCGGCCGCCTTTTCTACGTGATGAAGAAGGTCGAGGGGCGGACGCTCTGGGGAGCGATGGAGGGCGGAGGCAACCTGCGCGACTCCATCCGCTCGCTCGCCGTCGCCGCGCGGGCCGTCGACCACGCACACCGGCAGGGTTTCCTCCATCGCGACCTCAAGCCCGACAACATCATGGTGGGCGACCACGGCGAGGTCTGGGTCGTCGACTGGGGGCTCGTTCGCGGCGAGGCGGCCCTCTCCGCGATCGGGCGAGCCGATCTGCCCCTCTCTCGCCTGACGATCACCGGCTACATGATGGGGACGCTGGGCTACGCGGCCCCCGAGCAGCTCGAAGGGACCCCGAAGGCCATCGGTCCCGCGGCCGACGTCCACGGCCTCGGCGCCACCCTCTACGAGATCCTCACCGGGCGCCGCCCCTACGACGGCAAGACGAGCCACGAGGTATTGGTCCAGTACGCAAGGTCGAAACCCGTCCGCCCCGACTTCCCCTCGCCCCCCGAGCTCGCCTCTGCTGCCATGCGCGCGCTGGCGAAGAAACCCGCGGAGCGCCACCCGACGGCCGCCGCCTTCGCCGAGGACCTCGAGGCGTGGCTCACCGGCCGGCGCGTCCCGTCGCACGACTACTCGCGCCTCGCCCGGGCGGGATTTTGGATCCGCGCTCACCCCGTCCTCGCCGCCGCCCTCTCCGTCGCCTTCCTCGCCGCCGTCGGCCTCGGGCTCCTTCGCGCGAACCGCGCGCGACTCGAGGCGGCGGCGAGTGAGTCCCTCGCCGTGGAGAAGGCGAAGACAATCGAGGAGCGCGTCTCCCGCTCCCTCCCCGAGATCGAACCCGCCCTCGCCGAGGCTCGATCGGCGCACGACGAGCGCCTCGCGGCCCTTGCGGCCTACTCCGTTCCCTACCTCAAGGTCTGGACGAACTCCGCCGAGGCCGGCGAGACCCTCGAACCCCTCGGTCCCCCCAACCCCGGGGGAGACCCCGCCGTGGCCGCCGCCGATCGCAGGTGGCGCGTCGCCTCCGCGACGCTCTCGACCCATCTCGACTCCCTCGAACGCGCCGTGGCCGAAGCGCGAGACCAGGGCCTCGATCCTCCCGCCGCCGCCGCAGCTCTCGAACCCGACGCGATCCGGACCGAACTCCGGTTCCAGGAACTCGCCTGGACCCTCGAGCGCGCCCGGTTCCTGGAGGACGCCACGATCGACACCCGCTCGCTCGAGGCGCTCCGCCGGACGGCCTTTCTCGACCCCGACCTTCCCGGCCTCTCGCCCCTCTACACGGAACCCGTTTCGCTCGAGCGCGAGCTCGAGGCCCGGTTCGGCCCGGACCACCCCGCTCTCGCCCGCGCCCGGCGAGTCCTTTTCGCCCGCGCGACGCTCGCCATAGGTCCCCTTCCCGAGGAGGCCAACCACGCCCAGCTCATCGAGTTCGTCACGGCGGAGAATCCTTTCGGCCGCCGCGTCGTCGATCCCGACCTCCCGCGCGCCGGAAAGACATACGACCTCCCCATGGGGAGCTACGTCCTGGAAGTCCGCACCGGCCCCCGCCCCGAGGACCTCGTCGCCTTCCCCGTTCTCCTCGAGCGCGACCGGGAGGCCCGGATTGATGTCGAGCTCCCCGCCGAGATCCCCGCGGGATTCGTCTACGTCCCCCCCGGTCGCTTCATCGGCGGCGGCGAGGGGCTCTTCGCCCTGCCCCGCCACTGGTGCCGCGTCGAGCGCGGCTTGTTCATGGCGCGCTACGAGACCACCTTCGCCGAATACCTCCCGTTCCTCGCTCACGTCCGCGAGAACGAACCCGAACGGGCGAAGCAAATGGAACCGATGCAGCTCGACGACTACCACGAGGGTTGGAAAGCCGTCGTCGGCCCCGACCTCGAACTTCTCGACCCCGCCCGCGCCGGCCCCGACTTCCCCGTCTACGGCATCACACAGGAGGCGGCATTGAAGTACGCCGCGTGGCGCTCAAAGCAGGACCCCCGCCACGCCTATACGCTCCCCACCGAGGAGCAGTGGGTCTACGCCGCCCGTGGCGCCGATGGCAGAACGTATGTCTGGGGCGACGCGCTGCCCGGGCCGCTCGATCCGAGGCCGCACAGCGTGGGTAGCTGGCTGGTCGATCGATCTGTGTTCGGCGTCCTTGACCTCGCGTATAGCGTGGGAGAGTGGACTGCTAGACGCACCGGGGAAACTGTAGCCGTCCCGGGAGGAAGCGCCGCCGCAGGCGAGCTGCTTGTCCAATGCTCATCACGACACCTGCTGTTGATCACGTTACGATCCATTGCTGTGGGCACGAGAGTCGTCGTGGTCTCGCCCGAGTAGACTATTCTCCTCTTGAATACATAGCCGCCCGAAAGCCCGCATACGGGAATTGCTTGTTCTGAAAAAAGGCCATCCTGTTCGACGGGCAGGCCCTGCCCGCCTCCGAGCTCCAACTTCCGCCCTTAGCGATGACAATCTCATCTGCGAAACGCGTGTGGGTCCACTCCGAAACGTTTCCACACATGCCAGATACGCCGAATATCGACTTGTCCTCCGCAGGTTCGTCGGACACTGTCCATGGGATCGGACCGCCGCTTTGTCGTTCTATGTTTGCGGCACCAGGGAAGCTCCTATCCCCGAAGGAGAACGCTCTTCCGGCGATTCCGCGCGCCGCGAGCTCCCACTCGAACTCTGCCGGCAGATCTCCACTCGAACCTGCCGAGCCGCAATGCTCCTGACAAAACCTCAGAGCAGCGGGCTGAGTGATTCCCCACACCGGAAAGCGGTCGTCAGCAAGGGGCCTGAGCCACGGAATGACCTCGCCATCCTCACCGACGACCTCGCTCGTGAGGACCGGGTGCGTGTAGACGGGGACGAGATCTTTCCAGTCCTCTCGCGGCACGGTGCGAAGCCAGCCGAGGTACTCCTTCCAGGTGACCTCCGTCCGGCCGATGAAGAAGGGTCGCTTGACCTCCTGGCAACGCCGGTAGCGCCTCCGGTTCGAACCGATCTCGCCGACGTAGAACGGTGACGCGGGGATCCAGACGAACCCCTCGGGAACCTCGTCGGGGACCGTCTTCCCCTCGACCGTCCAGGTCTTTCCCCTCTCGACCAGGCAGTCGAAGCGGAACTCGTTCCCGCGATGCCGGACGCGGACAAGGTACTCGCCCACGAGAAGCGAGAGGCTCTCCCCGGGTCTCAGGGAACTCTCTGGCCCGAGCGTCCAGCGTTCGAGCTCGTCCTTCCCGACGTCGCACCAGCTCGCTGTCGCTTCCGCCTGGAGGCTTGCGAGGACGAGCCGGCCGTGGCAAGCAAGGGCCTTGATGTGCCGGTCAAGCGAGTCCCTCCACTCCGGGTGTTCCGCGAGTGCCCTGGCGAGCTCGATAGCCGCGATCCGGTACGGGTGGCCCGGGGAGAGAGCCTCGGCCCGCTCGCGCGCCATGGCTGCGTCTCCCGCAGCGAGTGCTTCCTGCACGGAAACGGTCTCGCGCGCGAGACCCAACGTCCGGGTCGAAAGGATCTTCCCCTCCTCGAAAGCGGCGGCGGTGAAGAGGTGTTCGAGCTCTCCTGTCTCGAGCGTCCGGAGCCCCTCGCTGGCTCGGCCGTCGCCGGGCCGACGGGCGAGGACTCCGGCGAGGGCGGCC
>JACQVV010000028.1 GCA_016209595.1 Planctomycetota bacterium
CCTTGTGGCCCGCCTTCTCGACGATCCGGCCGAGGTACATCACGGCGACCTCGTCGGAGATGTGGCGGACGACGGCGAGGTCGTGGGCGATGAAGAGGTAGGTGAGGCCGCGCCTCGCCTGGAGCTCCTGGAGGAGGTTCACAATCTGGGCCTGGATCGAGACGTCCAGCGCCGAGACAGGCTCGTCCAGGACGAGGAACTCCGGGGAGAGGGCGAGCGCGCGGGCGATCCCGATTCGCTGGCGCTGGCCGCCCGAGAACTCGTGGGGGTAACGTTTGACGAATTTCGCGTCCAGGCCGACCTCGTCGAGCGTCGCCGCGACTCGCTCGCGGCGCTCGGTTCGCGTGCCGATGCCGAAGATGCGGAGTGGTTCCGCCACGATCGACCCGACGGTCATGCGGGGATCGAGACAGGCGTAAGGATCCTGGAAGATGATCTGCATCCGGCGGCGGGCCGCGCGCATCTCGCGCGCCCGGAGGGAGAGGAGGTCGGTGCCGGCGAATCGGACGCTCCCCGCGGTGGGTTCCAGGAGCCGGAGGATCGCCCGGCCTGTGGTCGACTTGCCGCAGCCCGACTCGCCGACGAGCCCGAGCGTCTTCCCCTTCTCGATTCCGAAAGAAACGCCGTCCACGGCGCGGACCGTCCCGGCTCGCGACTGGAAGATCACGCCGCGCGTGATGGGGAAGTGCTTGACGAGGCCCTGTACCGAAAGGAGCGCGGTCACTTGGGTCGCCCCTTCCAGGAGTCGTCTCCCAGCCAGCAACGGACCTGGCGGCCCGCGCCCACCGCACGAAGCTCTGGCGTCTCGCGATCACAGGGCTCGAAGCGCTCTCGACAGCGCGGGTGGAACGGACAGCCCGCCGGTAGACGGGTGAGGTCGGGCGGGCTCCCGGGGATCACCTCGAGCGTCTCCTTCCTCGCCTCGTCGAGCCGGGGCACCGAGCGCAGGAGCGCCCGCGTATAGGGATGTTCCGGCGCGGCGAAGACCCGGTCCGTAGGTCCTTCCTCGACGACCTTCCCCCCGTACATGACGAGGATCCGGTCGGCCATCCCCGCCACGACGCCGAGCGCGTGCGTGATGAGGATGACCGCGGTGCCGGTCTCGTCCTTCAGCCGCCGGATGAGGTCGAGAATCTGCGCCTGGATCGTCACGTCGAGCGCGGTCGTCGGCTCGTCGGCGACGAGGATCCGCGGCTTGCAGGCGAGCGCCATCGCGATCATCACGCGCTGGCGCATCCCGCCCGAGAACTGGTGCGGATAGTCGCCCAGGCGCTCGGCCGCGCGCGGGATCGAGACCTTCTCCAGGAGCTCCACGGCGCGACCGCGGGCTTGGGCAGGGGCGAGCCCCAGGTGGAGCTCCATCCCCTCGGTGAGCTGGCGCCCGATCGTGAGGAACGGGTTGAGCGAGGTCATGGGATCCTGGAAGATCATCGAGATCTTCGCGCCCCTGACCCGGCGAATCTCCCGCTTCGAGAACCGCAAGAGATCCTCCCCCTCGAAGAGGACCTTGCCGCCGGCGATCTTCCCGGGAGGCTCCTGGATGAGGCGCAGGATCGAGAGGACCGTGACCGACTTCCCCGACCCGCTCTCGCCGACGATCCCGAGCGTCTCTCCCGGCGAAAGCGAGAACGAGACCCCGTCCACGGCCCGAACGAGCCCGTCGTCGGTCGCGAACCGCGTCTCCAGGTCGCGGACATCGAGAAGTGCCGTCACGTCCGGCCCTTCTGGCGCGGATCGAGCGCATCGCGGAGCCCGTCGCCCAGGAAGTTCATGCACAGGAGCGAGATCGCGAGGGTGACTCCCGGAAAGACGAGGAGCCACCAGTAGTCGAGGGTCCGGGGATCGATCGATTTCACGCCCAGATCGACGAGCGACCCCCAGCTCTCGAGGTCTCGCCCCTGGAACTCGACCTTTAGCCCGATGAAGGAGAGGAAGGCCTCCTGGAGGATCACGGCGGGGACGGTGAGCGTCGTGTAGACCGCGACGACCCCCAGAACATTCGGGATGAGGTGAGTGAACAGGGTGCGGGCGTGCCCCGCCCCGCAGGCTCGCGCCGCCTCGATGAACTCCTTCTGCTTCAGCGACAGAACCTGCCCGCGGACGATCCGGGACATCGTGAGCCACTGCACGGCCCCCAAAGCGATGAAGAGGATCACGATGTTCCTCCCGAAGAAGACGAGGAGGAGGATGACGAGGAACATGTAGGGAAGCGCGTACAGGATGTCCACGATCCGCATCAGGATCTGGTCCACCCGCCCCCCAGCGTAGCCGGCGATCGCGCCGTACGTCACGCCTACGACGAGGGAAACGAGTGTAGCGACGAAGCCGACGAGGAGCGAAATGCGCCCCCCGTAGATCAGGCGCGACAGCAGATCCCGTCCGAGCTTGTCGGTGCCGAGCAGGTGACCGTGTTCGTGCGGCTCGCCGTCGAGTCGGGCGTCCTCCACGTCCCAGGGGCGTACCGTCCTCTCGGCAGGCTCTTCTCCGGCGAGCTCGATCCGGGACACATGTCCGTCCTCGAACTCGACTCGGAGGATCTGGGGTTCTGGAAACTCTTTTGCCTTGAGGAATACAAACTTGTTGAAGCCCGCCTGGTCTCTCTCGGAGTCGGCGAGCGCCGGCGGACAGTCCTGGCCGATCTCGATCCGGCGGAAGTCGTACGGGTCGCCCGCTTTCTCCTGGCCTGTCAGGACGTAGAAACCCTCCTCCTCGGCCCTCGCCTCGACGGCGTAACCCTTCTCCTTGATCTGACTCCCATCCACGATCAGGTGCCGGACCTTTCCCTTGCGGATCCCCACGCCGACCTTGGTCTCTTTGCCGGGGTCGATCAGGAGCTCCAGGACCGCCGTCTCCGCGCCGGCCGCCTCCTCCGGATAGGAGGGGCTCTCGCCGAGGCGAAAGACCATGATCGAGGCGAGGGACTCGTGGGAACTCCGGGGAGGCTGATTCGAAAACCAGCTCTCCGGGGACTCGGGCGGGAACGGGGAGATCCACGGGGCGAGGATCGCGGAAAGGGCCACGAGCGACGTGACGACGAGGCCGATCATCGCGAGGCGGTTCTTCCGGAGGCGGCGAAAGGCGTCGTACCAGAGGCTTCGGCCCTTCTCCGCACGCGCTGGGACCGCCGGGGCATCAGTCATAGCGGATCCGCGGGTCGAGGAAGCCGTAAACAACGTCCACGAGCAGGTTCATGAAGACGAGGAGGACGCCGTCGAGGAGGACCAGCCCCAGGACGAGCGTATAGTCTCGGTTGATCGCGCTCACCACGAACTCGCGACCGATCCCCGGAACGTCGAAGATCCGCTCCACGACGAGGCCGCCGACTAGAATGTCCGCGGTCGCGGGCCCCAGGTAGGAGACGACCGGCAGGAGCGCACCCTTGAGGGCGTGCCGGACGATCACGACGGTCTCGGAGAGGCCCTTCGAGCGCGCCGTCTTGATGTAGTCCTGGTTCACGATCTCGAGCATCCCCGCCCGAGTGAGGCGCGCGATCCGCGCGGCGAAGGGGAGCGAAAGTGTGATGGCGGGAAGGATGAGGTCGCGCGGGAAGTCGTCCCAGCCCGTCACCCTGAACCATCCGAGGTACATTGCGAAAAGCATCACCAGGAGCGGCCCGGAGACGAAGGTGGGCGTGGCGAGTCCCACCATCGCGACGGTCATCGAGGAGTAATCGAAGACCGTGTTCTGCCGGATCGCGGCGACGATTCCCGCCGTGAGCCCCACGGCGAGCGCGATCGCGAGGGCAGCGACGCCCAGGATGACCGAGTTGGGGAATTGCTCCGCGATGACCTCTCGGACCGTCCGGTTCTGCTGCCGGAACGAATGGCCCAGGTCGAACCGGGCGAGGTCTCCCAGGTAGTAGAGGTACTGCTTCCAGACCGGCTCGTCGAGGTGCCACTTCCTCTCCATGTTCTCCCGGATCTTGGGGGGGGTCTCCTTCTCCATGGAGAAGGGCCCCCCGGGAGCCGCCTTGATCAGGAAGAAGGCGAGAGTGACCAGCAGGAAGAGAACGAGCGGGATCCAAAGGAGCCGGCGAAGGAGGTAGCGACCCATGCTCTACTCGCGTTCTCGAAAGGGGCCGCTTCGCCGCCGGTCCTACTCCTCGGCAATCCAGACGTACTGCAGAGGGTGCGAGTCGCGGATGTTGTGCCAGACCCCCTACACCTTCTCCCGGAGGCAGCCCTGGTTCACGTAGAAGTAGATCGGGAGGATCGGGAGGTCGTCGCGGACGAGGATCGACTCCGCCTGCCGGAAGAGCGCGAAGCGCTTGTCCCGGTCGAGCTCGCGGTTCGCCGAAAGGACGAGGTCGTCGTACGTCTTGTTCGACCACCCGGTGTTGTTGTTACCCCGCCCCGTGCAGAACATGTCCACGAACGTGTTGGGGTCGACGTAGTCGCCGATCCAGCCCGCCCGCGAGATCGTGTAGTCCATATTGTGGGTGAGGTCGAGGTAGACCTTCCACTCGGTGTTGCGGAGCTTGACGTTGACGCCCAGGTGTTCGCGCCACTTCGCGACGATGAACTCGGCGACGAGCTTGTGCCCCTCGTCCGTGTTGTAGAGGAGCTCGATCTCGGGGAGTCCCTTGCCGCCTTCGTAGCCCGCCTCGGCGAGGAGCCGCTTCGCCGCGTCGGGATCGAAGCCGTATCCCTCGACGCCCTTGTAGGGCAGGTACTCCTCGATCGAGGTCGGGACGAAGCCCGTCGTCGGGATCTGCCCGGCCTTGAGGACGTTGCGAACGAGCTCCTCGCGATCGACCGACATCGAGAAAGCCTTTCGGACGCGCACGTCGTCGAACGGCTTGCGAGTGATGTTGAAGCGATAAAAGTAGCTCCCGAGGTACGGGACGACGTAGTAGTCGAAGTTCTGGCGGACCTCCTCGATCCGGGCGGTCGGGATCGCCAAGATCCAGTCGACCTCCTCCGCCAGGAACTTGTTGTAGGCGATGCCGTGGTCCTCCTGAGCGAGCGCGTGGATCTCTTCGAGGACGACGTGGGAGGCGTCCCAGTACGACTCGCTCTTGACGAGCGCGATCCGTTCGCGGGGGAGCCAGGCCTTCAACCGGAAGGCGCCATTCGTGACGATGTTCTCGGGCTTGATCCAGGCCTTCTTGTGCTTCTCGACCGTCGCCCGGTGGACGGGCATCAGCGTCTCGAATGCGATGAGCTCCATGAAAAATGGGGTGGGAGCTCGGAGTTTCACGACGAAGGTGTAGGGATCGGGCGCGGAGATCCCGACCCGCCCGAAGTCGTCGATCTTCCCGTCCGCCATCTTCGGGTCGGTGTTGAACGCCTCGGCCCCGTCGATGTAGTAGAACTGGTCGGCGTAGCGGCTTCCCGTGTCCGGGTCGAGAGCACGTATCCAGGACCAGCGGAAGTCTTCGCTCGTCACCGGGTCCCCGTTCGTCCACTTCGCGTCCCGCCGGAGGTGAAACGTATACGCCAGGCCGTCGTCGGAGATCTCCCAGCGCTCGGCCATCCCCGGGCGGGCCTTCAGGTTCTTGGGATCAAGCGTGCAGAGGCCCTCGAAAATCGCCCCGGCGAGCCGGTGCTCGGGGACGCCGGTCATGATCGCGGGGTCGAGCGTTTCCGGCTCGGCGGCGTTGTTGAAGCGGAGGACCTGCTCGTCCGCAAGCTCCCCGTCCCGCTCCCACGGATCCCAGTCCCAGTCGTAGGTGAGGAGGTACTCGTGCCGGCTCGACTCGCCGCCGTTCTCCTGCTGGGCCGGAACGGGGGAGACCCAGGCGCTCGCAACTACGATGAGGGACAGGACGATACGGCCGCGCATGGAGCCTCCTTGCGGGATGGGGGTTCTCTGAGAGGGCGAAGGCTATCACGCTGCGTCAAGGGCAGTCAAGGCGAGCCGCCATGCTTGACACGGGGGCGCCCGTCCATACACTTCCCGCGAACAAGGAACGAGGAGACCCCATGAGTCCCAACGTTTTCCCGCCGCCGCCCGAGTTTGCGAAGAAGGCATGGATCCGCTCGCTCGACGAGTACCGGAGAATGTACGAGCGATCGGTCCGCGACCCGGAGGGGTTCTGGTCCGAGGTCGCGGAGGAGTATCACTGGCAGAAGCGCTGGACGAAGGTCCGCGAGTTCGATTTCGACGGCGACATCGCCATTCGCTGGTTCACCGGCGCACGCACGAACCTCTGCTACAACGCCCTCGACCGGCACCTGGCGGCGCGCGGCGACCAGACGGCTCTCCTCTGGGAAGGGAACGACCCGGGTGAGGACGCGCGGCTCACCTACCGGGATCTCCACGCCCAGGTGATGCGTTTCGCTAACGTCCTGAAATCCCTCGGCGTGAAAAAAGGGGACCGCGTCTCGATCTACATGCCGATGATCCTCGAGCTCGCGGTCGCGATGCTCGCCTGCGCGCGGATCGGCGCGATCCACTCGGTCGTCTTCGGGGGCTTCTCGCCCGACTCGCTCGCCGATCGGATCGTGGACGCGGGGTGCACGATCCTCGTCACCGCCGACGGCGTGATGCGCGGGACGAAGCCTGTCGCCCTGAAGGCGAACGCCGACCGGGCGATCTTGCTCGCGGCGAAGCAGGGCGTCACGGTCACGCGGTGCGTCGTCTTCCGGCGTCTGGGTCCGCCGCGGATGTCGATCGAGATGAAGTCCGGCCGCGACCTCTGGTGGCACGAGCTCATGGAGAAGGCGGCTCCGGCCTGCGAGCCGGAGTGGATGGACTCCGAGGACCCCCTCTTCATCCTCTACACCTCGGGCTCGACCGGGAAGCCGAAGGGCGTCCTCCACACGACCGGCGGCTACATGGTCCATACGGCCATCTCGCACAAGTGGATCTTCGACTACCACGACGGCGACATCTACTGGTGCACCGCCGACATCGGCTGGGTGACCGGGCACTCCTACATCGTCTACGGGCCGCTCGTGAACGGGGCGACCTCGATCCTCTTCGAGGGGATCCCGGTCCATCCCGACCCGGGGCGCTTCTGGGACGTCGTGGACAAGTACCAGGTCACGCAGATCTACACCGCTCCGACAGCGATCCGCGCCCTCATGCGCGAGGGGGAGGCGCACGTCGAGAAGCGCCGGTTGGGCAGCCTGCGCCTCCTGGGCACGGTCGGCGAGCCGATCAACCCCGAGGCCTGGCTCTGGTATCACCGAGTCGTCGGCAAGGGGCGTTGCCCGATCGTCGATACCTGGTGGCAGACCGAGACGGGAGGAATCCTCATCAATCCCCTTCCGGGCGCGATCCCCACGAAGCCAGGCTCCGCCACCCTTCCTTTCTTCGGCGTCCGGCCCGTGGTCGTGGACGACGACGGGAAGATCCTCGAGGGCCCCTGCAAGGGGAACCTCTGCATCGAGGAGCCCTGGCCGGGAATGCTCCGAACGGTCTACGGCCAGCACGAGCGCCTGAAGGACATCTACTTCTCGCGCTTCCCCGGCCTCTACTTCACCGGCGACGGCTGCCGGCGCGACGAGGACGGCTACTACTGGATCACGGGGCGCGTGGACGACGTTCTCAACGTCAGCGGCCACCGGATCGGCACGGCCGAGGTCGAAAGCGCGATCGTCGGACACAAGTCTGTCGCCGAGGCCGCGGTCGTCGGCTTCCCCCACGAGCTCAAGGGTCAGGGGATCTACGCCTTCGTGACGCTGAAGCTCGGGCAGGACCCCACCGACGACCTCAAGAAGGCCCTCGTCGGCGAGGTCCGGCAAGCCATCGGCCCCTTCGCCGCCCCCGACGCGATCCACTGGGCGCCGGGCCTTCCCAAGACCCGGTCGGGCAAGATCATGCGGCGCATCCTCCGCAAGATCGCGGCGGGCGACACAAAGGACCTCGGAGACACGACGACGCTCGCTGACCCGGCAGTTGTCGAACAACTCGTGAAGACTCGGTAGTGCGAGTCGCCGTCATCGGAGCCGGGATCATCGGATGCTCCTCGGCGCTCGAGCTCACCCGGAAGGGCTTCGAGGTGACCGTCCTCGACCGGCTCGGCGAGGCCGGGCACGGCACGACCGGGGCGTCGTGCGGCATCGTGCGCCGCTTCTACTCGCGGCCCGAGATGATCTCGGTCGCCCACGAGGCCGCGTCGATCTGGGCCGCCTGGCCGGAGCATGTCGGCCCGATCGGAGAGGAGACCGCCGTCTTCCACCGCCCGGGAGTGCTCTTTCTCTTCCCGCGCCTCGACGAGACGGTCGAGCGGGCCGTGGCTCACATGACGAAGATCGGCGTCCGATTCGCCCTCCTCTCGGCCGCCCAGGTCCGGGAGCGGTTCCCCTACCTCGACACGGCGTCCTACTTTCCCGCGAAGCTTCCCGACGACCCCGCGTTCCTCGCGCCCTCCTCACCGGAGATCGGCGGGGCGATCTTCGAGGAGGACTCGGGCTACGTCGTCTCGCCCGGCCTCGCGACGCACAACGTCCGCCTTGCCGCCGAGAGAGAGGGCGTGCGTTTCCGGCTGAACCGGGAGGTCGTGGAGATCCGGAAGGCCGCGCCCGGGAGGTTCGATGTCGTCACGCGCCCCGGGGAAGTCCTTGAAGCCGAGGCGCTGCTGAACGCAGCAGGCCCGCACTCCGCCCGGGTGAACGATCTTGCCGGAGTCCGTCTCCCTCTCACGACCCGCGCGCTCCGCCGCGAGGTCCACGCGGTCCCCAATCCGCTATGGCAGGAACCGGGGGCGGACCCTCTTCCCGTCGTCGGAGACCTCGACGGCGGGATCTACTTCCGGCCCGAGACGGGCGGGAAGGACTTGATCGTGGGCTCGAGCGATCCCGAGTGCGACCCGAAGGAGTGGCTCGACGATCCCGACAACTGCGAGGGGCGCGTCACCGATCCCTACCGCGAGCGCCAGTGTCTTCGCCTCATGCGGCGCTTCCCGCGCGTCCGGCTGGGACCGAGGCGAGGAATCGCCTCGCTCTACGACGTGACGGTCGAGGACTGGTATCCGATCGTCGACCGGACGGATCTCCCCGGCTACTACGTCGCCATCGGGACGAGCGGCTCCTCGTTCAAGACCGCGCCGGTGCTCGGCAGGCTCGTCGCGGAGATCGTCCAGGCATGCGAGGGCGGCCGCGACACCGACCGCGACCCCGTCCGCCTGGAACTCCCCCGCACGGGTCAATCCGTCGACGGCGGCTTCCTGTCGCGCCGGCGCGGTCCGGCCGCGACCACGGGCACGGTGATCGGATAGGAGCCTGTCGATAGGGTCGCTCAGTCGAGGGAAAACTCGAGGGAGTAGGCGCCGGTCTTCCCCTCGGCTCGGCTCGAGCACCCGACCACGTACGCACCGTCCTCGGGGAGGACGCCCTGGTACAGCGCGCCCGAGCCAACCGACTCTCCGGACAACTGGTCGCCCGAGGGGTCGATCACGAGAAGCCGCGAGGTGAAGGCCGGCGAGGAGAGAGCGAGCCGGACGCGCCGGCCTGCCTTCCCGTCGAAGCGGTACCACGAGACGATCCTCCCGCCAAAGGTCGGAGCCCCTTTCCGGAGCTCGCCGTCCACACGGGGCGAGGTCAGGTCGGCGGCCTCGGCCGCGAGGCGCGGGCGTGCCTCCATCCTCCGGCGTCGATCTTCGCCAAGGGCTCGGCCGAGGAGAGCGAGGTGGCGAGCGAACGATTCGTCGGGGACGGGTCGAGACCTGACGAGGTCTAGCTCGCGCATGGCAGCTCCGGGGCGGCCGACCTTGGCGTAGGCCCGGGCGAGATCGATCCCGCCAGTCGTGACGCCTCGCTCGCGCGCCCGCTCGAAGGCGTTCACCGCCAGGTCCCAGCGGCCGCGAAAGGCATACCACTCGCCGTAGGCGGCCAGGGCCTCCCCGTCAGCGGAATCCATATCGAGGAGGGCTCGAGCCCGGTCGAGTCGCTCCGCGAACTCACGGTGCCGGAGGGCGCGGGAAGAGTCGAGGATTTGCACCCTGTCCGCGAAGGCGATCGCGATGGCCGCTCCGTCCGGAGAGACGGCAAGGGCTTCGACCTCCTCGTCGAGAGCGAGATTCCGCGTCATGTTCCCCTCGGGGAGGATCTGTCGCAACTCGACGTTCCAGATCGAAGGGTGGAGGACGGCCAATCCTCCGCGCGCCGAAAAGGCGACCCTCGAAGGCGCTGTTTCTCCGGAGTAGTGGATCCACTCACGGCCGTTTCCGGTATCGACTTCCCAGCGTCGGATCGTTCCATCGTCGCCATGAGAGAGGGCGAGCCCTCCATCGGTGAGCCATGCGACCGAGCGGACCGCCCCCGAGTGACCCTTCAGGATCCGCGGCGGGAGGGCCCCATCGAGCTGCCAGAGGACGAGATCCCCTCTCGCCCCGCCGGAAAGGGCGCGGCATCCGTCGGCGGAGAGGGCCAGTGCGCTTGCGTCCTCCTCGCCCCGTGAAAAGACGGCGATCTCGCGGCCGGTCGCGAGATCCCGGAGGACGAGTTTCGTCCTCTCGGCCGAGAGGAGTCGTTCTCCCTCCGGAAGGAAGACGAGCCCGCTCGCCGTCCCCTCGATCGATCGCACCTCTTCGCCGCGATCGAGGTTCCAGACGCGAATCCGGTCTCCCGAGCTCGCCAGGCACCTTCCATCGGGCGAGAAGGCGAGAACCTCTCCCCCGCCCGGGAAGGAGAGGAGCGCGGCACCGGCCGCGACGTCCCAGAGCTCGACCAGGTTCTCCCCGGCAGAGGCGAGGAGCCGGCCGTCGGGCGAGAACGCCAGGGCCTGCACCCCCTCCCCCCGAGTGCGGATCGTCAGGACCTCGGAGTCGTGACGAGCGTCCCAGACGAGGGCCTCGCCCCCTGCCGAGAGAATCCGGTCCCCGGTCGAGGAGGAGGAGACGCTCCGGACGGCATCCAGATGGCCGCTCAACACGCGAGTCTCGCCGTCAAACGTCTTGATGAAGGCCCTCGTCTGCCAGATCGTCACGAATCGGTCGCCGCCGCCCGAGAGAGCGTAGTCCCCGTCGGGGCTGAAGGCGACGGCGAGCTGGGCCTGCCTCCCGTGGAAGAAAGCCTGCGCGCCAGCCTCTCGATCCCAGAGGCCCAGCGCTCCTGCCAGGCTCCCGGCCAGGATCCGCCGACCGTCCGGATCGATCGCGAGGCTCGCGATCGACTCGCCCTGCAACGTCCATTCTTCTCCCGGCAGGGCCCGCTCGACATCGAGAATGACGATCGAGGAACCCATCCCCGTGATGAGCTCCGTCCCGCCGGGGCCGAAGGCCAGAGCGGTCGCACCCGAGGCCTCTCCGACTCTCGCCCCCGTTTCGACGTCCCAGATCTCGACCGGCGCGGCTGCTCCCCCCGCCGTGGCGGCACGGCGCCCGTCGGACGAGATCGCGAGAGAGGCGACGACTTCTGCCTGGGTCGGGATGGTTCGCAATGCCTTCCGGCGGGCAAGGTCCCAGACAATGAGCGCCCCACCTTCGGAGCCCGAGAGGGCCCGCATGCTGTCGGGAAGGAAGGCCACGGCATGGACGCCACCCGGGGCCTCGAGGGTGGCCAGCGGCGCGCCGGTGAGGGCGTCCCAGAGGTGGATTCTCCGCGACCCGGGCGACGCGGTCAGGAGGGCCCGCTCGTCGGGACTGAAGGCGGCCAGGTAGGCACCCCCCTCCATCCCTCGGAGGCAGAGGAGGGGAGGAGGATAGCGCCGATAGAGATCGAGGAGCCCCCAGGCGGCGGCCCAGTTCGGCATTTCGATCGACTCCAGGATCCACCAGGCTTCCCGGTACCTCGTCTCGGCCTGCCCGGGCTGGCCGGCGAGGAGGAGCGCGTCCGCTTCACGTACGCTCCCCTCGGCCCGGAACCGCTCGGAGGTCAGGGATCGCTCCTCGGCGAGCTCCGCCAGGCGCGTGGCCTCCTCGCGTCCGGCGCGTGCCTCCTCAGCCGCCTGCCGCTCCGCGGCCCTCGCTGCCAGGGCAGCGTCCCTCTCCTCATTCGTGGCCGACCAGGCGCGAGTCAGGTAGACGATGAAGATCGCGATCGAAGAAAGGAGGAGGAGGGCTGCGGCAAGTCCGGTCCCGACCGCGGCCCGGTTTCGCCGCGCCCACTTGAGTCCGACCTCCAGCAAGGAGTACTCCGCGGCCTCGAGCGTCCGGCCAGTCTGGTATCGCTCGAGTTCCGCCCTGAGATCGAGGACCGAAGGATAGCGGTCGGCCTTTTCGGGGGCCATCGCCCTCAGGACCACGGCCTCGAGGTCGCGCGGGATCGTCCATGACGCCCTCGAGCGCCGCGAGGGGGGGGCGATCTCGCCGCGCCGGACCGCTTCGAGGACCTCGGAGGTGCTCTGCCGCCGGAAGGGGGGGACCAGGGCCAGGATCTCGTACAGGAGGGCGCCGAGGGAATAGACGTCGCTCCGCTCGTCGAGCTCCTCGATGTCCCCCCGGGCCTGTTCGGGAGGCATGTAGGCCGGGGTGCCGGCGATGGTGCCCTCGAGCGTGCCTGTGCCGGGGTCGGAAGCCTCCGACCGCGCGGTGGTCACGGAGCCCTCGCCCCCCAACCCGGAGCGTCCGAGCACCTTCGCCAGGCCCCAGTCCATGACGAGGACTTCCCCAAACTCCCCGACCATGATGTTGGGCGGCTTCAAGTCCCGATGGATCACCCCCCGGCTGTGGGCGTAGGCCATGGCGTCCGCCACCTTGACGAAGACGTCCAGGAGGCGCGAGAGGACCGCTCCCGGGGGCGCAGGAGGCTCGGTCCCCTGACGGACCGCCTCGAGCACGTCGCCGAGGTTCCGGCCCCGGACGCGCTTCATGACGAGGTAGGGCGTCCTTCCGTCCGCCCCCAAGCCGAGCTCGTGGACGGGAACGATGTTGGGGTGCTCGAGCTGCCCCGTGACCTGGGCTTCCTCGATGAAACGCAGAACCTGGTGGTGGTCTTGCGGTGCCAGGAGGGTCTTGATGGCAACCTCCCGGCGCAGATCCCGATCGGCGGCCCGGATCACCTCGCCCATGCCCCCCTTCCCCAGTGTCCCCAGCGGGATGTACCGAGGTCCCTCGGAGGGAATCGGTGCGGGCTCGCGCCCAAGGTCGATCCCGGGCTCCCCCGCCAGGCGGGCGCCGACGGACGGCGCTGCACCCGACGGGGACAGGGTCAACCAGGCGGTCTTGAACTCCTCCTCGCCGGATGCGGCGGCTCGGTCCTTGGCGCGATCGAGTTCTTCAGGGTCCGACAAGAGCGTCCCCCGTCCAGGCCGCCCAGGGCATTTCCCGGTTGTTCGCCGCGCCCCAACCGGCCGGCGTGACGGCGATGAGGCCGATCGGGATCTCGTCGGGGTAGAGTGCGACTCCCTCCCGGCAGGCGCCGGCGGGGGACGCGCCCTCCTCGATCCGGTCGTAGACCCATTTCGACAGGAGCTTCCGGGCGATCTCCTCGCCGATCCCGGTCGCCGCGACCGAGCCTGCGGGGCCGGCCCAGAAGCCGGCGCCGGGGAGCGGCGTGTCGCCGACGCGGCCGGCGAGCATCGGGCTCGCGCCGCCGGTCGAGAGGGCGACCGCGGTCCTGCCGAGCGCGTGGACGGCGACGCCGATCGTCCCCGTGGGCGCGAGCTTCGCGTACGGGACCTCGAAGTTCCAGAACTTCGAGAGGTCGATCTCGAGCCAGCGGCGGCGCGAAGGAGGGACCTCGCCCTTCGTGAGTTGCCGGACGACCTCCTCGTATTTCTCGCGCGCCTCTCGCGTCGCCGGGTCGTGATCGGGAAACCCCTGGGCCCGCGCGAAACGGACGGCGGGCTCCCCGGCGAGCAGGATGTGGGGGCTGTCGGCCACCCGGCGCGCGACGAGGACGGGGTTCTTCACCCGCCGGATCGCGGCAACCGCGCCGATCCGGCCCCCGCCGTCCATCACGGCGGCGTCCATCTCGATTGTCTTCCCGTCGAGGCGGTAGCTCGAACCGGTGCCCGCGTTGAAGCGCGGGTCGTCCTCGAGGATCACGGCCCCGGCGACGGCGGCATCGAGCGCGAGATCCGCCGCATCCAGGGCGGCCAGGACCGCCTGAACGGCCGCGCGGCACCCGTCCGCGTGGGACGCCGGTCCTCCGACGCCTCCGTGCGCCACGACCCGGATCACCGGATCACCTTCCGCGAGAACGACACGATGAAGAGCCCGAGGAGGAGCATTCCGGCGAGGCCCTCCAGGGTGAGCGCGACCGCGAGCCACCCCTCGACGTTCTTGTCCACGCCGTCGAAGCCGGAGACGAAGGCCGAGGTCGAGTCGACGAGGGCGGTCAGGATGCCGTCGATCGCCGAGACGCCCGTCACCCGGTAGGGCGTGAGTGTCGCTCCCGGGCCGGAGACGTCGTAGGACGGCACGCCATGGGCGAGGTACGGCAGGCAGTAGAGCGCGGCAAACCCTACGATGACCAGCAGCGAAGCCGCGAGGACCCGCATCGGCATCGTCCCGTAGCCGCACGCCCAGTCGAAGATCACCCGCTCGAAGAAGCGGGAGGCGCGGCCGGCGAACCCTCCCTCTCCCTTCTTCGCCCTCGCCTTCCAGCGCGCCCGCTTGAACTCGTAGTAGGCCCAGTCCTCCTCGTCGAACCAGTTGAGGGCGGAGTAGTTCGTCTTGAGGACGCCGAACTCCTGCGCCGCGACCTCCCAGTCCCCCTCCCGCGCGGAGGCGAGCCGGCCCGCGACCTGCTCGGGACGAAGGAGGAGCGCCCGGAGGATCGAGTTCCAGATCCGGATCGTGCCACTGGGCCCGAGCTTCAGGTCCTCCAGGTAGCTGTAGTCATGGAGCTTCGCCTTGGAGAGATCGAGACACCCGCCGATCTCGGTCCCCTCGATTGCGAACTTCTTCTGAACGGTCGTCCCTCGCAGGAGCAGGCTCCCGCGAACGCTCCCCCGCCGGAAGACGAGCCCCTCGGAGCAGGTCGCCGAGCGGAGGTCCGCCTCGCGTTCCCAGGTGGAGTCAAAGAGGTCGAGCCACCCCTGGAATCGCGTGTCCCAGGCGTCGAAACGGTCGCCGAACGTGCACTTCTCGAAGGAGACCTTCCCCGTCACGAGGCTGTTCCGCAGCACGAAGGGACCCTTCGACGTGATGTTGCCCATCCTCGGTGGCCGGCGGAACTCGCACTCCTCGAACGTCACCCCCCTTTCGAACTCCGCGCCGAAAAAGTCGGTGTCCTCCAGCGTGCAGTCCTTGAAGAGGACGCTGCCCTGGAACTTCGCCCGCTTGAACGTTGCCTTGCGGAGAAAGGAGCGCCGGAAGGTCACGTCTCCCGGGATCGTCTTCCGGGAGAGGTCGAGGCCGATCGAGGCCAGGTCGAGAAACTCCCCACCCGCCGCGACGCGGAGGGCGAGCTCCCTTCCAGGCACGGTCGTCGCGACGGCCTCGAACGAATCGGGCGCGCGCTCGTCTTCGTCCGGCCGCGTTTCCGGTCCGGGCGGCGCCGGAGCCGGCGTGTCAGTGTCGCTCACGGGAGATGTCGTATGGCCCTTACGGCAAGATGTCCTCGACGAGGATCTCCGCGAGGACGCGCCCGTCGATGAGCAGGGGAACCTTCTCGCCCACGGAGTAGACCCGGCAGGACCGGAAGATCGGCTCCGGTTCGCCGCCCGAGGGCTCCCGGTGGACCTCGACCTGCCGTGCGACGAGGTTCACGATCCAGTACGTCTCGATCCGGGCCCCAGCGTAGACGCGCAGCTTGGTTCCCCGGTCCCGGGCGAGCGAGGAGTCTGCCACCTCGATCACAAGCGCCGTGTCCTCCGCCGAAGGGTGGCGCGAGAGATAGCCTCGCGCCGGTCCTCTGACCACCGCCAGGTCCGGCTCCGGTTCGCTGTCGGCGGTCGTCAGGGAAGACTGGATGCGCAGGCGCCAGCCGTTGGGAAGAAGGCGCCGGATCGCCTCATCCAGCAACTGGATCGCCGCATCATGTTGCGGATTGTGGACCATCTTGGGCACGATCCATCCAGCCAGGAGCTCGACCCGGTCGTCCTCGACGAGAATCCCGAGCTCGCCCAGCCGGTGGTACTGGTCCACGGTGAAGCGGTGAACCGACACGGGAGGCGGCCTCTCGGCCACGCAAGGAGTTTCGACGGTGGAGCTCATGTTTGTCGCGGACATTCTCCCGATCGGGAAGATCGGATCGGGAGCATAACCCCCGCAAGCGTCCCGAGCAAGGACCGTGCGAAGGCCGGGTGCCTGACCGTTCATGCAGGGTCCCTGAGGGAGACGCCCTGTAGCTCGGGCGGCGCAAGTGCGCGCCATTTCCTGTTCAGCATTGATATTTCCTGTTTCCTGTTTTCCATTTCGCGTTTTGGCGCGACGGAAGAACGGGAAACAGCAACAGCAACCGAAAATGCTACATGCTAAACGCCGAGGGGTATGTCGGCTCTTGAGGGTCACGCAAGAACGGTCATGCACCCGCGAACGCCCCAGGTCTCGGGTGAAGGTCAAGCGGTTCCCACGAAGTCGAGGAAGGTCTCCGGAAAGATCGCCCAGGCCTCGGAGAGCGCCTCCTCGGCTCGGGCGTGGAGCTTCGGCCCGAGGTGCATGAGCCAGAGGGATCCCACGCCGGCCTCACGGGCGAGCCGGGCGGCCTGAGGCGCCGTGAGGTGCCCGTGGCGCTGGGCCGCCGCCTCGTCGCGGCACGCGTAGTACGAGTCGCAGTAGAGGCGCCAGGCCCCGCGAGCGAGATCCACGAGTCCGGGCCAGGCCGCCGGATCGGCGCGAGTGTCGGTGACGAAGGCGATCTTCCGGGCCGGCTCGCGGACGAAGTAGTCGCGCGAGAGGTCTTCCAGCCGGAATCGCGCGCTTCTGCCTTCGATCGCGATCTCGCGGGCCCGTTTCGAGCGCGGGCGCGCGAGCTCCAGAAGCGCGCGCTGGACCCAGGGGCCAGGCGAAAGGACGCGGCCGGCGGCCCTCTCGCGGTCGAACCTCCAGCCTCGCCGGATCTCCAGCGAGTAGGCAAGACACGGGACCGTGTGGGACGCGGGGGCGAAGCGGACGCGGAGCTCCCGCCTCGACAGCACGAGGCCGCGCCGCGGCAGCCGGACGGCCGGGAGGTCCTCGCGCGCGAAGCCCTTCCGGAAGTCGAAGAGCGCGCTCCGGACGGACGGGCCCGCGGTGCCGAGCTCGGTCACCCGGAACCGGACCTTCATGAACGGGAAGCGCTGGTAGAGATAGGAGCCCAGGCGCTTCTCGACTCTCTCGATCGTCCCCTCGGGTCCCAGGACCTCGACCGTCTTGTCGGTGTCCAGAACCGCCCGGAGCACCCGGTCGAAGCCCACCAGGTGGTCCATGTGGTGGTGCGTGAGGAGCACGGCCGCGACGTCGCGGAGCTCCGCCTTCGAGAGCCCGGGAAACTCCCCCGCGTCCACGAGGACCGCGTTGTCCTCGCCCGGAAAATCGAGGTAAAGGACGGGATCCCCGAGCGAGCCGTTCGCGAGCCGGAGCGCGCTCGTCTCGGGCATGTCTCTACGGTGACGCCGGCCGCCGCGCGCGGGCCTTTTTCCGGCTCGGCACCTGGACGATTCGGTCCTCTTCCCAGATATAGGCCGTGAGTTCCTTCCCGAAGACGCACGCCGTGTCGAGGCCCAGGAGGAGCGGCCGCCCATCCGGCTTCTTCTTGATCACGAGGCCCGCGGGCGCGTCATGGCCGAAGATGATGGTCTTCTCTCCGCTGTAGTGGTCGTGCCACCGCGGGCCGGAGAGGTCCGCTCCAAGCGGCCAGGTGCGGATCTTCATGAACTCGTGAGGCGTGGTGCCCGCAAGCCCTCTGTCCGGGTTGATCCCCGCGTGGACGAGGAGCCACTCCTCCTCCTCGATCCAGAAAGGGACAGTCTTCAGCCACTTGTAGACGTGGCGCGCCACGGGCATGAGCGCGTCGAGAACGGCCTTCCGTTCCGGCCGCAGCGTCGTTTCGTCCCCGCCCTTGAGCCTTCGCCGGAGCCGGAGGAAGAGCTTGTGGTCGTGGTTCCCCATCACCATCCGCGCCTCGGTGCCCTTGATCTGGCGCCAGACCCCGTGCGGATCAGGGCCGCGTGTGAAGGCGTCGCCCGTGAGGAAGATCCGGTCGGTGTCCTTCTCGTAGGCGAGCTTGAAGAGCAGGTCGGCGAACTCGACCGCGCAGCCGTGGATGTCCCCGACGAAGATCGTGCGCATGCTCGGTCCTATCGTACCGCAGCCCGGCGGCGTTCAGGTCCGGCGCTTGGAGCGGGTGGAGCGCGAAACGGGACGCCCGAGGTCCGCGGAGAGCCGCGCGCTGTGGGCGCGACACGCGGCGAGATCCGGGTGCCCGGCTGGAAGCGCGCGCGCCAGGATCGAGATCGCCCGCTCGCAGAGGGACTTCGCCGCGGCGATCTTCCCCTGGGACCGGAAGATCACGGCAAGGTTCTCCAGGATGAGCGCGACCTCCGGGTGGCCTCGGCCGAGGATCCGTTCCTTCAGGAGCAGCGCCCGCCGGTGGTGGCGCTCCGCCTCGCCCGTCCGCCCTGTCCGCTCAAGGAGGGAACCGAGGCGATCGAGGTTGGCCGCTACCTCGTAGTGCCCGGGGCCGAGCGCCCGTTCGAAGATGTCCAGCGTCCGGCGATAGAGTGTCTCCGCCTCGCGGTCCTTTCCCTGCGCCTCGAGGATCCTCGCGAGCCTCGCCATGTCGGCGCCGGCGTGGAGGTTGTCCCTGCCCCACCTCTTCTCGCAAAGCTCGACCGATCGGCGGGCGTGCGGCTCCGCGCGGTCGTCACGGCCGCAGGCGTGCTCGACCTCCGCCAGGTCGTGGTGGAGGGACGCGGCCTGGGGGCTGTCAGGGCCGAAGCGCTTCTCGATGATGCCGAGAGCCCGCCGGCAGGCCGCCAGGCCCTCGCGGAAGCGGCCCTGGTTCTTGCGGATCATCCCGAGCGCGTCGAGCGCGATCGCGACTCCGGGGTCGCTTTTTCCCAGCACGCTCTCCGCCAGGGCGAGCGCCCGGCGGACGCGAGATTCCGCCTGCCCGTTTCGGCCACGGATCGAGAGCACGGCCCCCTGGCGGCAGAGGGCCTCCACCCGGAGGCGGACGACATCCGGGTCCCGCCGGCTCCGTCCCAGGATTTCCACGGCTCTCCCGTAGAACTCCTCCGCCTGGTCGTACCGGGCGCGGTCCTCCTCCACGCCTCCCAGGACGAGGAGCACGGTCGCGACCTCGGGATTCCGGGGCCCCACGGCGCGGACCATGAGCGCGAGGGCCTTCCGTCCCCGGGTCTCGGCCTCCTTGAGGTCGCGCCGTTCCCGCGCCTCGACGGCGAGCTCCTGCTGCTGGACGGCCTCCGCGATCCGCTGCTGGGATTCCTCCTCGTCTCGGCGGGTACGTCCGTCTTCGGATGGGTTGCTCAGCGCCTCGCTCCACGGGAATCGCCCGCGTCCGGGCGGGTGTTCAGGCACGATTGTACCCGATGAGCGCCTCCTGGAAGGCGGTGCGAAACGCGCTACTTCTTCCCCCCCCGCGCTTCCTTCGCCTGGCGGAGGAGCTCCCGGACCGCCGCCTGGAGGATCGGGTTGTCTGGCGCGAGCCCGAGGGCCTTCTCGAAGTCGGCTATCGCGCCGTCCAGGTCCTTTCTCTCCCAGCGTACCAGGGCTCTCGCGGCGAAGGCCTCCGCGAAGGACGGATCGAGACGCGCGGCCTCGTCCATGTCCGAGAGGGCGTCCTCCAGGTCTCCCATCTTCTGGCGAACCGATCCCTTGTTGAGCCAGGCCGGAGCAAGGTCGGGGGCAAGAACGGTCGCCCGGTCGAAGTCGGCGAAGGCGCGATCGAGTTCGTCCTTGTCCTTCCACGCGAGTCCGCGGTTGTAGTGGGCGCCCGCGAAGTCGGGCTGGATCTCGATCGCACGGTCGTAGTCCCCAATCGCCTCGTCGATCCGTCCGAGTAGCGCCCGCGCCCACCCACGGTTGGAATAGGCCTCGGCGAAACGCGGCCAGAACCGGACCGCTTCGTCCCAGTCCGAGATCGCGCCCGCGAGGTCCTGCGAATGGAGTCGGACCTGCCCCCGGCAGAAGAGGGCGATCGGATACTTCGGGCGGGCGGAGATCGCACGGCCGTAGGCCGCGAGCGATTCCTCGACCGAGGTGGCGCGGATTCCGGCAAGCCAGTGGAGCTCCTCGACGCCGGGCCGTTCCGCGAAGCGGTGGGTCCCGTCCTCGAGGAGCCGCTCGAACGCGGCGTCCTCGTCGCGAGTCCAGGCGAGCATCGCCTCTGCGACCGTCCGGGCGACCTCGTCGTCCGCGCCCCCGCCCAGGGCGAGCGACCGGTCGATCTCGCGGGCCGCTTCCTCGGCAAGACGGCGCGCTTCAGGTCTCCTCTCGGCCTGCTCCCGCGAGGACCCCCCAAGGTTCGCCAGGAAAGCGCGGGTCACGAGGAGTCGCCCCAGCGCCAGGTGGGCCGGCGCGAAATCCGGATCGCGCCGGACGGCCTCGCGGTAGGAATCCTCCGCGCGGTCCGGCCAGCCAGTGAGTTCCCACGCCCTGCCGGCAAGGTGGTGGCCGAGGGCGAGCCAGGGCGCCCGCGCCACGGCTTTCTCGATCCGGCCGCGCCCCTCGTCCACGCGCCGCACCAGCTCCTCGTAGGAGGCTCGCTCGTCGTACAGATAAAGGAAGGCGGCGTCGAGCGCGGGGCGGCCGGACTCCAGGAGCCGGTGGGCCTCTCTCTCGGCCTCGCTCCGTTCCTTCGCGGCCTCGTCCTCCCTCGACTGGCGCTCGAGTTCCTTCTCGACCCGCGCCCGGCCCGCGGCGCCGTGGATTGCTACGCCTGCGAGGCACAGGGAGGCGAGGAGAGCCACGGCCGCGGAGAGGACGACCGCGCGACGTCGTACGGCCCGGCGCCACAGCCTCCCGAGCGCCGACACGGGCCGGGCCTCGACCGGGAGGCCGGCGAGCCACCGGCCGAGATCGCCGGCGAACGCGCCTGCGTCGGCGTAGCGCCGGGCCGGGTCCTTCTCCAGCGCCCGAAGCGCGATCCATTCGAGCTCGCGCGGGACCGAGCGAGCGAGCCGCGAGAGAGGCGGTGGATCCGCGGCCGTGATCCGCGCGTAGACCTCGCTCGCCGTCTTCCCCGGGAAGGGCCGGCGGCCCGCGAGCGCCTCGTAGAGGATCGTCCCCAGCGCGAAGACGTCGGTGCGGGCGGAGATCCGCCCCGCGCTCCCGGCCACCTGCTCGGGGGCCATGTAGTAGGGCGTCCCGATCGCCGCCCCGGTCCGGGTGAGCGCGCTCTGGGCGTCCTCGACGTGCGCCAGGCCGAAGTCCGCGACCTTCGGCTCGCCCGAGGCGGTGACGAGGACGTTCGCGGGCTTGAGATCCCGGTGGACGATCCCCGCCTCGTGGGCGCACGCCACCCCCTGCGCCACCTTCTGGAGGAGCTCGGCCGCGGCGCGGAACCGGGGGCGACCCTCGGCGAGGACCGCCTCCAGAGACCGGCCAGGGACGTACTCCATGACGAGGAATGGCCGCCCCCCTTCCTCGCCCACGTCGTACACCGCGACGACGTTCGGATGGGAGAGCCGGGCCACGGCCCGTCCCTCGCGTTGGAACCTCGCCCGCCGGTCGCCCGGGGAGCGCGTGGACTCCTTCAGAACCTTGAGAGCGACCTTGCGGCCGAGCTCCCGGTCCACCGCGCGGTACACGACCGCCATGCCTCCCTCCCCGACCTTCTCCTCTACCCTGTACCGGCTGAAGGAGGGGAGGTCCCCCGCAGGCGGCCGGCGGCCGGACGGGCGGCCCGAGGAGGACGGAGTTCGGCGCGCCGTCTCCGCGAGGAGCCCCTGGAGCGTCTGCGAGTTGACGTAGCGGCGTTTGAGGAGGACCTGTTCGAGAGGAACTTCCCGGCCCCGGCGCTTGAGGTCCTCCTGAGCGCGCAGGCATTCCGCGAGCTCGCCCGCCGTCAGGATCCCGAGCTCGACCGCCGTCCGGGCGAGGGCGCCGTCGTTCTCTTGCGACAAGGGCTCACTCCCCGGCCACGTGCTCGTGGGCCTGGAGATGTTCCTGGCAGTAGTCCCGGGTGCCCTCGCACCGGGGGCAGACCCGGAACTCGAGAGCGGGGTCGTCCCGCTCCGTTCGGCCGCAGATCTCGCACCGGTGGAAGGCCTCCGCCTTCGGGGCCACGACCTTCTGCCGGAACCCCTCGCGACGGCGCCGGTAACGGAGCACGTCGAGGAAGGGCCTCCAGAAGAAAAGGATGTAGTTCGCGGTCGCGGCCAGGACGAACGCCCGCGTGGTCCAGTTGCCGAAGACGAGCTCGAGGCCGAGTCCCGCGGCCGCGAAGATCCCGAGCCACTTCACGCGCACCGGAAGGACGAAGAACATGAGGATCGTGAAGTCGGGGTAGATCGTCGCGAAGGCGAGGAAGACCGACAGGTTGAGATTGGCGCTCGACGCCATGGCGGTCCCCGGAACGGCGCCCGGAGCGACAAGGCCCGCGACCGTCGTTCCCACGGCTCCCACGAGATAGAAGAGGGTGAACCGGAAAGCCCCCCAGGCCGACTCCAGGGCCCGCCCGTAGATCCAGAGGAGGTACAGGGCGAAATAGAGGAAGAACGGGTTCACGTGCGGCGGGATCGAGAGGTGCGTGATGAGCCTCCAGAACTCCCCCGCCGCGACCTTCTCGCGGTCGAGCCGGATGAGTTCGATCCACTCCGGCGCGAGGTAGTAGAGGAGGTAGACGCTCGCGTTGGCCACGACGACGTGGTGGATGAGGCCGGGGATCGCGAAGCGACGGAATCGTTTCTCGAGACGGTCGAGGAAGCCCATGACCATCAAGGGTAGAGGAGACGCCGGCTGGGCTCAAGCGCGAAGGCTCCCTCGCTACATGGGAGACCGCGATTCGGGAGCTGTCGAACTCGGCCTCGCACTCGTACTCGAAGTCGTACTCGGATTCGAGGCTCGCACCGGTGACCGAGTCGAGTAACACCCGCTTGTGTGCCCTCGGAAGTGACTGACGCACGCGTCGTCGACAACATCCCGAATACGAGTCCGAGCCCGAGTACGAGAACGAACCCGAGGACGAGTGCGAGTACGAGTGCGAGTCCGACAGGCGAGTCGACTCCGAATTGCGGTCTGTCATTTGGAAACGGCCGGGATCGGGGGTGCGTCAGGGAGCTTGACGAGTGTCGCTGGCCAGAATCGAGGAATGGAGCGCCGCTAGCTCCCTTCCCATCTCATCGGCCGACGGATAGCGCGCGTCCGGATCGCGAGCCATCGCGCGCCTCACGATTCTCTCCAGTTCCGCCGGCACTCCGGGCGCGCGATGGGCAAGGGGCGGAAAGGTCCCCGCCAGGATGTTGGCGACGACCGAAGCGCGGCCACCTCCGGCGAAAGGTCTTTCCCCGGCAACCATCTCGTAGAGCGTCGCGCCCAGGGAGTAGATGTCGGCCCGATGGTCGACCGAGAGAGCGTCCACGAGCTGCTCTGGCGCCATGTAGTGGAGGGTCCCCATGGCCGCGCCCTTCGCGGTCACCCCGGACTCGCCCGCGGAGCTCATGGTTTTCGCGAGTCCCATGTCCAGGACCCGGACGATGCCCCTCCGGTCGAGGAGCAGGTTCTCCGGTTTGATGTCCCGGTGCACCACGTCCATCGCGTGCGCGTACGAGAGAGCCATCGTCACCTGGTAGGCGACATGAACCGCGAGCCCGGGCTTCAGCGGTCCCTTCTTGCGGATCCTCTCCCCGATCGTGCTGCCCCGGGCGTACTCCATGACGAGGTAGGGGGAGCCCTCGAAACGCCCACTGCCGAGGAACGCGATCAAGTTCGGGTGCCGCAACCCTTCTCCCACCCTCGCTTCCCGGAAGAACCGGACGATCGATTCGGCCTCCTCGGCGTGGAGCCCCCCGAGGATCTTGAGGGCCACGAGGCTCCGCGAGCTCCTGCCGACAGCGAGGAAAACCTCCCCCATGCCTCCCTGCGCGATCCTGTGGAGGATGACGTAGTCGTCGATCCGATCGAAGGCGCCCTTCCCCTCGGCGATGCACGGGACGCAGAAGGTCTCTCCCGCCAGCGCGACCGCGCCCTCGCCCTTCACCTCTTGCGGCCCGAGGCTCTTCCCGCACCCTCCGGCGCACGATCGCACCGGAACGAGATCCGCCTGCGAGTCGTCCAGCGCCTCCCGGCGCCGGATCCGGTCCGACGCCTCGCGCCCCACTCTTCCACTTCCGGGTAGGACGACCTGGATCCAGCATTCGGACGAAAGACAGACGATGTCGGAGTTCGAAAGTTGCGCTTCTCTCCTCTTCTCCCCGGCAACGACGATAGGCGGCGCCGGGTCGAGCACTTCGAGGCTGACTCGTCCGCCGCGGCAGATGATCCGGCACCGGCAGTCGCCGGCCGACCTGTTCGCGAACCGCAGGTCGCAGAGCTCGCCCGTACCCACGAGGACCTCTTCCCCCTCTCCTAGAGGAAGGACCTCCATGTTCGCCTTCCCCTTGACCACGCACACGAGCGCCACCGCCCCCCCTCTCCCTGGCCCCAGGCGCACGGTCACGGCCTCTTCGATTGCCCGGCCGAGATGCCCGTTCGCCTCCAGGACGCGGGTGATCTCGCCGTCGATCTCGCTCGCGTCCGGATGGTCCTCCCGGCGAGCGAGGCAGCGGATCTCCGCGAGCTCGTCGAGGGACTCGATCAGGGTCGGCAGGAGCAGCCCCCTCCCGGCCTCTCTCTCTACCAGGGCTGGAGAGAGCGGATTCGCCTCGCCAGGGCCCGACCCGCCCATGATCTTCCGGAGGCTATCCACACGGGAGTTCAGGGTCGCCAGGCGGCAGCGGATCTCCTCCCCTGCCGGCCCGGAAGGCCCAGCTCCCAGGCGTCTCAATACCTGGTCGGCCGCCTCGAGAATGGCGATCACGCCGGCGACGGACTCCGGACCCTGGAGCATTCTCCGCGACCTCGAAGGGATCGAAAGCCCCACGCGCCAGGCTACGAGGAACGGGCCGCTCGATCAAGCGTGTGTCGTGCCGCCGCCGGCGGCCGTCTCGGCAACCGCTCATCCGTGTCGATGGCCCGGGCGTCCCGCGAGGTCGTGAGCGGCCGGCACGAATCTTGAGGTCGGGGCGGATGGCGCGAGTTCGAGGCCGGTGCTACACTCGGGTCCTTCTGGGTGGAGAGCCCGGGCCGTCTGCCCGAGGAGGAAGGAGGATCCTCGCGATGAAGGATGGCGCCTTGCTCGTCTGCTCGAATCCATCCTGCCGGCGGCGCTTTTCCGTGCGCAGATATCGGCCCGGGCGGACTTACAGGTGCAAGGCCTGCGGTTCCAGGCTCGACCCCGCTCCGGCCGGCGAGGGCGGCGCCCCGGGCGGCGAGGGCGCGGAGGCCTGCGACTCGGCGCACGCGCTCACGGCGAACGAGGAGAGGCTCTTCGGGCCGGTTCCCCTCTCTGGGCTCGCGAGCGACGACGCCGCGGAGGAAGCACCGGAACGGGCGAGGCTCGCGGCGCACCCGGCGCCGGGGCGCCGGATCGGTCCCTACGAGATCCTGGGCGAGATCGGCCGCGGTGGGATGGGGATCGTCTTTCGGGCGAAGCAGGCCGGGCTCGGTCGCGTCGTCGCGCTCAAGGTCCTCCTCTCCGGCCGGGACGCCTCCGCAGAGGAGATCGCGCGCTTCCAGCGCGAGGCACGGGCCGCGGCTCGGGTCACGCACGACAACTTGGTGGCGATCCACGATATCGGTTGCGACGGGGAATACCACTACTTCTCGATGGAGCTCGTCGAGGGCGCGTCCCTCGCGAGCCTTGCTCGCGAGGCGGGGCCCCTTTCTCCGCGGCGTGCGGCGGCAATCGTCCGGGACGCCGCACGCGGGCTTGCCGCAGCCCACGCGGCGGGGATCATTCACCGCGACGTCAAGCCTTCGAACATCTTGATCGCGCCCGGCGATCGAGTGAAGGTGGCCGACTTCGGTCTCGCCAAGGGCGGCGAGGGCGGCGGGTCGCTCAAGACGCACAGCCAGGCGGTTCTGGGGACCCCGGTCTACATGCCGCCGGAACAGGCAAACTCACAGTTTGACCGTATGGGCCCCTGGAGCGATGTCTACTCGCTCGGCGCGACGCTCTACGAGGCGCTCTCCGGACAGCCTCCGTACGACCCGAGGGGCACCGCGGCCCAGGTCCTGGCGAGAATGCAGCTTCGGAATCCGGTTCCGCTCCTCGCCCGCGCTCCGCGAACGCCCCGGGATCTCGACACGATCGTCCAGGTGGCGATGGAACCCGACCCCGCGAGGCGCTATCCCGAAGCCGGGGCGCTCGCGGCGGACCTCGACCGCTTCCTCGAGCACCGCGCGATCCGGGCGCGACCTCCGGGCCGCCTGCGCAAGGCGGCTCTCTGGGGCAGGCGGCGACCGGCGCTGGCCGCGCTCCTCGCCATCTCCTCCGTCGCGTTCCTCGCCCTTGGCGGCCTGGGAGCGCGCTCGCTTCTCCTGGCCTCGCGCGCTTCCTCGCAAGTCACCCGCGGGGACTCCGCTCTTGCCGAGGGAGACGAACGGACCGCGATCGCAAGCTATAACGAGGCGCTCGCGATCGACGCGGACCATGCCGAGGCGCGGTTCCGACGGGAGCGGGTCGTTGGGGGCATGGTCGACCGGGCCCTTTCGGAGGACCTGGAGGCCGCCGAGAGAGTCCTGGAGTTCCTTGCCCGAAGCATCCCGGACGCGAGCGGCGAGGAGTCACGCCGGATCCAGGAGCTCGCCGGCCGTGTGGGCGAGGTCCGGGCCGGGCAGGAAGAGTTCGAGGCCCTCATCGACCGGGTTTCCCGGGCCGGCCCAGAAGAGCTCGGGAGCTCGATGGCCGCTCTTGGCCAGCTCGTGCGCCGCCTGCCCGCCGATCGTGCCCAGGACGACACGCGACAGAGGGAGCATCGCGCCCGCATCGCCTCGACCGCCGCCACACTCTTCCCCTGGGCGCTCGCCCAGGAAGCGGACTCCTGCGCCGAGCCGTCTCAAGAGGGCTTCTTCCGTCGCCTTTGCGACCTCATGGACGAGACCGCCGAGCTGGATGACATCAAGGTCCAGACCGATCTATCGAGCGAGGTCATGGTCGAAGCCCTTTCCGACGACTGGACCGGGGCGACACGTCCCCTCGAGCGCTTGGAGGTCTTCCCCTGCCGGCTCGAGCACGACGGCTGGAGCGGAGACCAGGAAGTGCGCGTTCGGGCCCGTCTCGCGGAGCCGCCTGCGTCCATGCCGGTTCGTCTCGACCCGGGCTACTACCTCTTCACCGCCCGGAGCGAGGGACATTTCCCGGCTCGGTTTCTCCTTCCGGTTCCCGCGCGGGCGAGGGTTCGCGCCAGGCTCCGGCTCTTTCGCGAGCGCGATCTCGGGTTCGAGGTCTGCCATGTACCCAGCGTCGCTTGTGAGTTCGTCGACACCTTGGCGGGAGGGGCGCTCGCGGGTTCGCCGCGAGCCGCTTGGTTCGCGAAACTCACAGAGGCGCATGCGGCCGTCGCGGGCCTCCCGGACTTCTTCGCTGGTCTCCACGAGGTCACGAATCGCGATCTCCTCGATCTCTGTCCCGAGAAGCCCCGCTGGGCCTGGGAGCCCACGGGCTGGGAGAAGGGCGCCTGGCGCTATCCCTCGGGGGAGGACGACCTGCCGCTACGGAACATGAACCGGCAAGAGGCGAACCAGGTAGCCAATCTCGCCTGCCAGCGGCTCCCCGGCGACCTGGCCGCGAGATGGCGGATCACACTCCCGGGGAAGGCACTCGGTCTCTTGAGCGAAAAGGAACGGATGTGGGCCGGCCTGGAGAGCCAGGACGCGGAGTTCTGGTGCGCCTTCCACAAGCCGTTCCGCAGCCTGTGGCCGGATGAGGCCCGCAGCAACCTCGGCACGGTAGCCGGATCGGGCATCGTCGCCCCCGTCGGATCGTTCGAGGCGGATGTCTCCGTGCACGGTTGCCGGGACCTCGAAGGGAACGTCTCGGAGTGGCTGCGCGAGGCGTCGAACGACGCCACCGCGGGAGGGAACTACCATTCGTCCAGGCCCGGTGGAGGAGGAGAAGTGAGAGAGCTGCGGCCGGAGGAACGCCGCGACTTCCTGGGCATGCGCTTCGTCGTCGTTCAGGGGGCCCCAGCCTCGCCGGACCCAACCGACACCCTGGCGCGTTTAGCGGAGCTCGAGGCCCATCTCGAGCGCGACCCGTCCTCCCTCCCCCATCGGCTCAACGCGGCACTCCTCTATCTGACCCAGCAGAAGTGGGTCCAGGCGACCCGGCACGCCGAGAAGGCGCTCGAGCTCGCGACAGGGGACGCGGCACGCCTGGCCCGACTCGTGCGCATCTGGGCCATCCTCTGGCAAGACCGGCTCGAAGAAGAGGGGCCCGATCTGTCGGTCGCAATCGCCGACCTGGACTGGCTCGTCGATGACGATCCCCGGAGCTCCGATGCCCCGCGGAGCCTGCGTGCCTACCTCCTGTTCCTCGCGGGAGAGCTCCCCGAGGCCATCGCGGACCTCGACTACGTGATCCCACGCGGGCTCCGCCTCGCGCAGTTCGAGCGCCACCTGGGGAAGCTCGATATCGAGGGTGCGCTCGTCTTCTCGGAGCGGGGCGGCGGCTTCGGCTACTTCCTGGAGCGCAACGCCTATGACATGGTGGACCTCCCCGAGCTGGGGGAGCAGTACATCAAGCTCGACATCGAGTTCCTGAGGCGGATCTTCCCGTCCGGCAAGGTTGACAATCGAAAAGCCCGGGAGCGCAGGAAGTCGCAGCTCTTTCGACTCGTACCCCAGATTCCTCAGATCGTCCCCAAGGTCGCGCGGCCGGGCGAAACGGAGCAAGCCACCTGGGGCCGCGTGTACGGGCTCCTCGCGGGCATCCTTGCCCTCACGGGCGATCCCGACGATCCCGACGACCCGACCAAACTGGTTCAGGGAATCGTCGCGACCCTTGCCAGGCAATCGCCAGAGGGACTGCGGGGCCTGGCCGACCTCCATCTCTTCAGAAACGAAATCCCGCTCGCCGAGGAGCTCTATGGCCAGGCCCTTGCAACCGTTCCCCAGGACCCACTCGCTCTCCTGGGTCTTGCCTGGTGCCGGATCGAGCGCGCCCGCGACCTTCCGGGCTCCGAGCGAGATTCCCTGCTCGCCGAGGCGGTCGAAATCCTCTCCCGCCCGGGAGCCGAGCTCGGCCTGGACCAGGGGCTCTATCGGGCGATCGTCGACCTCGACGCCGGTCGGCTCGCCGAGGCTGCCTCCCGGCTGGAGGGCCTCGCTACCGAACGCCCCGACGACGCGGCCGTCCTGGTCTATCTGGGAGAGGTCCTCCTGAGTCTCGATCGCACCGAGGAGGCGCGCCGGGCGCTCGAAGGGGCTCGCCGAACCCAGACGAGCTACCGGCCGCTCGCGTCGGCGGTGGAATCACGCCCCAGATAGTAGCGTGCATCCTCCGGCTTCCGGCTGGCCCGCGATCGCGAGGACCCTCCGGCGGGCGCTGGTCAAGAACGCGAGAGACTACGCGGCGCGGGCGGCGAGAAAGCCCTCCCCCACTTCCCTAAGGGGCTGTAGGGAAATAAATGCGTCAACACCGAGGCCGAGCGAGACGCCGCCAGGCGAGGCGCGCCGACGAAACAACCTAACGGAGTCGGTTGTTGAGGAGGCGCAACG
>JACQVV010000174.1 GCA_016209595.1 Planctomycetota bacterium
AGGCTTCAACTCGGCGTTCCGAGATTCTGAGAGCCGCGCGACATCGTTCTCGCCCGCAGGGAGTTGCAAACGGCCGATTCGACTGGGTCCACCCTGCAACCGAACGACAGGAGAACCAAATCGAAGACGCTCGGGGTCTCCGGTCTCGACGCGGACTCGGTCGCGACGGCAGCCCTCATGGTCCGTGTGCTCCTCCAGGAGACTTGCCCCGAGATCGTGGGTGCCGCCGAGGCGTTTTCCCGGCACGTGCTATATGTCCCCGTGACGGCGCTCGGCCACGCTCCCGACAAGGGGGAGGACGGAGCCTTTGCGGTCCGACCGCGCGACATCCGCGCGCAATGGGTCGCGGTGCCTTTCCTCTACGTCCTGGCCCAGCTCGGCCTCCTCGCCGTCGTCGAGGACATCGCCGCGGCCGGTGTCCCGCCGACCGAGGGGGACGTGGCCGGCGATCAGATCCGCGTCCGCGTTCCAGGGACCGAGGTCGAGTACTTTCTGCCGCTGGCGTTCGCCGATCGGAACCTTGTCTGTCCCGCGACCCGCGTTCGCTTCCACGTCCCTCGGGTCGATTCCGGAGCGGCGGCAGCTACCTACTGACGGAGAGCGTGATGGCGCTCGAACTTATCTATACCTCCTCGCCTCGAGGCCTGCGCGCGGGAACGACCGGCTACACCACGGTCGCGTGCACGCAGGGAATGCCAGCGAGCCATGTGGAGGCCCTCGAGGCGCTGAGCGGATACAAGCTTGTCTACGCGGCCGGCGATGCGAAAGCGGGACTCAACCCCGTGTCCTACGCCCACCGTCGCATTGCCCTCGGGGGGAAGACGCTCAGCGTGCTCTCGCGGGTCGCCTTCAGCGGCTTCGACCACACCGGACGAACGAACAAGATCGCGCACCACCTTCTCCTGGATCGATCGGAGTGGCCGGCGGCTGGCCCCGCGTGGGTCCTCGCGCAACCGGAAGTCCTGGTCGACCGCTGGGAGGGGGAACCGCGATACCTCACTGATCCGAAGAACCTGCCCAACGCGGAGCCCACGCCCTCGCCGGCCCGAGCGTGGGGCAACCTGGTCGGGGACCCCGGCTGGGCCGGCGTGCTGGCGCAGACCGCGGACAGCCCGACCCAGCGACCGGCCTACCTCATCTACGAGCCCGGGATGGAACTCCTCCCCCTCCTCGTCGAGGCCGTCCAGCTCCTCCGTCTCGACAGGCGCTGGAACGTCACCTTCGACACATACCTCCATTCGCTCCCCGCATCGAATCCCGTCGCCTGGCGATGCTGCCTCGCCGACTCTCCCGCCGCCAAGGAAGCCCCGCGAGTCCGCGACGCTCTCGTCATCGACCTCCGCCAGGGACGGGCTCTCGGACAGGCCGGGGACGATTCACCGTACGTTCGAGCAGCGCGCACGGGAGAGGCACCGCAATGCGCCCGACCCGTCGCGCCCGCCGCGTTTGTGAAGCCTGTCGCGAGCCCTCGCGCTCGCCCGGTTGCCCCCCTCGAGGGAACACTGGGCGCACCCCCCCCTACCCTACCGCTCATCCTCGAGCCAGAACCCGAGGTCGTCGCGCGCCCTGTCCACCGACCCGTCGTCGCCACGCCGCGCGCAACCGAGAGACCTCCCGCCCGCTGGCCGGTGGCTGTGGCGATCGCGCTCTTCCTCTCACTTGCCGGAAACGTGGCCCTGGTCGTTCTGCATCCCGCATCGCGCGGACGGCAGACAGAAGAGGCCCTTGGGCCCAACGATGCGTCTTCAACCGATGGCGACGCGACCGCGCCAACCGCACAGTCCACCGCACTCCTGGAAGAGAAACTGCGCGAGGCGGATCGCAAGCGTGAGGAGGACGGCAAGGAAATCGATCGGCTGAAAACGGAAAAGACGCAACTCGCCTCGGACAAGAAGGACTTGGAGACCAAGGTCGTCACGCTAACGGAGGAGAAAGAGAAGCTTCGCGAGGAACGTGATGCCGCATATCAGAATCCAGGGCCGCCAGCGGACGATGGTCCCGCGCCAGCTCCGCTCGAGGGCGGTCCCATCCCCGAATCCGAGGCGAACCGAATCCAATACGCCTGGCTTCCGCTACCCGAAACCCTCCCCGAACGACTCGATATCCCGCGGACCGTGGACGGCGCAAGATGGGAGAAGGTAGATGTTCGTCTGCGTCCGAACGGCCCGATCAGAGAGGAGGATTTGAAGAAGGAACCGGGGAGTCTCGCAGTGGGAACAAAGGACCTGCTGGACATGAACCCGAAGAGCGGCTGGGACCTCACGATTACTTGCTCGGGGCAGCGGCTCGAGATCGCCAGGCAATTGAATGCCGCAGAGCGCTGGAAGCAGTTAATCGCCTCGGTGCAGTGGCTCATCCTGGAGGACAACGAGGGACACGAGTGCCACTACCTCGTTCAGCCGCTCGATCCGGTCGACAGAGATTGGCCCGCAGGTCGAGCTACGCTGCCTATCCCGCTGGCGTTCCTCGACGCGTGGGAGCCAGATCCCCCTACCATTGCGCTCCAGCGGAAGGCCCGCACGATCGCCGTGTCCTGGGAACAGTCGCAAGAGGGACTCGACCTCCATGCCGTCTTCTTCAAGGAGAGATGGGCGGCCGCCAGAGACGCGTGCCGCGGTGCCCCGGAGGTCACCGGTCTTTCCTCCACCAAGCAGGACGAGTTTCGGGAGAGTCGGGACAAGGCAAACACGGATTTGAAATCCCTGCTCGATAAATCGAAGCACTTCCCGGACAAAGAGACGGAAGAGAAGACGGCGCTATCGCCCGTCGAGGTCAAGGCCTTGGGGGACTTCCGCAAGATCCTCAAAGACATCGAAGTATTGCAGCCTGAGCTGGAGAACCTGCTCCCCAAAGATGCGAACGACTGGGCTCGTCGCTACAAGGCCGCCCGCGACACGCTACTCGGAATCCTGGACAGCAGGGACCTAAATGCGCTGTCGAGAGCGGGATCCGAAGAAGCCGTCATCGAGATGACAGCCCCCGATAACAGCGGAAAACTCCAGAAGATTCAAGTGATCCGCATCACGTTCCAAGGTTGAGCCTCCATGTACGCTGAACGCAAGGTCATCGACCGGGTCCGCCAGTTCCTCCGCCGCGCAACGCCCACGGTCACACCCGATCTCGTCGATCTGGCCGAGCAATACGCCGCGGTCGTCGCGAGGGTCAATCGCCGGCTCGAGGACTGCGCTGCGTTTCTCGCCAAGGGACTGCGCACGGAAGCGCGTCACGTCGCCGAGGACAATCCCCCGCTCCTCGACTTGGCGCGGATCCTTCTGGCCGACGAGCTCCAGAACTGGCAGGACGCCTGCGCGGCGAACGGACTCCCCGAGGCCGTCCCGGTCTCTCCGGAACTCGTCGAGATGCTCGCCTGCGCCCTGGATGGGGACCGCGAGGGCGCGAGCGAGATGGAACGCCTCCTCACCGTTCACCGCAGGGTCTCGCTGCTGGGCACCACGCGCGAGAAGATGCTCGTCTTGCGGCGGATACGGGCCATGGATCCGAATAGCCCGTTCTGGGTCGAGGACCTCGCGGCCCTCGAGGTCGTCCGCTGCCGGGAGCTCGCCCCGGAAGTCGAGGCCGCGTTCCGCGCCGCGGACGAAAGACGCCTCCACGAGCTTCGCATCGAACTCTTCTCGCGAGACTGGTTGCATTCCCCGACAGAGAAACTCCGGAGCGCCGCCGTGGAGAGGCATCGCGCGGTGCGGGGGAAGCGGCTTTCGCGCGAGGCAGAAGAGATCGCGACGGCCGTGAGCGACGCCTATGCCGCCCAGGACATCGAGGGACTGACGGGCGCCCTCGAACGCTGGTCGCAGAAGTGCGAGGACGAGGACTTCCGCCCGCGGGACGGCCTTCGGCAGCAGGTGGAGGAGGCCTCGCGATGGCTCGCCGAGGAGACGTGCCGGCGTGAGGAGGCGGCCGCCCGCGAGGCTCGCCTCGCCGAGGAGGAGGCCGCCTTCCAGGCCCGCTTGGCCGATCTCACGAGCCTTCTCGTCAGCGCTCCGGGGGCAAACAAGATTCAGGACGGCCTGCAGGGCATCTCTGACCTCGGACGGGAGGTCCCTCCCGAGCTGGTCGAGCGCGCCGGGGCGCGACTCGCCGCTATCGAGGAAGCGGCCCGACGGCGCGCCCGCCTGAGGTTCGCGGGCATCGCGGGAGGAGCCGTCGTTCTGCTCGCCGCCGTTGCCTTTCTCTCGTACTGGCTCGTCCGTAGGAATACGAGGAACGAGTGGCTCGCCAGGATCGACGCCGCGATCGAAAGCCACGATTGGGCTCGTGCGCGAGAGATCCTCGACGAACTCGAATCGAGCGCCCCCCAGCTCGCCCACGACCCGCAAGTCGCCGAGCGCCGCTCCCTGGTCGAGGAGGAGATCGCCAACGCGAAGAAGCGCAAGGAGGAATTCAGCGCGCTGCTCGCGCGCGTCGAGCGCTTGCGGCCCGCTGGATTCGAGCCCACGGACGAAACCTGGAAGCTCCTCCGGCAGGCGAACGACCTCGCGCAGGACGACGAGGACCGCCTTGCGCATGCCCGACTGAAGAATGACGTCGCGGACGCGGAGAGGCGCCGCCAGCAGGAGTTCGATCGTCGGTTCGATGCCGCCGCGACCGCCGTGGAGAAGGAGCTCGAGACTCTCAAGCGCATCGACTGCTCAGAGGATCCGGATCTATTCCGGATGACTCTCGAGGGGATCGATCCCCTCTATCAGTCGGCCGCGGGCATCGAGGGCGTTTCGGCCGCCCAGAGCGAGAGGCTCGCCGCGATCCAGGCGGAGATCGCATCGGCACGGCGTCATCTCGAGGTCGTCCTCCGCGAGCAGGAGGAGCGCCGAAAGGAGATCGAAGCCGTCTACGACACCCTGCCCGACCTGGAAGCCTACGAGGCGGCACTTCGCGCGGGGCTGGCTCGCCGGGACCTGCCGGAACGGACCTCGCGAGGGTTGTCGACACTCCTGGAGCGATGCCCGATCTACGGCCTCATCGCCAACTGCGCGCCGATCGTCCTGGCCGACGATCAGAGATCGAGGGAGCTCATGGACGGGCTCTCGCCCGCATTCGGTGACGAGCGTTTTCCCTGGCGGGACACGTACCTCGCGGTCCAGAGGGACTTCCTCTGGCACCAGCAGGTGGATGACACGATCGCGGCCTTCCGTCGCTTCGAAAAGGTCCGCCTCTACCACGACCTCTATTCCCTACGGCCGGCTGCCGGAAACCGGAACAAGAAAGAGGTCTATTACTTCTTCGACGTTCCGCGGCAGTCGTCGCGCATGAACCAGCTCTATGGGTTCTCCGGCCCCATGGTCGACGAGTCGTTCTCCGTCGAGACGGCGACTTTCTTCAACGACCGCCCCGAGATCGACCCTCACCTCGTCCCCCACGCCGAGTACCTACGCGGGTTCCTCGAGCGACTCGCAGGTCAGGACCACGTCTCCTTCGCGGACTTCGCCTGGCATGAGATCCAGACCATCGCCAGCCGCAAGGACATGGAACCCGTGGTGGCCATGACGTATGTTCGGCAACTCCTCGCCCCGTTCTCAAACCTCGGCGACCGCCTGCTCGAGGACTTCACCCGGCTGGACAAGGAGTGGCGACCCTTCGACGCGCCCGCGGCGTGGCTCTCCGGCCAGCCGGACGCGAAGGACGCCTCCCGGCGAAGGCGCGCGGCCCTCGACGCCCTCCCCGACCTCTCCCGCGCGATCGCCCTCTGGCAATTCCGTCGCGACGTCTTCCGGACCTCCCTGAGCCGCCGACTCCAGTGCCGCGGTCAGGCGAAAGCTGCGGGGGAATCCTGGGGGGTCTACTCCGCCACGGATGACTGCCAGGAGCTCTGGGCTGTCCGCCCGGATCCCAAGGCAGGATCGAACGCGTACAGATTCCATGTCGTCGCCATCAAGAACTCCGAAGGAGACATGGTTCTTCGTCGCGATGCTGCTGGCGGCCTCCTCGAAGGCGAACCCCTCTTTGCTCCAACGGACGGAACCCGGACCGGTCGCCTCCTCGGCGAGCTTCTCAAGGCACGAGAACTCCCGGCCGGCGTGCTACAGGAGTGGCGCGACTGGCCGGAGATGTGGCCGTCGAACGGCAGGGAACCGGAGACCGAATGACCCCATCGAGCGTTGCCCAGAGGGGATGGGCCCCTCGCCGTTTCGGCAACGACTGAGCGTGAACGATGCCCCTCAAGGCCACATGCCCCAACTGCGGGCTGGTGTCGCAGCACGACGACTCGTCGCCTGGGCCAACCGCGCCCTGCTCACGCTGCTCGTTTCCTGTACGGATCGCGACGCAGGCAGCGGAGGCCAGGATCCGCTTCCTCTGCCCCTCGTGCGGCGAGAAGATCGGCGTCCCGCGGGGCATGGCCGAAAGGGCAGGTTCCTGCCCCGCCTGCAAGGCTTCGGTCACGGTCCCGGAGCCCTCCGAGGACGCGGTGGTGCCTATCTTCGCTCCCGGAGAGTCCAGCGAGCTCATCCCGGCGACCCCCGCGAGGCTCTCCATGGAAGACCCGAAACGGAATCGGAGGCTTCTACTGATCGGAGTATCGATTGGGGCTATGGCTTGCCTCGCACTCTGCTGCGGCGGTGTGTTCGTCCTCGGCCTGGGCGTGCTGCATTCTCCGCGAGATGGGGAAGCGCGGCTTCCTGAGCAAGCCGGCCCCACGATCGACGAACTGGAGGTCGAGAAAGAGAGGATTCTGGCGGCCATGGACGGCGCAGCCGAAGACGTAGTTACGCAGAACATCGTCGCGGTGATCTGTGACTGCTATCTCCAGGACGATGAAGTCCGAGGGGACCTGATTCTGCACGACCACGAGCTCGACCTCATCGAGTATCGGGACAGGCTGGTGCGCTTCAGGGCAATGTGTCGGGCATCCGAGGCACTCAAGGCCCGCAACAAGAAGGAGGCGTCGGAATCCAAGCAACGCCAGCCACTCAGCAGACCCGTTGGCTGGGAGAAGTGAACATGCGTCGCGTTTGCCCTGATGCCGTGTCCGGGTCCCGCGGGGCGCTCCCGGAGCGTTGAAGATTGGGCATCAAGATCGCCTGTCCGAACTGCGGCCTTGCGTCGCACCACGACGACTCCCTGCTAGGGCGGACCGAGCCGTGTTCCCGCTGCTCCTTCCCGGTGCGAGTCGAGCCGAAGGCACCGTCAAGAAACACAGCCCCGCCAGTCGCGCCTTCTCCCGCGCAATCGCCCGGGGTGGCGTTCGAATTCAGTTGCTTTTCCTGCGGCAACCCTATTCGTGCACAGATGGACTTGGTGGGACGGTCAGTCGCGTGCCCGGTCTGCGCCGTCGCGCTGGTAGTACCCGACCGGGCGCCTACGGGATTCCCCCACCCCCTCGGCGAACGCAGAGCGGCGGTTGTCCCGCGTCTGCCCCCGGTCTTCACGACCGAGGGCAACGCCCCACGGTTCCCGGATGCCGAATGCGATCATTACTCCCGCGAGCGCGGGTTTCTCGCCGCGGGAAAGTTTCTCGTGCCCATCTTGGCGTACAACACCGAGCTCCGCTCGGCCATCGACACTGCCTCGGCGCACCCCGTGTCCGACCCGAAGCACCTTGAGGCGCTGCTGGGCGAGCTGGGTCCTCTGGACGACGGCGACAGCCTGAAGGAGCACCTCCGTTCGTTCTCGCAAGTAGCGAGTGCGGAGTGGTTCGACGAGGAGAATGGCGCACTCGAACGCCTCGGACCCCGGCTGGTACATCCGCACACCCTCCCGAGGTTCGTCCCGATGGAATCGGACGACATCGAGCAGATCCGCCGCACGATCGAGATTGTTGTGCAGACGCCGATCGCCCGCCTCGAACTCGTGGAAGCCGCAGCTGAGGCCGCCGGTGGCCGCGTCGAGCTGTACGCGGACAGCCACGAGCGGTACGAGCAGGCCGAGACCGCGGTCTCATGGGGAGGATTCCTCGGCGGCGTCGCGTTCGGGACTCTCGGAGCCATGGTTGGGGCCGGAATCGCGGCATGGCTGGTGGACGACCGCGCCAAGAAGTCGGGGCAGGAGATTGTCGTGCAGGGTCTGTACCAAGACGTGTTTCCCCGGTGGGACGCATTCGTGGAGTCGTGCGTTGCGGCTGCGCGCAACCTCGTCGAGGTCCATGCGGGCTTCCGTACCTCGTGCCGGCACGTCCGCGCGGCCCTCCTCGAGGAATGGAGTCGATCCGGCACCGATGCGAGCGCGTTCATCCTGGAGGCGGTTCGCTCGGAGAACGCAGAATTCGAGTCCATGTACGACTGCAGGATCCCCGGGTTCGAGTGCACGCCGCGGCAAATGGTGGAGGTCGTCGCAAGCGTCCTCGAGTGATCGAACGGCACTCTGGAAATCAGGTGATCGATGCCTCTCAAGATCGCGTGTCCCAACTGCGGAGTCACCACCCAGTACGACGATTCCAAGCGAGGACGGAGTGTTTCCTGCTCGCGCTGCTCGTACCCCGTGAAGGTCGAGCCACCCGCCCCGCGGACGCCTCCGGCACCGCCGCCCGCCTCGGCGCCACCCGACCCTTCAGACCTCGCCCCGGCAGGGCCGGCAGCCAGATCATTCACGTTTCGATGCTACTCCTGCGGGCAGGAGATCCGAGCGAAGGCGGAGATGGCCGGTCGTGTCGCCTCCTGTCCCTCCTGCGCGAAGCAGCTCGTCGTGCCACGCGAGGAGGAGGCCGCCGTTCCGATCTTGCCTGTTGGCGCTGGTCATCAAGCACCGCCTCCCATACCTGCGCAGTGGGCGGCGCAGCCGGTTGCACCAGCCCCGGCTCCAACGGCAGCGGACTCGATCGAACCGCAGGGTGGCCGGGCGCACGGGCGGTCCCGATCGATAGGGAGACGCTCATCGAGAATCCGTCTTGCCCCCCAGGGTCCTCGCGCGATCAACGTGACGTACCTCTTCGGGGCGGGACTCCTCCTGGTCGGGTTCTTTCTGCCCTGGATCGACGCATTTGTCATCAGCTTCTCCGGCTTCGAGATCCCACGACTGGCGAGTCTCACGTTGCGCTTCCTGGAGTCGGCCTCGAGAGCGAGCGGCGGAAAGGGAGTGCCATTCTCTCTCCGAATCAAGTTCTACTCCCTCTATTCCCTCTACCTCATCCCCGTGACCTGCCTGATCGGGATCCTCGTGGAGCTCAGCCTGTATCAACGCGGGCGGAACAGCGTCGTGACGAAGATTCTCTCCGCGGTGTCGCCTCTCTTCTCGATCCTCGTGATCCTGATCGACGTCCTGGGGGACTTCGATCCGGCGCGGCTCCGCGACTCCGGCGACCCGGAACCGAATGGATCCGGGAGCTCGACGAGCCGTACTCGCGACGACGATGGCGGGGGGGGCCTCGAGTTTCTGGGAGTTGGGTTCTACGCGTCGGCTCTCGGAATGGTACTCGCGTTCGTGGGGTCGTTCATCAACCCCGGGTCGCGCGTGGACGGCGGCCGAAGAGCGCGCGGGTCGAGATGGCGAGGCCGCCGCTAGGGCTGGTGCCTCTAACGACTCGTCGAAAGCGGTCCGATTCCAGGTCGTCTTGCCCGGTCCGTGGCCCCGTGATTCCTGGCCCCCCGGCGCTCACGAGGGATGGTCCGCTTCTGGTCCCGGAAAGTGGACCTAGTCTCCTGAGCGCCGGGACGTCTGCGAAGCCACATCGGAGGAGTCCTCGCAGCCGGTGCCTTGAAGATCATCCGCCCGGAGCTCCTTTCCCGCGAGGATGCCGTGAAGCGCTTCCTGCGCGAGTCGCGGATTCTCCTCGACCTCGATCACCCGAACCTCGTCCGCGGGCTCGAGGTCGGGTTCTCGGAAGGTCTCTACTTCCTGGCGATGGAGTACGTCGCGGGAAGGAGCCTGCGCCGGAGGATCGAGTCGGAAGGGTCCGTGCCGGAGGCCGAGGCGCTCGCGATCCTGGTCCAGGTCGTCCAGGCCCTCTCCGCCGTGGAGGCACGCCGCTACATGCACCGGGACATCAAGCCGGCGAACATCCTTCTCGCCTCGAGCGGGAAGGCGATGCTGTGCGACCTGGGCCTCGCCAGGTCGATCGGCGCGAAGACTTCGACCTCGCTCACGGCGACCGGCTTCATCGTCGGGACGCCCGACTACATCAGCCCGGAGCAGGCGCTCGGCAGGGACGACATCGACATCCGCTCGGACATCTACTCTCTCGGGGCCACCCTCTACCATGCGCTCGTCGGGAACGTCCCCTTCTACAACCGCTCGCCGATCGAGGTGATGCTGAAACACGTCTACGAACCCATAGTGCCCCCGCGGTCCGTGCGCCCGGGGATCTCCGCGCGGACCTCGGCGCTCGTCGTGAAGATGATGGCGAAGGAGCCGAAGGACCGCTACTCCGGAACCGCGGCGCTCCTGAAGGCTCTGGGATAGCGGTTTTCCCGAGGACTACCTTCCCGGCCGCGTCACCACCATGGCGAGCACGGCGTTCTCCCGCCCGGGGTTTACGTACTCGTGCTGGATGTCCGCCTGGAAGAAGACGGAATCGCGCGGGCGGAGCTCGACCATCCGGTCCCCGACCTTCAGGCGCAGGAGCCCGGAGACGACGACGAGGTACTCGGAGGTCCCGACCGGATGGGCGTTCGATGTCTGGTGGCACCCGGGGAGCAGCGTCGCCTCGTAGAACTCGATCGGGTGGAGGGGGTCGTCGAACGGAAAGAGGGTGCGGGTCTGGTAGAGCCCGTTGTAGGAGGAGAGCGTCCGGGTGTCCTCGAGCTTCAGGACGACGAGCTTCCGGCCCGTCTGGGGTTCCACCAGGCTTGCGAGGGGAATTCCCAGACCTTCCGAGATCCTGTACAGGACCGTGATCGACGGGACCGAGCGCTGGTTCTCGATCTGGGAGAGCATCGAGCGGCTGATCCCGCAGCGGCCTGCCAGCGCGTCGAGCGACAGGTGCCTCTCGAGCCGCGCCCGGCGCATGTTCACGGCGACGCTCGCGCC
>JACQVV010000171.1 GCA_016209595.1 Planctomycetota bacterium
CCGGGAGGAGCGAAGGCCAGGATGGCCGGAGCGACGATAGTCGTCCAGTTCGCGCCGTGGGGGATTTTGGGGAGATCCGCCGCCGCGCCGAGCTCTTCGCTCGCGCGGCTACCGGCGGTTAGCGTCCCCAGTCTCGTCGACCTTCCGCGTCGGCCACTCTTCGATCCGGATCCTCTCGATGAACTGCCGCTTGTAAGGGCGGACATCCCCGCTCCGGCTCAGCGGCTCGCCCGGCTCCAAGACGATCCGGTCGGCAACCTCCATCCCCCGGATCACCTCCCCGAAGGCGCTGTACTGGCCATCGAGGCCCTTGTTGGTCGCGACCATGATGAAAAACTGGCTGCCCGCGGAATCGGGTTTCCCGCCGCTCCGCGCCATCGAGACGATCCCGCGCACGTGCTGGATGTCGCTGAACTCCGCCTTGAGGTACTTCCCGGGACCCTTGTAGCTGTAGCCCCCCTGCCCGTCGTCCTGGGAGTCGTCGTTCTTCGTGTTCGGATCGCCCCCCTGGATCATGAAACCCTGCATGACGCGGTGGAAGTAGGTCCCCTCGTAGTAGCCGCTCCTCGCGTGCGCGAGGAAGTTCTTCACGTGTTCCGGGGCCTTCTTCGGGAAGAAGCGGATCGTGATCTCGCCCTGCGTGGTCGAGAGAATCGCGACCGGTTCGACGCCGTCCTTCGCGGTCTCGCCTCCTCCATTCTCCTTTTCGCCATCCTCGTCGGACGGAGTGGGTTTCTCGTCCGCTGCGGATGTCCTCTTCTCCTTCTTCCGCTCCTTCCCCTCGTCCCCGTCGCACCCGAGGACGAGAAAGGCGAGTGCCGCCAGCGCCGCGACCTCCGCGCTCCATTTCATCGCCACCCTACCTCCTCCAGAAATCACATGCACCCCCTTTTACCCGCGAGGCGGATGCCGGGCAAGGCAGCGGCTTGACCTGGCCCCGCCGCCGGGCATACGGTGCATGGGTGTTCGAGATCCTCCTCGCTGCGCTCGCGGGGTTCGCCTGCGGCGCCGTGAACACCATGGCCGGCGGAGGATCCCTCATCAGCCTGCCCGTTCTCATCTATCTCGGCCTCCCCGCGACCGACGCCAACGCGACAAACCGGGTCGCCATCCTGTTCCAGAACGCGACCGCGGCGTGGAGTTTCCGCCGCAAGGGGGTGGGAGAGACGAAGGTGGGACTCGCCCTTTCCGCCGCGGCCGTGCCGACCGCGCTCGCGGGAGCCTACCTCGCGAGCCTCATCCCCGACAGCCTCTTCAAGCCGATCGTGGGCGGGATCCTCCTCGCCGGTCTCGCGCTCATGCTGCGCCGCTCCGCCGCCGCGAGGGAGGGGGAAGCGCCGCCGATCTCCAGGGGGCGCCGCGTGGCGCTCTTCGCCTCCTTCGCGCTCCTCGGGTTCTACGGCGGCTTCATCCAGGCGGGGATCGGCTTCCTCATCCTCGTCGCCCTCGCCCGGATCGGCCGCTTCGACCTCGTCCGCGCCAACGGCGTGAAGGTCCTGGTCATCCTCGTCTTCACGATCCCGGTCCTCGCCCTCTTTTCGGGGCTGGGAGAGGTGGACTGGAGGATCGGGCTCGCGCTGGGCGCCGGGGGTTCGCTCGGGGGCTGGGCCGGCACCGTGCTCGCCATCCGGCAGGGGGAGGTCTGGATCCGCCGCATCTTCGTGGCCGCCGTGCTCGCTTCCTCCGCCGACCTCCTCGGACTCTTCGATCTCGCGCGGGATCTCCTGGGGCCGTGATGTTCGGTGGCGAGCTGTCGCTTTTCACTGACCACTGACCACTGACCACTGACCACCGGAAAGGGGGCGGACCGGACGGGGTGCCCCGCCGCGTCCGGAGCCTTGCACGAAGGAGGCGATCCTGGGGAAGGATTCACCTTTAGCGCGGAGTGCGGAGGAGCCGGCGTGGAAGAGAGGAAGTTCTCGAACCACCGCGGAGAGGTCCCGTCCGGCCGCCCGACTTTCCGTCTGGAGAATACGCACGCCGCGTGCCGGCTCACTCGGGCGGGCATCCGATTCGCCGGATCTCCCCTCCCATGGCGGAATTGCGCTGCTCCCGATTCGCGCCGCGACGGAGGCCGATGTTGCAAGATCGCACGTTTCCGGCTTCCGGACCGTGCGCGCCGCGCACAGTCAACGACCGGAACCGGTGAGCTCCGCGACCGCGACCCGCGCCGGGGGCGATTTCTCGTCCATGGAGACCGCGACCTCGGTGGCGAGGCGCCCACCGACAGGGAACTCGTCACAGAGGAGGAAAGAGATCCGCATCGCGTATCGCGCGACGCCTTGCGGGCTTCGCTCGGTCGCCCGGAGTCTCGCCTCGACCCTCCGGCACGCATACGACTTCCCGTCGCGCTCGAGGGTCTCCCGCTTCACGGTGCCCTCGACAAATGCGACCTCGGTCCCTCCCGCCGAGAACTCCTCCGAGAGCTCCTCCCACCAGGTCATCCCGCGGCGGTAGACCCACTCGGTCTCCTGCACCTGCCCCAGGACCGACCACTCGCTCCGGATCCGGACCTCGACGTCGGTGAGCTCGATCACCGTCTGCTTAAGGGTCGTCTCGAAAACCTGCTCCCCGCCCGGATTCTCGACCCGGGTCACCATCCGGTACTCGACCCACTCGCCGGCGCGTGCGTCGGCGAGAGCGGAGGGGAGCTCCTCGACCTTCTCCTCCTTCTCCTGCGAGAGGGCCGGGAGGGCGAGGGCGGCGAAGAGGAAGGCTACGAGGGCGGAGCGAAGCATGGAATCGACCTTCAATTCTCGCCCTTCCCGGGCTTCTTCGCCACGAGAAGGTAGAGCACAAACGCGATGGCGAAGCCGGCGAACCATGCGAGTTTGTAGAGATACCTGAAGAATTCCGGCACCACGTCCGCGGCGACGAAGCCCCCCTCGACGAGAAAGCCCGGCACGTTGGGAAGGATGGCGACGGCCAGGACGGCGAGGGCGCGAAGGTTGAACCCCCCGCGGTAAGCATAGGCGCCGTCCGCGCGGTAGAGGTCCTCCACCGCGAGCCGCGTGCGCCGGACGACGTAGTAGTCGGCGATCATGATCCCGCCGATCGGGCCGAGAAGCGCCCCGTAGCCGATGAGCCAGGTGAAGATGTAGGCCCCGGCCGTCGCGAGGAGCTTCCAGGGCATCATGGCGACGCCGATCACGGCCGTGATGAGGCCGCCGGTGCGGAAGCTCACTCGGTTCGGAGCGAGGTTTGAGAAGTCGTTCGCGGGAGAGACGACGTTCGCGGCAATGTTCGTTGTGAGGGTCGCGATGGCGATCGCGACCATCGCGACGAAGGTCACGAGCTTTGAGTCCGCAAACCGGTCCGCGATGAGGCGCACGGGGTCCCACGGCGCGTCCTCGACCACGAGGATATCGGGGAAGACGACGACCGCCGCGCAGGTTACGGCCACGCCGATGAACGAGTAGAGCGCCATTGTCGTCGGGAGGCCGACGATCTGGCCCAGCATCTGGTCCTTCTGCGACCGGGCGTAGCGCGTGAAGTCGGGGATGTTGAGGGAGAGCGTCGCCCAGAAGCCGACCATGGCGGTGAGGTTCGCGACGAAGAACCAGAAGGAGACGCCGCCCGAGGCCTCCTTCGCGATGAGGACGCTCGAGACGTGACCCTCGGCGTCCCCGAGCTGGGCCACGATGACGTGCCCCTCGGGGACAAGGGTCTCGTGCGGCTCCTCACCCGTAGGCCGCCACTCGGTCGCGAGCCCCTTCGGAGTCTTCGAACCCTTCTCGATCGTCGCGAGGCGGACACGAGTCGCCCGGTCGTCGAAGGACCCAACCTCGACCGTCGCGCGGCCCCCCTCGACCCTCGCCGTGACGCTCGCGCGAGAGAACTGCTCGCTCTTCCCGAGGACGTTCGCCAGACCGCCGCCCTTCGCGATCCCCCAGCCGAGGAGGACGAGCCCGATCGCGATGAGAAGCGGCGCGGAGAAGGTCTCCAGCCACTTGATCGACTCGATCCCTCGGACGATGTAGTAGACGTTCAGGGCCCAGAACACGAGGAAACAGGCGGCCTGGGCGGGGTTGATGCCGAGTCTGCCGATCGGCGCGAGCGTCTTCCACGTCTCGAAGAAGATGGAAAGGAGCGCGTAAATCGCCTCGCCGCCGATCCACGTCTGTATTCCGAACCAGCCGCAGGCGACCAGGGCGCGCAGCATCGCCGGAACGTTCGAACCCAGGACTCCGAACGGCGCGCGGAGGAACACGGGGAACGGGATTCCGTACTTGGTCCCCGCGTGGGCGGAAAGGACCATCGGGACGAGGACGATGGCGTTCCCAGCCAAGATCGTGAGAACCGCCTGCCACCAGCTCATCCCGCTCGTGACGAGTCCCGCGGCCAGGTTGTAGGTCGGGATGCAGACCGACATCCCGATCCAAAGCGCCGCGATGTTCCAGACGTTCCAGGTCCGGCGCTCCGGGCCGGTGGGAGCGAGGTCCGGATTCCAGAGCCGCGAGCTCCCTCCCGTTTCCCCGCTCACGTGTTCGTGCCTCGAAACCTGTCGTCCGGTTCCCGCCGCAAGTGCCGCAAGTTAGCACGTCCGCGGAGCCCCTGACAAGGAAGACTGGAGGCTGGAGGCCGGAGGCTGGAGGAAAGAAGTCGTAGGGCGGGGGCTTGTCCCCCGCCGAAGCCCGGCGCATGGCCGAAGACGGCGGGGGACAAGCCCCCGCCCTACTTCCATCGTCGGGGGTCGACGAAGTCGGTGGGAAACGGACAAGGGCACGGCGGTCGCGGTCAATGGGAGTCGCGGGGCGTATCGCCGAGCGCCCCCGATACGCGGGCGAGCAGCTCGCGGATCGGGAACGGCTTCTTCAGGACCGACCGGGCCTCCGCCATGTCTGTGGCATCCTGCTGGGGTCCAGCCGACATGTAGAGGACGCGGATCCCGGGACGCGAAGCGGACATGCGGGCCGCGACGTCGTGTCCGGGAGCGAGCGGCAGCGACAGGTCGACGAGGAGAACCTCGATCGGGCCCGGGTGCGCGGCGGCGGCAAGGACCGCTTCCTCGCCGCTCCCCGCTTCCAGGACCGAGTAGCCGGCCCCTTCCAGGACACGCCGGACGAACCGGCGGACCGCGGGTTCGCCATCCACCACGAGGATCGTGACCGGGCGTGAAGAGGTGGGCATGTGTGGACCTCCTTTAGCGCGCCCGTGGGAGGCTGTGGTCCGACATCGCGAGCGGATCCTCGGACGGCGAGGCGAGGAGATCGGCTTCGGCCCGGAGGGCGGAGAGGACCCGGTCGACTTCCCGCTCGAGCGAATCGTATCCGTCGATCGAGGGGTCGATTTCTCCCGCGCCCTCCAGGGAGCGCAGGAGCTCCCGCGCTTCGGCGAAGGGCGCCGCGGCGTAGCGGCGGTCGATCTCTGGGCCCGCGACCGCTCCCGCCATGCGCAGGGCGACCGAGGCGAGCTGACTCGCCATCTCCCCGTCCTTGTCAGGGGGAGAGGAACTGCCCCCTCCCCCTTCCCACCGCCGGCACTCCCTTTGCGAAGCCAAGGTCGCGCCAGCGGCCCCCTCCCCTTCCCTTCTCGCGGCCTCGCGGAGCCTCCGGC
>JACQVV010000185.1 GCA_016209595.1 Planctomycetota bacterium
CGAAGCACGCCCCCACGGACCCTCCGACGGCGCAAAGACGCCGGGCTCGTCCAGCGGATCGGCCTCGTCCTCGAGCCAGGCCGAGTCGCCGACCTGCGAGACGGCCAGGCGGTGCCGCCGGCCGGTGAGGACCGCGCGCTCGCGCGCCCACTTCAGGCTCGACACGAGCCGTGCCGCCGAGTGGTCGAGGTCGCGCCGCGCCTGGCCGCCGGACAACGAGGCGAGCGCCAGGCCCACGAAGAAGGCGATCACGAGGAGCACCAGGAGCAGTTCGAGAAGCGTGAAGCCGCTCCTGCGGCTGGAGAGGAGGGGGCCGCCTGGAACTCGGAACGCGGAACGCGGAACGCGGAACTAAAAAACAGCCAACCGGACCTAGAGGAAGGCCCAGCGTGACCTCGCCCAACGACGTTGCCTTCGCCCGGCGCGCCCTCGAGCACGGCTGGATCACCGCCGCCCAGATAGAGGAGGTCCTGGAGGACGCGAATCGCGTCGCGGAGCATCGAGGGTCGGGCATCGCGCCCTTCTTCCGGGATCGAGGCTATCTCACCCCGGTCCAGATCTGGGATATCGAAGAGGAAGAAGGGCGGCGGATCGTGCGCTGCCTGGAGTGCGGCAGGAAGTACAACGTGTTCAGGAATCGACCCGGCGCCCGGTTCGCCTGCCGCGGGTGCGCTGGGACGATCGTCGCGCCGGAGAAGCCCTCCGAGCAGTCGAAGAGAACCGTGGAGGCGCCGAGCATCGTCCTTGAATCTGACGCGGAGATCCCGGCGGTCGGGACCGAGATAAGCCGCATCGGCCGGTTCTCGATCCTCCGGGAGCTCGGGCGCGGCGGGATGGGCGTCGTGTATCTCGCGCGGGACCCGCGCCTCGACCGCGAGGTAGCCCTGAAGGTCATGCTCTCGGCCGAGCTCGCGGACGACACCGACCGGAAGCGATTCCTGCGAGAGGCCCGGCTCGCCGCAGAGGCCCGCCACCCGAACATCGTCTTCGTGCACGACGTCGGCGAGGACGCGGGGGTTCTCTACATCGCGATGGAGTACGTGGAGGGATGCCGGCTCGACCGCGCGGTCAAGCGTTGGCGGCCCGAGCCCGCCCTTGCCACGCAACTCGTGGCGAAGATCGCCCGCGCCGTTAGCTGTCTCCATGAGCACGGGATCGTTCACCGGGACCTCAAGCCCCAGAACGTGGTGCTCCGGGCGGAGCGGGAGCCGATCCTCATGGACTTCGGCCTGGCGCGGCACCTGGCGCGGGGGGACACGCTGACCGTTACAGGCGCGGTCTTCGGGACGCCCCAGTACATGTCTCCGGAACAGGCCCAGGGCGAGACGCAGAAGATTGGCCCGCCGACAGACGTCTGGGCCCTGGGCGGCATCCTCTACTTCTGCCTGACCGGCCAGGCCCCGTTTGAGGGCCCATCGAAGGCGAACGTCTACTGGCGGATCTCCCGCGAAGCCGTCCCGCCGCCCTCAAGCCTGAACCCGGCCGTGGACGAGGCTCTGGACGACATCGTGCTCCGCTGCCTCGCAAAGCGGGCCGCGTTTCGATGGCCCTCCGCGGCCCATTTCGCCGAAGCGCTCGAGGCCTACGGGAGAGGCGTGCGGCCGAGCGGCCGGCACGAGCCTCCCGGAGCGAGCGTCAAGAGCCGCGAACTCTTGGAGGAATTCCGGGAGGGCCTCACGGCCGAAGAACGCTGGCTCGCCGACCAGCGGGCTCTCGGGCGGTCCTGGAACGAGCTCGCGCTCGAGACGGGAGAGGGCCCCGACGCGGTCCGGATGCGGCTCGCTCGCGCCGTGGAGCGCGTCTCGGAGGGTCTTCAAACCGCGGACAAGGCGGTCGACGAGTCCCAGGCCGTCGAGACTCCCGGAAGAACCTCCACGGGTTCCGCCCGGCGAATCCCCGGCTGGATGTGGATCGTTGGCATCGCGTGCTGGGCGGCAGCGGCCATCCTGGTCGCGCCGTGGAGCCCTCCAGTGCCCGTCTGGCTGCTGGTCGCTGGCATCGCGTGCTGGGCAGCAGCGACCATCCTGGTCGCCCGGTGGGGGAGCCGTCCAGGACGGCACAAGGCTCGCTCGACGAGGGTCAAGACGGAGGATCCGCGCGCGCTGGACCGTCAAGGCGCGGACAAGGCGGCCGGCGAGTCCCAGGCCGCCGAGACTCCCGGAGGAACCTCCACGGGTTTCGCCCGGCGAATCCGCGTCTTCCTGTCGCACGCCGGCATCGCGCTGCGCATCGGAGCCGCCATCGGCATCTACGCCATCTGGCTCATCGTGATCTTCCTGTTCGGCGAGCCGCCGCCGCCGCCGCCTCCCCAGGCACCCCAGTTCACGGCCACGCTGGCGATCGAACAGGAGATCCCCCTGGAGGAGAAAGACGAGTCCCGGGAGGAGGAGAAGGAGCTCGACCCGGAGAAGGAGCCGACGGAGCACCCGGTCCAGAAGGACAACGCGGTCGAGTCCGACCAAGACAAGACCGACAACGACGACGAGGACCGCGAAGGCAAGGGCAAGGACGTGGACGCCATGTTCCACACCCCGTTCGCGGCCATGTGGACCGACGCCGCGATCGGCTGGGGCGGCGGGGCATCCGGCGCGTTCGCCGGCCGATTTGGCGGCAAGGAGGACCTGGTCGCTTCTGGAGGTGGGCGCGGCACCCAGAGCGCGGTGGACATGGGCCTCCGGTGGCTCGCCGCGCACCAGGACAAGTCTCGCGGCATGTGGGACTCCGACGACTTCCAGGCCCAGTGCAAGAAGAACACCTGTTCCGGCCGCGGTACGGAGTGGTGCGATCCCGGACAGACCGGCCTCGCGCTTCTCGCCTTCCTCGGCGCGGGCCACACCCACCAGCAGGGAAAGTATCAGGAGACCGTGAAGCTCGCCCTCCAGTACCTCAAGGACATCCAGGACCAGGAAGGATGCTTCGGGCCGCGGAACAACAACTACATGTACAACCACGCGATCGCCTGCCTCGCCGTGGCCGAGGCCTACGGGATGACGAAGTCCCCGCTCCTCAAGGAATCGGCGCAGAGAGGGATCGACTTCATCGTCTCGGCGCAGAACCCCGGCTTCGGCTGGCGGTACAAGACGAAGCCCGGCGATAACGACACGTCCGTCACCGGGTGGGTCGTGATGGCCTTGAAGAGCGCGAAGGTCTCCGAGCTCTCGGTCCCCTCGGACACCTTCTACGGGGCCCAGAACTGGCTCGACTCGGTCACGGACGACCAGTACTACCGCACCGGTTACATCCAGCGCGGCGACAAGGGCGCGCGGTATCGGTACCTGAACGAGAAGTTCATGCGGACCGAGTCCTGCACCGCGATCTCGATCATCTCCCGCGTCTTCATGAGTTCCGAGCGCAGCGAGCCGCGCTCGGAACAAGGGGATCTCCTCTCCCAGAGCCTCCCGACCTGGGACACCAACGGCGGCCCGGGCGGGACGAGCAAGATCGACTTCGACTACTGGTACTGGGGCACGCTCGCCATGTTCCAGCTCGGCGGCGACTACTGGAAGACCTGGAACGAGTCGATGAAGACCGCGATCGTGAGCCACCAGAGGAAGGACGGCGACGAGCGCGGTTCCTGGGACCCCATCGACGCGTGGGGGAGCGAGGGGGGCCGGGTCTACGCGACCTCCGTCAACGTCCTGTCGCTGGAGATCTACTACCGTTACGCCCGGGTCTTCGAGTAGGGGCTACACCGGCCTTCGGGCCGAGAGAAGGATGTCGGGTCATCTCGACTGGAGGACTCAAGTGGCCGGGAACGGCTCCTCTGCCGCTGGTGGTCGGGCGCGCCGGGTGTGGCCGTCCTCGCCCTCGAAGAGATCCCGCCCTTCATCGCCCAGGAAAGGCTTTTCGCCCCCGGAGCATGCCGGGGGCTCTCGCGTCGAAGACCGGGTACCCGGCCCGAAGATCGGGAACCGAAACAAGTCGGAGCCGCAGCCGAACATGAGCATGAGAACGAGGAGGGCGAAGAGCACGAGGAGGAACGCGAGGCCACACAGGTACTCGAAGATGGCCCAGAGAGCCCGCAACCATTCGCGGGATTTCGCTGTCACGAGCGGTCCTCCCTTCCTCTGACGCGGGGCATTGGGGGGCAGTACTCTCCCTTCGGCACCGCCTCGATCCCGCGGAGCGTCATGCCCGTCCTGTCCTCGACGATCTTCTTGAGCTCGTCGGATGCGGCGAGGATCGTCTCAAGGTCCCGGGGGCGGACCGTCTTGTCGTCCGACCCGCTCGCGAAAGGCTGCCAGGGCGGCGGTCCCGGCCCGGAGCGAGACGATCCGTCCGACGACCGCGACAGCGGGCGAGCGGACGCCGCCCGACGCCGCGCCCTCGGCCGCCCGCCTGCTGGTGTCGGAGACGGAGGTCCCCGTGAGCGACCGGGGCGTCGACGCCCCCAAGATCCGAACCGAGAGCCTCGGTCCCCCCGGCTGGCGGTTCAAGGGACGAGACGGCCGCACGGACCGGCAAATCGCCGGTCTACTGGAAGCCCCGAGGGGTCGACCGTGACCCCGCCAGGAGCAACCGCCGCTCGCGGGCTTGGAACCGCGAAACCCCAGCCTATGGAGTTGCCGGGGCGGGCGCGCCGGGTGCTTCCGGCGGATTCGTTCCTTCGGGCTCGGCGGCGCCGGAAGCGCGGAAATCGAAGAAGATGAAGCGCGCCAAGCCGCGGCCGCCACGGCCCAGCGTCTTCTCCACGGACTTGCGCTCGTTCCAGAGGGTGTCCACGACGAGCCTCCGCGCGGTCATCTCGGTGGTAAACAGATTGCTGAGCTGTTCCTCGCCGTTGCGCACGGCCTCGGCCGCGGGAGCGATGATCGGGATCATCGAGTCCACCACCGCCACGAGCTCGGTGCGCACCGGGATCTTCGAGGAGAAGAGCGCCTTGCGCAAGCCGGCGGCCAGTTCCGGATCCTGCTTGATCGTGGGGGTGGTGAAGGGATAAATCGTTCCGTCGGGGAACACCGCGCGGTAGTCGGGATTGCCCGTCTGCCTGTCCGGAAGCGACACGCGCGCCCGTTCGCCAATCTCGGCGACAGCGGCGTCCCAGCCGCGATCGACGCCCCGTCCACGGCCGACAGCAAGGCGCCCTTCGAGCATCTTTTCCACCACCCGCGCCGCCCACGCCCCATGCAACGACCGTGTGGCTCCGACGATCGTGGTGGCCGAGGCGACCAGTTCCGCCCGACGCCCCTCCTCCGCGACCAGGTTGGGCACGCTCGCCACGCCCTGGATGCGGCCGGCGACCTCCGCGGCGTACGTGACCACATCGAACGAATCCGCCGAGACGTTAGGCAACATCCGATCTTCCTCCTCTCCCTGTCCTCTGTCGCGCCGGCACCTTGAACGTCCCGCTATCTCTACAGGAGGCAGCGTGGAGTGTCAATCCTCTTCTTCGCGCCGCCTGAACGGTTACTCGTGGGCAACCACGCCGCCCAGGCGCCGAGTTCCACGTGTGAAAGTGGCCCCCTGCTCGAACTTTTTCGCACTTTTCCACGTGCAACCCCGCTCTGGCTCGGGCTGGGTTCGAGTTGCACAGCTAGAACGTCGCGATCCCTCGGACGTTTACGGGGTTGCCAACTTGAAACCAGCGCGCTGCCCGGGCATCGGGCGAGTTCAACAGGGTAAAGTGGGCGGATGCCGCGGCAACGCCGGGCTGCGAAGTCGATCACCCCATACTTGCTCGGAGCTTCGGAGCCTGCCGAGTGGCGAACAACACGCCCGTCCCGGCCGCGTCGCACTTGCGGACGCAAAAGTCGGTGCACGGCGGGGTCTGCTGCCCAGCCGTCAGGGGGGTCCTGTCGCCGGTGACAGCATTTCGCAAGGACAGGACTCGGCCGGCGAATCCAGGCGGCTATCATGTCCGTCAGACAAAGGAGGGCTGGGGAAAGGAGAATGACGGGACCCTGCCAGGCCGCCCGTCCGGCTTGACACCTCGTGGCCGCGTGGTACGTTCGCCCTCGTCCGTCCATGCCCGGGGTCGCGCAAGCGCTCCAGGCCCGGGGAGGGGGTTTTGCGCGTCGATCTCGCCGTTGTCCGGGGACCGCTCGCCGGTCGTTCCTTCGCTCTTGCGGAGCACGACACCTTCCTCATCGGCCGCTCCAAGGACGCGCACCTCCGCCTGCGCGACGATTCCGCGATCTCCCGGCACCACTGCATCATCGAGTTCGCTCCTCCACGCTGTCAGTTGCGCGACCTGCGCAGCATGAACGGCACGTTCGTCAACGGCGCGCGCGTGGAGGGCGCGAGGCTCGGCCACGGCGACGAGGTGCGGATCGGCGAGACCACGATCCGGGTGGACCACGACGAGGAGCTCCGGTCCTTCCTTTCGCTTTCCTCGCCGACCGATATCGCGCCGGAGAGCGCGACCGTCCTCTGCGGCCTCTGCTCGACCCCCATCCCGCCGGGCCAGGGCGTCCTCGCGGTCCTGGGCGAGGGGACGAACTCGCACGTCTGCCCTCGCTGCGCCGCGACCTCGCCTTCGGGCGTTTCCGGGATGGCCCGCATCCCCGGCTACCGACTCCTCGAACGGCTCTCGAGAGGCTCGCAGGGGCTCGTCTACGTCGCGGAGAGCCAGGAGTCGCGCGAGCGTGTCGCGATCAAGTTTCTGCTCCCCGCGTGGGTCGCGGATCGCCGGATGGTGAAGACGTTCCTGCGCGAGATGCAGACGCTCGACCGGCTCCGTCACCCCCGCATCGTCTCGGTCCGGGAGCGCGGCGCCCACGGCGCGCTCCTCTACATGGTGATGGAGCTCGTCCCCGGCCGCAATGCCGAGACCCTTCGCGTCGAGAGAGGAGGCTCCCTCGGGCGCGCCCTCGCCTGCCGCGTCGTATCCCAGGCCCTCGAGGGGCTCGCCTACGCCCACGGGAACGGGGTCATCCACCGCGACTTCAAGCCTTCGAACATTCTCGTTGAGGGAGACGGCGAGACGGTCGAGGCGAAGCTCGCCGACTTCGGGCTCTCGAAGACCCTGGGCGAGCTCGGTTCACTCACCTGCTCGGGCGATGTCAAGGGGTCGATCCCCTTCATGCCCCCGGACCAGATCCTCCATTGCCGGCGCCCGCTCCCCCAGTACGACGTCTACTCCGCCGGCGCGACCCTCTACCATCTCCTCACGGGCGAGCCCCTCTACGACTTCCGTCCCGACGCCGATCCCCTCGCGGTGATCCTCGAGGACCCCCCCGTCCCCCTCCTCCGTCGCAGACCCGACCTTCCCCGCGGCCTCGACGAAGTCGTCATGAAGGCCGTCGCGAAGGACCTCCGGGAGCGTTACCCCGACGCGCGGTTCCTCCTCCAGGCTCTCGCCCCCTACGCGAGCTGAAATGAGGCCGCGCGGTGCGCCGTCCGCCGCTGCCCGGCGGAAGGGAGGGGCGCGGCCCCCTCCCCCCGCCGGAGCTGGCAAGGTGCGAACGCGAGAGCTCCACCCTCCTGTCTAATGGTAGTTGAAGTATCGCGAGCCGGATACGCGAACCCCGCCGAAGTACGCCGCGGCGAGTGGCAGGTTCCATGTGCGCCGAAGGATTCCCCCCCCGAGCTTCAGGTCCGCGCGGAGCCGGTCGCGCGCGGTTCCGCCCCGGGCGTAGTCGTCGTCGTGCACGTTGCACTTGTCTGCGAAGTTGAAGTCAGGCACCAGCCAGCCGAGTCCCTCGGGTCCACAACCGTTCGCCATGATCGTGTCCTCCAGTACCAGGTGGTTTCTCCGCCCCGCGGGCGCCACGTCCTGGTCCGTTGTTCGCCCTTCTTCGCCGGGGGGAACGTCCCGCATCCATTGCGAATGTCGTTCCACCACGGGATATTTGCCGGAGGTCTCGCTACGAGGAGGACTTGCGGTCACCCCGTCTCACCACCACCCTCGCCCGATTTCCTGGCGGTCGCCTGGAAATCGGGCAACGGCCCGGACCGCGCGTTGCGAGTCTCTGGCAACACCGGCCTCTGCGCGCGAGAATCTGTCCGTAGCTTGCCGGCCGAAACGTGCCAGGCACCCGGGAGTAAGGAGAGAGCGTGCGCGTCGAGCTCGTCGCCAATACGAAGTCGGGGAAGGAACGAGTCTTTGTGCTCGAGGGGCACGACATCTTCCTGATAGGACGCTCCAGGAACGCGCACCTGCCACTGCGCGGTGATATCGGACTGTCGAGGCATCATTGCGTGATCGAGCTCGCGCCCCCCGCGTGCGTCCTCCGGGACCTCGGCAGCAGGAACGGGACCTTCCTGAACGGCCGGCGGGTCGAGGAGGCGCGACTCCGGGAAGGCGACGTGATCCGTATCGGCGGCAGGAAGATGATCGTGCGCTTCCCGGACGGCGCTCCCAAGGACGGCACCGACATGATGGAGGGCGCGAGCGCCACGTACGAGCTCGGAGCCTCGGAGGAGATCGCCGAACCGAGGCGGGCCCCGGCTCCCTCCGGCACAGGCGAACCGGCAGGCGTTCACGCTCCCGAGATCCCCGGATACCGGACGATCCGACCCCTCGGCCGGGGAAACCAGGGGATGGTCTGGCTGGCCCGCCGCGACGACGTCGGGGATCAGGTTGCCCTCAAGTTCCTCCTCCCCGCCACGGGGGCCAACTCAAGGAGTGCGGACCAGTTCCTGCGCGAGATGGAGATTCACGGCCGCCTCGTGCATCCGCGAATCGTCCGCTTCCTCGGAGGAGGGACCCATCTCCAGATTGTCTATCTCGTGATGGAATACGTGCCGGGGACCGACGCGGAGCAGTTTCGCAAGACGTGCGGAGGCGAGCTCGATCTCAGCCTGGCCTGCCGCATTTGCTGCCTCGCTCTCGAGGGCCTCGCCCACGCCCACGCGAGTGGCTTTGTCCATCGAGACGTCAAGCCCTCGAACATCCTTGTCACGGAGGACGGGCCCGACCTCACGGCCAAGCTCAACGACTTCGGCCTCGCCAAGGCCCTCGGAGAAGTCGGCTCGCTCACGCTCTCGGACGAGGTGAAGGGCTCGATCCCCTTCATGCCGCCCGACCAGATCCTCCACTGTCGCAAGCCCCTGCCTCAATACGACGTCTACTCGATGGGCGCGACCCTCTACCGCCTCCTCACGGGAAAGTTCCTCTACGACTTCGACGGCGGGAAGCACCGCCTGGCCGTCATCCTCGAGGACCCCATGATCCCGATCCGCCGGTGGCGAACCGACGTCCCCGCCGAACTCGAGCGCGTGATCCGGACCGCCGTCGCCAAGGATCTGCCGGACCGCTATCCGGACGCGCGCTTCTTCCTCAAGGCGCTCGCCCCCTTCGCGGGCTGATCGGCGCCCAGGGTGTCAGGCACGCGAGTGGCCGGCGCCGGCGCCCAGGGTGTCAGGTACGCGAGTGGCCAGGGTGTCAGGTACGCGAGTGGCCAGGTACGCGAGTGGCCAGGACTCGCTCGCGTAGCGAAGGTCGGCTCGGGGCGATACGATGGCGCCGTGGATCCCGACCCAGAGGACGTCGTACCGACCCGCCGAATCGAGCCCCCCGCGGGGCGCGCGGCAGGCGGCGCGGAGGGGTTCTATCGCGACGCGCTCCGCGAGGTGGGCGAGATCGTGAGCGCGCGAGGCTCCATCGAAGAGCTCTTCCAGCGCGTGCTGGAGCTGACGATCCGTCTCACCGGAGCGGAACGGGGATACGTCTATCTCGTCGAGGAGGGGAAGGTGGTGCTCGCCTCGTCGCGCCGCGAGACGGGGGAGCGGGTCCCGCGCCCCCAGGACGAGATCAGCCGGACGATCGTCTCGCAGGCGCTCGAGGAAGGGCGGACCATCCATCTCTCCGACGCGGCCGCCGAGACCCGGGCGACGAGCGTCGTCAGGCGGGGCGTGCGGTCGGTCCTGTGCGTGCCGCTCAAGTCCATGGGGCGGACCGTGGGGGGCCTGTATCTCGAGGACCGGCGCCGCCGGGCGCGATTTGGCGAGAACGAGATCGGGGCGATCGGGCGGTTTGCCGAGCAGGTGGGGATTGCGATCGAGAGCGCCCGGCGTGTCGAGGAGCTCACCCGGGAGAGCCACGGGATGAGGGCCACGATCCTTCGCATGCAGGAGAGCCTGGAGGAACGATTCGGCCACGAGGGGCTCGTCGGAAAGAGCGCCCGGATGCAGCAGGTGTACCGGACCCTCGACCGGCTCGCGGGGAGCAACGTCCCGGTCGTCATCCGCGGGGAGAGCGGCACGGGGAAGGAGATGGTGGCCCGGGCGCTTCACTTCGGCGGCCGGCGGCGGCAGGGGCCCTTCGAGGCGACCAACTGCGCCGCGTTCAACGCCGGGACGCTCGGGAGCGAGCTGTTCGGCCACGTCCGTGGGGCGTTCACGGGAGCGATCGAAGACCGCAAGGGCCTTTTCGAGCTCGCGAGCGGCGGGACGCTCTTCCTCGACGAGGTCGCCGAGATCCCGCTCGCCCTCCAGGCGCAGCTCCTCCGGAGTCTCCAGGAAGGGGAGGTCCGGCCGGTGGGGAGCGACAAGACGGTCCGGGTGGATGTCCGGGTCGTGGCGGCGGCGAGCGCCGACCTCGCCCGGCGCGTCGCGGACGGACGGCTGCGAGAGGACCTCTACTTCCGGCTCCGCGGCGTCGAGATCGAGCTCCCGCCACTCCGGGAGAGGCTGGAAGACCTGCCGCTCCTCGTGGTTCACTTCATGAGCCGGTTCGACACGGCGGGCCGGCGCGAACCCCGGAAGATCGCTCCCGACGCGCTCCGCGCCCTCGCGGAGCACGACTGGCCCGGGAACGTCCGGGAGCTCGAGAACGTGCTCCGGAGCGCCATCGCGCTCCATCCGGACGGCGCGATCGACCGGCACGTGCTCCACGCCTCGATCTCCCGGAACCCAGCCCCTCGGGACCCTTGCGAGTCGCCCTTCCTGGGGAAGACGCTCGCCCAGATGGAGCGGGAGGCCATCGTGGCGGCCCTTGCCGCCTACAAGCAAAGGAAAGGACGGCAGAACAAGTCGGAAGTCGCGAAGGCGCTCGGGATCAACCGGAACACGCTGGAGGCGAAGATCAAGAGGTACCGGATCGAGACCTGAGCGCACGCGTTCGACCGCACCGTGGAAATCCAGGCTAAATAAGAAGGCGTGATTCGGCATCACGCGACGCGTCGGCCGCGCGATCGCGGCAGATTCGTGCGAGTAGTATGGCGGGCCCTGGAGCGGCGACGGGCCGCCTCTCGGGTGAGGAATCGATCGACGTTGTCCATCAGGGAGTCGATGTTCGTGCAGCGGTGGTTTCGAGTCACGTTTGCATGTAGATCGCGCCACAGACGCTCGATCTTGTTCTCGTCTGGCGAGTACGGTGGCAGGAAATGAAGATGAAAGACGCCACCGACATCGTCGAGATATCGGCCCGTGATCTTCGACTTGTGAATGGAGAAGTTGTCGAGCACAAGGTGTATCCGCACGGCGTGAGGGTGCCTCTCACGAAGCGCCTTCAGAAGGTCTATGAAGAGGAGAGACCGCTTCCGATCGCTGGACACCCACACCAGATCGGAGCCATCCGCCCGGAGCGCTCCCGCCACGTACCGCTTGACATTGTTCCCTGGCGTCAGGACCAGTTTCTGCGTTCGCGGGAGCATCCAGTCACGCCCGATCTTGGGGTTGAGGTGGATGTCGACCTCGTCCTCGAAATAGGCGACTTCGTCTCCCGGAAGACCGGCCAGGAGCCTGCGGATGCGCCCGTACGCTGCCTTCTTCTCGCGGTCGCTCCACGGGCAGAATACGATCGGCTTGGGCGATCCGTAGCGAGCACCGAGCGTATCGAGCATGCGACCAACCGTTCGCTCGCTGACTTCTACGCCTGCCTCCTCGGCCAGCACGAGGGCCAGTAGCTCCCGTGTCCAGGTCGGCCTCTCCCATCCGAAGTCCTGCGGGCTCTTCGCGACGATCTCCGCCAGGGCTTGACGAGCGTCGTCGTCCACCTTCGGAACACCATTCTCACGGCGCTGGTCGACAAGGGAGTCCTCCCCGCCACGCTGGAACCGGTGCAGGACTCGGATCGCGGTCGACGGAACGACCCCTACCATGCCTGCGACCACCTTTGCGCCCTTACCTTCGTCGTACTTCAGCACGATCAAGAGCCTCGTCCTGTACTCCGCGTCCTTGGTCTTCTGCATGGCCTTCCAGAGTCGCCGCTTCACGGGCCGGGGCAGCTTCGATATGATGCGCTTCTTGATGTTGGGCCTCCTGCGATTGGTTCACACTACAACTGGTACGCATGGAGGCCCAATTTTGTTTGCTTCCCTAAGTCCCTATTCCTAGGGCAATTACAGGGATCCCGATTCGCGCCCTTCTATTTAGGGGCGGGCGTCCGGGTCGATCAGAGATTCTGCACGTACTCGATCCACGCCTGTTCGAGCTTGCCCAGGTCGAGCTTGCCGAACGTCTCGGCGTGCGCCTGCTCGGGGGTCTTGCCCTCGCGCAGGGCGGCGAAGTAGTTCTTGATGAGGTCGGGGCCCTTCGTGCCGAGGCGCTTGTCGTGGAGCAGGAAGTGGACGAGGCTCCAGGCCTCTGCGTAGTTCAGGAGCTCGCGCTCCTGGCTCTGCTTCCACTGCTCGTCGGTCTGCCGGAGGAACTCGAAGAGCGGCAGCGGCGGCAGCGGGTCGCCCATCGCGATCGCCTTCTTGATGCTCTCGAGTCGGGTGTAGTACCGGCCGGCCGGGTCGTTCGGCACGACGACGCCGACGTTGAGCTTCTTCTTGCCGATGAGGCGGCTCGGCCCGAAGTACTCGGCCAGCCCCTCGTTGAACCAGAGGGGAACGTTCGGCACGAACATGTGGATGAACTGGTGGAAGCCCTCGTGGAACATCGTCTTGATCGCCCTGTCGGTGAGGCCGTGCGCATCCGGCGGCGCGCCCTCGGGGTCGGCATCGACGACGAGGATGCGGTAGCTCGGGACGTAGAAGCCCAGCGCGTCGCTCAGGTCATGGCCGAGCTTCTCGTAGAAGGCGCGGTAGCCGGATCCGGCACCGAAGATGTAGGCGCGGTAGACCAGGCCCTCCTCCTTCTCGAAGGGGAACACCTTCGAGTAGGCCCAGTAGATGAGCTGCATGACGGCGGCGGCGCGCTCGCCGCCGCCGAGGCGGGCGAGCGTCTCGTCCACGTAGACGAGGTAATGGCCGCTCTCGCTCCGCTTGCGCTGCATGCCGGGCGGGTCCATCAAGAACGGTATGATGTCAGTGCTCGGCGCGCGTCCGGTCATGCGCGAGAGGCGGTTCCGGGCGACCTCGTCCTGGCCGCGGTAGAACGCGACCTGCCCGGCGATGCGGTGGGAGCGGTTGCCCCAGACCTCGGCGTCGAGCTCGGCGGCGCGATCGATCGCGGGAACCGCCTCGTCGAACCGGGAGAGGTCGAAGAGGATCTGGCCCGCGATGCCGTGCGCGTCCGCGTCGTTCGGGTCGGCGGCGAGGGCCGCCCGGGCCTTCTCGAGCGCCGCCTCGAGCCGGTCCTCATTGTAGAGGCGGATCGCCTCGTTCACGAGGTTGGCGGCCCTGAGAGTCGCGCCCCGGCCCGGAGTTTCCTCGGCCGCGCCGGGCTCCGGACCGGCGCGACCCGCGGGTTCCTCGGGACGGTCTCCGGCCTTCCCGGAGCCTTCGCCCCGCCCCGAAGAGCCCTCGGCTAGCCGGCCCCCACCTGACCCGAAGAGCGAGGCAATCTCCTCCGGGCGATCGAGGCAGCGGACCGTCGCCTCGAACCAGGGGTCGCCGGCGTAGGACCCGCCCGAGAACTCACTCCTCGCTCCGGCGAGATCCCCGGTTGCTAGCGCGAGGAGAGCGCGGCGCTCGGCCGAGGCATAGGCTGCCGCGCGGGCGCGGGCCTCTCCGATACCGGAACGGAGGGATTGCCATCCGGGACTCTTCGCCAGGAGCGCGCGGCGTCGATCCATCTCGCCCAGGATGAGATCGTATCCGCCCACTCTCACGATCCCGTGCCACAGGGGGTCGGCGGCGAGCTGGGCGACGCGGTTCCCGGAGCCGAAGGACGCCTCGCGGAGCTCGCGATCCAGCCGCGACCTGAGATCCTCCGTGAGGGAACGCTCGGCCAGCGCCAGGAGGCCTTCCGGATTCGAGCCTTCCAGCGTCCGGCGCAGCATCCCAGCGAGCTCCACCATGAACTCTTCCCAGGAATCCTGGGCCGGACCGAAACTCCTCTCGGGGGCTCCACCCCCGATGGCGGTCGGCGCGACGAGGCCAAAGTACCGGGTGAAGGCCTCCACGCCGGCCGGGTCACGTGTTTCGAGGCCGACCGCGCGTATCAAGAGGAGAACAAAGGAAGGAGACAGACTGTCCCATGTCTTCGAGACCCTGCGCGAGTCCTCGACAAGGGATGTCTCCTCGTATTCGATTCCGTCCGCGCCGGCGCGGAGGATTCGCACCGCGCCTCGCCCTGGGCGCTCGAACTGGGTCCCGCCGGCGCCGGACTCCCGCGAGAGAGCCGAGACGAGGGCAGCGAACACGCGGTCAAGAACCGCCATGCGCTTCTCGAGCGCGGCGATCTCCCTCTCGGACCCGCCGGCGCCGGACCTCGCGCGCTCGAGAACCCGAGCCGCGCCGGCGAAGCGGTAGCTTCCGGCGAGGCGAGCGGCCTCCACGGCGGGACCCTCCGGCTCGACCGGAGCCGCCGAGGGCGGCGGGGACGACAGGGGCGCCGGTGGCTCCACGGCTCCTTTTTCTCCACCCGCAAACAGGACGAGGAGGAAGAATCCCGCGACCGCGAAGGCGCAGCCGAGCGCCGCCCCCAGGACCAGGACCCTCTGGCGGCTCCGGCGCAGGTTTTTCACGGCGCTGCTCGACCTGCCGGCGGGCCTTGGTCCGGAGGATCGGCCCGGAACGCCTGGCTGCCTCCCGCTCCCCGAGCCCCCCCGGCGCGCGGAAGGCCTCCTCGGGATCCCCAAAAGCGGCGGCGGGGCGCCGGGCAGGATGGGGTCGCGGATCGCCTCGATCTCGGCCGAGGACTCCTGACCCAAGCACCCCAGGTCGTCCGCGTCGCCGAGGACCACGGTCCGTTCGACCGCCCACTCGGGGATCGCACCTGCCGGCGCGGCAGCCTCCCCCGTCGGCGCGGCAGGCATGTCGGGGCCCGCCGGCGCGGCAGCCCCCGCCGTAGGCGCGGCAGGCACGTAAGGGACCGCGCTCTCGGGGGGCTGGTCGGGAACGGTCACGCTCGCCCGGCACCCCGGGCAGGTCGTCGTCCGCCCCACGTGGCTTGGACCGGCCTTGAGGTGCTTCCCGCAAGCCGGACAGGAGAAGTGGATCATTCCCATGCTCC
>JACQVV010000180.1 GCA_016209595.1 Planctomycetota bacterium
GACGTTCGCCGTTGGACGTACGCCGTACGCACCGAGCACGCACCGACGCGACGTGAACTGGACTCATTCGGGAGGACAAGGGCTCCTCAAGGACCCTAGATTCTCTGGACCCGGGCGGAATCGAACCGCCGACACGAGGCTTATAAGGCCCCCGCTCTCACCGCTGAGCTACGGGTCCCGGCGCTACTCGAGCTCCTTCAGGAGCTCCTCCGCGTTCGCGCGTATCCGCGGCGCGTCGGCGCGGGACCGCCATTCTTCGCTGGCGAGGATTTCCAGCGCCTTCTCGATCTGCTCGCGGGCCCGCTCGTCCTCGCCCTGATCCAGGAGGAACTCACCCATCGCCGCATGGTTCTCCGGCGACCCGGGAGCGAGCTCCAGGGCGCGCTCGAGGTGCTCGCGAGCGGCCGCAGGGTCGCCGATCGAGGACGGTGGCTCGGGCGCCTGGGCGTAGAGGAGGCCCAGGAATCGGTGCGGTCCGGCGTCGTCGTACCCCTCGTTCCAGTTCCTCGCCTCCAGGGCGTGCTCTTCCATTTCCGAGATGAGCGCCATCGCCTTCGAGGGATGCTCGCGGGCGTGGAAGCCGAGCGCGAGAGCGAGGTAGTAGTGCGGCCTAGCATCCCAGCCCCAGAGCTTCACAGCGCCGCGGCCGAAGTGGATCCCGAGCTCCGAGTAGCAGCTCCGGTCGGCCGGCGTCTCGCCGTTCTCCGCGAGCCAGACCGACGCCTCGGTCGCCGCGAGCATCGTGGCAAAGTCCCCGGTGCGGCTCGCGACCATGTCCTCGTAGATCGCTACCGCCTCCTTCATCTTCTCCGGGCTCCGGGGCTCGGCGGTCTTCTCCTCTACGAGGCGCAGGTAGGCCGGCCACTGCTCGTCCGAGATTCTCCCGTCCCCGAATCTATCCGGAGGCACGAGCGACACGCCGCACCCCGCGAGCCCGAGGAGCAGGAGGGCGGCGCACGCGAGGCCGCGGTTCACTTCGAACCTCCGTTCGCGGCTCCCATGGCTCTTTCGTACCGTTCGACCGCGCGGGCGAGCGTCTCCTCGTCGACGGGCACAAACCCGGCGTTCTCCTGCATCGTCCCGAGGAGCGCCTTCCCGTGCTCGTCGTCGCCCATCGCGGAGAGGGCCCTGGCGAACGCCTCCGCCGACCCGTCGGCAGGGGGCTCTCCGAAGACGACGACGATCGGCGCGAGGACGGGTTCAGAGGTATGCACGGCGCGGAACTTCCCCACGAACCTTGGAACCTCGCGGATCCCGTTCCATTCCCGCTCCTTGACCACCACGCCCGAAATTGCGCCGGCGAGCGCGCCGGCGAGGGCGTCCATACTGCCCGGGAAGGGAACGAGCTCGATCCCGGTGCTGGCGGGGTCCCCGCCGAAGATGAGCCCGCTAACGAAGCCAGGGGCGGAAAGGTACTTTCCCCCGACCTTGCCGCCGTGGAGCGCGAGGAGCCCGGTTGGACCGTCGCCGGGCGCTATCACGACATATCTCTGCGTCGCCGACCCGTACGGCCGGGACGACAGCCGTGGACGCATGTCGAACGCGCCACGATAAGCGAGGTAGAAGTCGATTCCCACGACTCCGAAGGTCGGCCGCGTGCTCCGCAGGCGCGCGAGGCCCTCCACGAGATCGTTGTCATAACCGCCCGCGAGGCTCTCCGCGGGCCAGGCGAGCTTCTCGCGGAGGTACCCCGTCCACTCCTCAAAGAACCTCTTCGAGTTCCGCCTCGACCCCTCGCCGCCGGGCACGACGATGACAAAGTCCCTGTCGGCGTGGGCCGGCAAAGCGAGGGCGGCGAGGACGAGGGCCGCGGGCACGCGCCTCATGAAAGGAGAATACCACCTGCATACGGTGCCGGTCAAACCAGGCTTCAGGCTTCAGGCTTCAGGCTTCAGGCTTCAGGCTTCAGAGAAAAACGGCGCAAAGCGGCCACCAGCGAGCAGCCGAACGCCTCGGTAGACAGGCCTGGGCGAACCGCGGTACGATCCGGGCCATGAACCCGTGGCGTCGAATCCTCTGCCTCGCCTTCCTCTTCTCGTGCGTCCTCGTGAGGGCCGAGGCAGAGGAGAACCTCTCCGAGCTTCTCGAGCCCATCCGGGAGAGGAATGGACTCCCCGCTCTCGCCGGGGCGATCGTCACCGGGGACGGCGCGGTTGCGACCGGCGCGACGGGAGTCCGGCGACTCGGGTCTCCCGAGCGGGTGACGACCACGGATCGCTGGCACCTGGGCTCGTGTACGAAGGCCATGACCGCAACGATGCTCGCCTCGCTCGTCGAGCGTGGGCGGCTCTCCTGGGATGCGACCCTCGCGGAGCTCTACCCGGAGCTCGCCGGAGGAATGGACACTGGCTACCGCGACGTCACCCTCTACCAGCTCCTCCGGCACAGGGGCGGCACTCCCGAGGACCTCTCGCCGGGCGGGCTCTGGACGCGGCTCTGGGGGATGGTCGAGGAGCCGCCGATGCGTCAGCGCCGGGCTCTGGTCGAAGGGGTCCTGGCAAGGCCGCCCGCGTCGCGTCCCGGCGTGGAGTACCTCTACTCGAACGCCGGCTACGCGATCGCCGGCCACGCTGCCGAGCGCGCGGAACACGACCCGTGGGAGATCCTGATGCTCCGCGAGCTCCTCGGACCCCTCGGCATGGAATCCGCGGGGTTCGGCCCGCCGGGTGAGCCGAACGAACTCTCGGAGCCGCGCGGACATCGCGAGACGCCGGAGGGTCCCAAACCGGTCGAACCGGGCCCCCTGGCCGACAACCCGCCTGCGATCGGCCCGGCGGGAACTCTCCACGTTACGACCTCCGACTGGGCGAAGTTCGTCGCCCTCCACCTCGCGGCGGCCTCCGGCAGTCCGCGGCTTCTCTCGGCCGAGTCGTTTCGCAGGCTCCAGGTGCCTCCCGAGGGCGAGGAGTACGCCTGTGGCTGGTTGGCGACGGAGCGCGACTGGGCGGACGGCCCCGTCCTCACGCACGCCGGCTCGAACACGATGTGGTACTGCGTCGTCTGGATCGCTCCCCGGAAGGGGTTCGCGGTCCTCGCCTGCACGAACCGCGGAGGCGAAGCGGCGGCGGCGGGCTGCGACCAGGCGGCCTGGGCGATGATCCAGAGGCGGCTCGAAGGGAAGTAGCTCCAGGTTTTGCAGAGCTTTGACGCGCGCGGCGGCGCGGGTCGGCTAGGCTCCTCATCAGTGGGAGGGGAACAGCCCCCTCCTTCCAACTCAGAAGTCAGAAGTCAGAAGTCAGAAGTGGAAACAACAGCGGGCGTGCCGTCTCACTTCTGCCTTCTTCCTTCTGCCTTCTGCCTTGCAGCGGCCCCCACCCCATTCTCTCGGGTGACGGGGAGGGCCCTGGCGAGAGGAGGAAGCAAGCGATGAGCAGGACGACGCGACGGGTGGGGATGGTCGTCCTCGCCTTCGTCCTCGGGGTCGTGGTCACCCGCATGGTGGAGCGCGCGCTTCCCGACGAGCCGGCGGCGGAGTCCGTTCACAGGGTCCCCGCTCGCGGGGGTGAGCTCTCCCTCACCCCCTCGCTCCTCGTCGAGGGCGCGGAAGGGCCCGGAGGGACCTTCCGGATACGCGCGGGGGCCGCCGCCCCGGCGCCCGGTGGGGAGATCGAGGCGCGGGACGTCCAGATCGAGGAGCCGCGCGGCGGCTGGACGCTCCAGGCCAGGCGCGCCACGGTGCGCGCGCGGGACCCGCGGGCCCCGGCGGTCGTCGAGCTCGCCGGCGGTGTTCGCGCCCGGGCCCGCCAGGCCTTCGCGACGTGGGAACTCGGCGTCGAGCGGCTCCGGGTCGAGTTCTCGCGAACCGTGAAAGACCGGGCGACGCTCTCGTTCGAGGGAGCGCTCGAGATTTCCGGCGAAAGGACCGAGGAGGCCCCGCCAAGCTGGCCCGCTCGGCTCCTCCTCCGGGGCGAGGGAGGGACCCTGAGAATCGACGGCCCCGCGATCCATGCTCGGATCGCGGGCCCCTATGTTCTGGAGGGATGGAACGCGATCGTCCCGGGCGGCCCCCCGAGGATCCGTGTGATCGGCGAGTCGGCTCTCGAGTTCGAGGAAGGGACGGGCGGCGAATCCCGGAAGGTGATCCTCGACGGCCGCGCCCGGATCGAGACCGAACACTTCACCCTCGAGGTCGATCGCGGCGCGAAGATCGAGCTCCGGCCCGCCGGAGACCCGTTCGTCGAAGCTCCGGGCGCGTCGATCGAATTCCTCTCGGTCCCCGGGTGGCCCTGGCTCGATTCGACCCGCGCCACCTGCGACGGGACCGCCGTCCTCGACGGCTCGCGACTCCGGATCGAGGGAGGCGTGCGCGCCCGGGGGCCCTGGGGGGAGCTCTGTGCCGATTCTATCGACGCCGCGGCCGACCCAGGCGGGGGCCTGGGAGAGTTTCGCGCCCAGGGAAAGGTCCGCCTCGCGCTCCGGGACATCGAGGGCTCGTGCGCCCAGGGGGACGAGCTCCTCTGGGACAGGTTGGGTCCCGAAGCGGGGACCGGCGTGCTCCTCGGCCGTCCGGCGAGGCTCGTTTCGGGGATCGAGGGGACGACTCTGGAGGCAGATTCCTTCGAACTCGATATCGGAAGAGAAGGAATCCGGATACGCTGAGCGCCGCGCGGTCCGCCGCGTCCCGCTTCTACCTCATGCCCTCTCGACCCATCGAAGTTCACCCGGACGACCCCACTCGAAGGGGCCGAGCCGCCGACCTCGCCTGGTGGCTCCTCGTCCTGACGGCGACCCTCCTCCTCGTCGCCCTCTTCGTCGGCTGGATCCTCGTCTGGGCGGCCTCGGACCGGGGGCCCCGAGAGGTCATGCTGAGCCTCGGATCGGTCGCCTTCACGCTGGTTCTGGTCGTCCTCGGGCTCCTCCTGGGCCGCCTCCGCTCGGAGAGGAGACTGCGGGAGGCCGAGGCGAGATTCCTCACCGGGGCAAGCCACAACCTGCGCACCCCGCTCGCCGGGATCCTCGCAGCCGCCTCCACCCTTGCCCGGGAGGGCGTCGCCGAGGAAGACAAGAGGGCGCTCGTGGCGACCGTCCGGCGGGAAGCGCGCCTTCTCGCTCTTCGAGTCGACAACCTGATCGAGACGGGGCGGATCGACATCGAGCGCGCTTCCGGCGGGAAGGAGCCGGCCGACCTGGCGCGAATCGTGCGGGAGTCGGTCCTCGCCGTCCAGGACAGGATCGAGGGGAGGGGCGGGGTCGTCCACTGCGAGATCTGTCCCCGTTCGCAAATCCTCGCCGACGAGCGGATGGTTCGCCTCGTCGTCGAGAATCTCCTCGACAACGCCGTCCGTTTCTCGACCGAAGCCCCCCGGATCGATGTCGAGCTCGCGGACCGGGAGGGGCGCTCGGTTCTCTCGGTGCGCGACCAGGGCGCGGGCTTCGACCCCGCGACCCGCCAGAACCCAGGTCGCGGGATCGTCCGTCCCGGCCCGCGAGGCGGTCTCGGGCTCGGGCTCGCCCTCTGTGCCCGGATCGCCCGGGACCACGGAGGGCGCCTCTTCCTGGAGAGCGATGGGCCGGGAAAGGGGGCGATCGCCCGGCTCGAGCTCCCGTCCCTGGGGGAGGCTTGAGGTGACGGTCATCTATCTTGTCGAGGACGACGAGTCGCTCCGGACCGCCCTCGAGATCGGACTGCGGGCGGAGGGGTTCCGCGTCCACGCCTATCCGACGCTCGCGACCGCGAGCCGGGCCCTCGAACTCGAGCGCCCCGATCTCGTCGTCCTGGACCTCGGCCTCCCAGACGGCGACGGGCTCGACCTCTGCCGAAAGGTCCGGCGCGCGGATCCTGACCTGCCCGTCCTGGTTCTCACGGCCCGGGGCACCCTCGAGTCCCGCCTCGACGGCTTCCGGCGCGGCGCCGACGACTACCTCGTCAAGCCGTTCGATGTCGAGGAACTCCACGCCCGCTGTCGCGCCCTCCTGCGTCGAGGGCCCAGGCGCGAGCGCGCGGCCAGGGTCCGGATCGGGCTTCTCGATCTCGACTTCTCCTGCCGCGAGGCGCGCCGCCACGGGAAAGCGGTGGATCTCACCGAAATGGAATGGCTCTTCCTCCGCTTCCTCGCAGACCGGGAGGGCCGTCCGGTTTCCCGGGAGCTCCTGCTCCAAGCCATCTGGGGGATGGGGCCCGGGTGCCGCAGCCGGACGATCGACACCTTCGCGAGCCGCCTGCGGAAGCTCGTCGAACCGGATCCCGCCCGCCCCAGGTTCCTTCTGACGGTCCGGGGCGTCGGCTACCGGCTGGAGCTCCCGTCGAGGTAAACTGTCCGTTCGATGGAAAGCCCGCCCACCCCCGCCGGCGACCAGCGGGTCCCCGCCGCCGTTCCGCCGGCCAGGGTCCGCGTCCGCTGGAAGCGGATCCTCCTCCCCTTCGTGTTCCTGTGGATCGCCCTCGCGGGCCTCCTCTTCGTGGGGGGCTGCGCGGACGACTTCATCCTCTTCCCCTCGACCAACCCCTACGCGGTCGAGGGGCAGACCCGGAGGATCGTCGAATGCGAGGGGAAGGATCTGGAGATCTGGATCTGGCGTTCGCACGCCGAGGGGACCGAGGAACCCCACGCGTACGTCCTGGAGTTCATCGGGAACGCCGACCGCGCGGAATGGGCGGGGCGCGTCCCGCACTGGAAGGGGATCGCGATCCCGATCGAGGTCTGGCGCGTCAACTACCCGGGCTACGGCGGGAGCACCGGACCGGCAGCGCTCGATTCGATCGCGCCGGCAGCCCTCGCGGCCTTCGACGACCTCGCCCGGGTCGCGGGCTCCCGGCCGATCTTCGCGAGCGGAATCAGCCTCGGAGGAACCGCCGCTCTGGCGGTCGGGGCCGAGCGGGACGTCGCGGGTGTCGTCCTCCGGAACCCCCCCCCGCTCTTCGAGCTCATCCTGGGGGCTCACGGCTGGTGGAACCTCTGGCTCCCCGCGCTCGCCGTCGCCTGCCAGATCCCCGCCAAGCTCGACTCCGTCGAGAACGCCGCCCGCTCGCGCTCCCCGGCCCTCTTCTTCATGGCCGAGAAGGACGAGGTCATCCCGCCGGAGTACCAGCAGAAGATCCAGGAGGCCTACGCGGGCGAGAAGCGCGTGGTCGAGATGCCCGGCGCCGACCACAACGAGCCCCTCTCCCCCGAGGCGAAGGCGGAGCTCCACCGCTGGTTGGAGGACCGCGTGCGGACCCAGCGGTAGCAGGCCGGTTGTCATCATGATGCTCCGCTTATAGCATCATTGCATGCGAACGACGGTGACGCTGGACGACGACGTGGCAGCCAAGCTCAAGGAGCGGAGCCTGCGAAGCGGTGAGAGTTTCAAGAGAGTGCTCAACGAAGCACTGCGGATCGGCCTCTCCGTCTCCCGAACCATGAAGCGCCGCCCCCTTAGCCTGGAGGCTCGGCCGCTCCACTTGAGGCCCGGCATGGCTCTCGACAGCGTCGCGGCGCTCCTGGAACAAGTCGACGGGCCGGACCATCGTTGATCCTGGTCCGCGTCCCGATCTCAGCCACGCGACTCCCGGTCACTCCCCTCGCGTGCTGTGTGCGGAAAGTCTTCCCTCCGGACGTCGCAAGTCGTGAAGTCGATCGACATTTCGATGCCGGTACAGAAGATGAACCGGTGCTGGAGACGTCCGTCCAGCATGAGGTCGACTTCGTCGTAGCCGAAGTTGCCGAACCCCGGCATACAAATGTACCTGTCCGGATCCATCTGGATCCGGAACGATGTCACGCCCTTGTACGCGATCCGACACCGCCGGAGCATTCCGAGGTGGTCGGCGCCATCGATTTCGAGGGTCAGGCTGGTGGAGCGGACGTCGTGCTCCAGCATACGGAGCTCGCCGTCGTGCAAGGCTTGCTCGTCGGTCAGGCGAAGGAGATCCGGAGGGACGCGATGGCGAATCGACTCGAGGTGCGCTCGGTAGATCGCGAATGGGTCGGGCGGTCTCCCGTGCTGGCAATCTTGCCACCACTCGAACGTGAAAAACTGCATCTCTACTTCTGGGTCCAGAAGGCGGGGTGGCCGTCCGCGACGGCGACGACGGAGACGGGGCCGGAGCCGGCGGGAAGCGAGAGTGTGCCGCGGGCGTCGGTCGTCCCCTTGCCAAGGAGCTCGCCGCCGGCGGCGAGACGAACGAAGACCCCCTCGGCGGGTTTCCCGGAGGAGCGCCAGCGGGCGTGGACGGTGACGCGCCCCTCGCGGTTCTGCACGTCGAGGTCGAGGTCGGAGACGACGACGACCGCGCTCGCGCGGACAGCCGCCGATTCGCCCGCGCCCCCCGCGACCACGAGGTAGACGCCCTTCTCCTTTCCCTCGATCGGGACCTCGATATCGCGGAAGGCGTACTCGGCCGGAGGATCGACTTTCATCTCGCCTCGGGAGTCGGGCTCGATCCCGGTGAGGTCGATCTCGGTGAGACCGCCGAGGCCGCGGCGGAGGAGGAAGAGAACCATGAGGTCCACGCGGTAGACCTTGAACTCGACCGCGGAGAGGTTTTTCGCCCTTCCCGCGATCCGGGGGCTCGTCCCCTCGGAGGCCGTCGTGACCGGTTCGAGCGTGAGGACCTTCTCCTCGAAGAAGGAGACGGCGTCGGCCGCCTCGGGGAATTCGCCGGCGACCTCGCGGTAGGCCGGAACCGCCTCCTTCGTTTCGCCGCGAGCGTGGTGGACCTTCGCGCGGACGAGCCGGGCATGCGACCTGTACCCCGACGGCCGGGGATCGCCCCCGTCGGGGCCGACGAAGTCACGCTCGAGGAGCGTCTTCGCCGCGTCGAGGGCCGCTTCGTACTCCTTCGCCTCGTAGGCGTGGCCCGCGAGCGCGGCGAGGACGCGGTCGAGTTGTCGGCTCTCCGGGAAGCGCGAAACGAACGAGCGCGCGTCGGCGAGACCCTGCTCGTGGGCGCCGAGCGCCTCGGCGATCTCCAGGCGGGCGAGGGCCGAGGCCTCCGACCAGCCCCCCCTCGGGAAAAGCGCCTCGAGGGAGAGGAAGGCCCGATACGCGGACGGGAGGCCGTCCTCTTCTTGCCGGAAGCGATCGGCGTGGCCGAACCAGGCGGCCTCCGTCGCGGGCGTGTCGGGGTAGGAGAGGAGGAACGCCGAGAGTGCATCCTGGGCGTCCGCTTTCCGGTCGAGTGACCAGAGGGCGTCGGCGAAGCCGCGCGCGAGCTCGAAAGAACGGTCGAGGTCGCCCGTGGCGAGGAGCGCCGCCTGGCGGTCCTCTCCCATCTCGCTGTAGGCGAGGGCGACGGGGAGGAGCTCGCCCCTCTCCAGGAGCTTCCTCCTCGGGTTGAGCTCGACGAGCCGCTCGTAGGCCCGCACCGCGTCTCGGGTCTCGCCGAGGGCGAGCGCGGATCCGATGGATAGATGCGCGACCCGTTCGGCATACTCGTCGGCGAGCGGGAGTTTCGCGAGGTCGGCGAGAAGCGTCCGGGCGGCCTCGTAGCGGCGCTCGTCGTAGGCGAGGATCGCGTCGCGGTAGATCTCATCCGGCGTCCGGACGCTCGCGCGGCCTTCCTCGCTCCACGGGGCGAGGACCTGAAAGGCACCGCCGGCCGAGCTCCCGAAGACCTCGGGTTCGTACATGGGCGAGACGAAAGCGGGACGGACGAGGTAACTCCCCTCCTGGACGCACTCCAGCTCGTACTCGAAGACATGCGTCCCCGGCTCGAGCCGGGAAACGAAGATCGCGACCCGGTCGTCCCGGATCTCGAAGCGGTCGAAGGTCCCGGAGCGCCCGAACTCGGTCGCCTCGCAGCCGGCCGGGAGGGGGTCCTCGATCTGGACATAGTCGGCGCGCTCGCGTGCGGCGATCGCGAGGCGCACCCGGATCCGCTCGCCGACCTCCGCCGATTCGGCGAGGGCGGTCTCGTCCTCCTTGGGGCGGGCGCTCTCACGGAGCACCCGGTAGCCCGGTCCTGCCGGCGGGAGCCCGAGGGCGTGCTCGGCGCCGACCTGGTAGGGGGCGGCCGGCTGGTTCGCGCGGCGCTGGATCTTCCCCCATGCCTCCCCCTGCTTCGTCTGGTCCGCCTCCTCGGAGGCGAAGACCGGTCGCGGGACCTTCCGGTACGAACGCTCGACGCGAAGGAGGTTTCCCTGCGGCTCCAGGTCCGCCCCCGCGGCGAAGTAGACGAGCCGCCAGACGTACCGGACGACGCCGGGGCCGTTCTTCTCCATCTCGACCCGGTTCGCGCCGGGAGCAAGGATCGCGGGGTCGATCGAGAGCCACCTCTCGCCCTCCGCAGGGCGGCCGTCCTTGAAGACGAGCGCGCCGACTTCCTTCCCGTTCACCTTGACGCGGAGCGTGAAGTCGCCGGCGCTCGGCTCACCGGCGAGAGCGCTCGCGGCGAGCGCGTCCACGACGAGCGCGGTCGTCTTGGTGCTCTGCCAGTGGAAGCCCGAGCGCTTCGACTTCAGCCATTCCGCGGCGGACGCGACCGTGCCGCCATCCCGGGCCACGGTCGCAAGCGCGAGCGTCGCGAGGGCGGTCGACTCGATCTCGCCGTCCATCCAGCCCCCTTCCGGAGTCCTTTCCCAGTAGACCATCCCGCCCGTGTGACCGGCCCGGGACTGAAGGATCGACGCGAGGACTCCAGCCTGGTGCGCCTCCCCGCGCGCGTGATAGGCGAGCGAAAGCAGCGCCACGGCCGAGGTGGGAAGGTCCTCGCGGACCCGGAAGAGGGCGTCGTAGTGGATGGGTTCGGCGCCGGCGCCCATCGAGAGGGCAGCCAGGAGCAGCGCCTTCGCCGTGGGGCCCGCGTCCTTGAGGAGTCCCGCCGCCGCGGCCCGCCCGCGCGCGAGGGGCACGTCCTCCACGACGAGGCCGATCCGCCGGCACCGCTCGAGGCCGGAGAGCGCGTAACCCGTCATGAGCGGGTCGCTCGGTTTCCCACCCCACCAGCCCCACCCGCCGTCGGCGTTCTGGAGGTGGTAGAGCCGCCGGATGCCGACCTCGGCGATCGGCGTGAACTCCTCGCGGAGCCGCGTCCCCGAGAGCCCCTGTGCTTCGAGCGCCGCCGCCGCGGCGACCGCGGGGACGAAGCGGGAAACCGTCTGCTCGATGCAGCCATAGGGGAACTCGCGGAGATAGGCCAGGCCGTCCAGGAGCTCCTCGTCGCGGGAAGGCTGGATCGCGATCAAGAGGCGCGCCGAGGCCTTGACGGTCGTCTCGGGGAGCCTCGCTTCGAACGTGGCAGGGCTCGCGATCGTCCCGGTGCCGCCCGCGACCACTCGCCGGCCGTAAGGGAGGACCGGGATCTCGCGCTCGAGCGAGTCCTGGCCGCCCTCGGCGGCGGCGTTCGCCGTGACGAGGATCGTCCCCGGCGCGGTCTTCCCGATCGGGAACTCGACCGAGGCGATCCCGTCGGCGCCGAACTCGACCATCCGCGCTTCGGCGGTCTGGAGTTCGGCGTTTTTCGCGTTGGCCGAGAAGCCGATCGAGCAGCCGCCGCCCTTGCCGGTCCTGTCGTGGGCGACCGCCCGAGCCTTGACGGAGTCCCCTTCGGTGAGGACTCGCGGCGTCTCCAGCCGGAGAACGACGTTTTTCGTGACGGTGAGGTCGGTCCTCGACTCGCCGGCGAGGTTGGCCCCCGAGACGCCGCGGGCCGTGATCCGCCAGGTCGTGAGGTTGTCGGGGAGCTCGAAGGAGATCTCCGTGCGACCCGAGTCGCCCGTCGCGACGGCCGGGCTCCAGTAGGCCGTGTCGAGGAAGAGGCGGCGGATAGGTAGATTGGGCGGGAGGTCCAGGGCGAGCCGGATGTCGCTCCCCGGGAAGTCATCGATGTCTGGGGTGAACCTGTGGGACAGGCGTACTTCGGCGAGCCTCTCCACATCGATTCCCTGGTTCTTCAGGTCATCGACTGCGCCGTCGAGGAACAGCGCGCCCTGCTGGCGCAGCATGGCCTTGCCGCCGAACCGCCCGCCCCCCGCGCCGGTCACGCGGAACTCCTCCTCGTTCGAGTCGGCCTCCAGGGCCGGCGCGTCCGGGAAGGGCTCGTCCGCGAGACCCAGGCCGCGCATTCTCGGCTGCTCGTCCCCTGGCTCTCGAGAATCGATCCGCATCCATCGCGCGCGCGCGAGCTCTACCTCCCGCTTCCTTCTCTCGAGCTCCCCCGCGAGCTCCTCGATCACCCCCGTCGTCCTCGCCTCGTGCGAGAACGCAAGCGAGGTCACCGCCGAGACCTGTTTCGCCCGGCGCTTATTGTAGAAGTGGGCGCGAAGACTCGGCGTCGCGTCGGGGGCGAGCTGGAAGATCGCGCCGTCCACCACCGCGATCGAGACCTCGGCCGGGACGGCATTCCCCGACGAATCGCGCGTCTCGACGGCGAGCGTCGCCTTCTCGCCTGGCGCGTACGCCTCCTTGTCGGGTGTGACGGAGATCGAAAGATCCGGGAGGACCAGGATCTCGTCGGCGTCCTCGTAGATGCGGTCGGATCCGAGGATCGTGACGGCGAGGAAGGCGTTGGGCCCGTGTTTTTGCGAAATCGTCCAGTCGGTGACGTAGATCGAGCCCGATTCCAGGCGAAGGATCCGGTGCTCGAGGACTCCCTGAGCCTCGACCGTGACGAGCGCGGGCACTCCCGCGACGGGGGAGGTCACGAGGAACCGGGCGTCCTCGCCCGGATGATAGGCACGCTTCTCGGCAACGATCCGGGCCGCGGGGCTCTCGCGGTCCCCCGCGACCTCGACCACCGCCGAGGCGCGGATCGGGTTTCCCCGCTCGTCGGAACCGGCGTAGAGGAGCTCGTACGAGCCGCCCTTCTCGATCGAGAAAGCGATCTTCGCGCGTCCCGTTTCGTCCGTCGATGCGGCTTCCTCGCGGACGGTGTCGTACCGGGGCCCCTTGTCGGTCCGTGTCACCAGGCGCACGAGGAGCTTCCCCTCCCGCGCGAGCGGCTTGTGATCGGCCGAGACGGTGAGGACCTCCACGCGCAGGGTCTCGCCTGCCTGGCAGGCCTTGCGGTCGGGTTTCACGATCGCGTGGAACCCCTGCGTGGACGAGAGCGCAGAGATTGCCTGCGCCACGCTCCGGGTCGTGAGGTCGCGGGCCTCGCAGTAGACAAGGTAGCGGGAGTCGGCGCCGTCGTCGGCCGTGCTGAACTCGAACGACCCCTTTCCCGCGGCGTCGAGGACGAGCGAGTCGTAGTGGACGCGCTGGGTTCCGTCGCGCGCATAAGATTCCAGGATCTCGCGCCGGGCGCGGGCCGCCTCGTCGGTTGCCTCGAAGAACCAGGCGAGGTCGTCGTAGCGGGAGGCGTCGAATTCATACAGCGTCTTGAAGACCTGGACCTCGATCCGCGCATGGGCGACCGGCCCGCCGAAGAGGTAGCTCGCCGAGACGTCGACCTTCACGCCGTCTCCCGTGAAAAACGTCGTCGCGGACGGCATGAGCGAGACCGTGAACTCGGGCCGGACGTAGGCCTCGACCCGGAACGAGCCGGAGATCGTCTTTCCCTCGAACTCGGTCTCGATCCGGTAGTCACCGATCGGCGTCTCGTCGTCCAGGACGAAGGACCCCGCGAGAGTCCCCGCGGCGCTCGTCTCGAGGCGCTTCCGGTAGAGGGCGATCCCGTTCGGGTCGATCGCCCGGACCTCGATCGCAGCGCCGGCGGCCGGCGCGTGGGCTCCGGAGACGACCTTCCTGAAGATCCCTCTGTAGAGAACCTCGGCGCCCGGCCGGTAGAGGGGCCGGTCGGTGTAGAAGATTCCCTGTGGCTCGTAACCCGGGGCGTCGGCGGTATCGATCCGGGCCTCGGTCGCCGCGACGTGAGAGCCGCGGACGGCGAGGACGCGAGGGGAGGCGATCGGCTTTTCGAGTTCGGCGGTCCAGATCCCATCGGCATCGGTCCTGCCGGTGGCGACGATCTTCTCCCCATCCGAGAGCCGGACCTCGACCCCTTCCGCGGGCCGGTCCACGGCCCGGTCCCAGACCCAGGCGAGGAGCTGCCGGGGCGAGTGCTTCGTCACGAGGACGAGATCCGAGACGACGACGAACGCCTTCGCCCGCCCCTCCTCGCTTGCCACCTCGACGAGATAGCCGCCAGGGCCGGCGAGTTTTTCCAGGACGAGCTCCCGCGTGACGAGACGGTACTTCTCGAATCCCTCGACCGCGGCCTCCCACGTCCAGTCGGGCTCGACGATCTCGGTCACGACCCCATCGGCCCCCGCGAGCGAGTGGTAGCGCGCGAAGAGCTCCGCGAGGTCCACCCGGTAGGCCTTGAAGGAGAGCTTCTCGACGTTTCGCGTCGAGATCTCGACGCGAGCCCCCTCGGCCGCGGTGAACGTCCGCGGGGTGCGCACCGCGAGCTCATGCTTCTCGAAGGCGGCGAGGGCCGCGGCGGCTTCGTTCGCCTCGGCCGTGCCCGGCTGGGCCGCGACGAGACTCCGGTAGATCTCGATGGCGCCGGAGAGGTCGTTCCTCTTCTCGGCGAGGATCCGTGCGACCGAGAGCCTGGCCCGGCGGCCAAGCTCGTGCGCGGGGTAGCGCCCCGAGAGGGCCTGGTGGCGCTCCATCGCCCCTTGCCAGTCCTCGGTCCTCTCGCGCGCCTCGGCCAGCGCGAAGAGCACGCCAGGGTTCCGCGCGTCTTCCGGGTACTCGGCGAGGAACGCGCTCCAGGCTTCTTCGGCCCGGTCGTACTCTTTCTTCTCGTAGGCGTGGCCTCCCTTCGCGAAGAGCGCCTCGCGGAGCCTCGCCTGCGCCTCGGGCCAGCGGCCGTGCGTCGGATAACGGGAGAGGAACGCTTCCCAGGTCTCCCGGGCCTCGTCGAAGCGGGCGAGGGCGAGCTTCGATTCGCCCGAGAGGAAGAGCGCCTCGGGGGCGAGCTCGTGATCGGGGTAGGACTCCACCAGGCGCGAGAAGCGGCGTATCGCCTCCTCTTGCTCGCCCAGGCGGGCGAGGGCCTGGCCGGCCGCGAGGAGCGCTGGCGGCGCCTTCTCGTGGGTCGGGAATCGCTCTGCCAGCCGGTCCCAGGCGAGGGCGGCGCGGTGGACGTCCTTTGCGTCGCCCGTCTCGAGCGGCTTGTACGAAAGGCCGAGCTCGTACAGCGCGAGCGGGGCCTCGTCGCTCGCGGCATGCCCCTCGGCGACCCTGCGCAGGAGCTCGCGCGCCGCGCCCGCGTTCCCTAGCGCGAGGAGGGCCTTGGCACGGTGGTGGAGAGCGCGCGGCAGCAGCCCGGGCTCCGGGAGGTCGTCCTCGATCCGCTCCCACGCGGCGCGGGCCTCCTCCCAGCGACCGAGGGACTCGAGGGCCGACGCGATTCCGTCGCGGATCCGCGCGTCGGGGCCGAGCGGCGCGAGGACCTTGTCCGCCGCCTGGAACCAGGCGAGCGCCCGCTCGAAATCCGCGGTCTTGCCGCTCTCGGGATCGACGGCGAGAGCCTCCTCGGCGAGCGCCACGAACCGGCCGGCGAGCTCGCGAAGGGTGCCCTCGGAGCTCTTCGCCTGGGCCCTTCCGAGGAGGATCTCGGCGGCGCGATCGGAACGTTCGGTCTCGATGTACGCCCGCGCGGCGAGGAACTCTCCCCTGGCGGCCCAGGGCGACGCCGCGTGGTCCTTTGCGAGACGGTCGAGGTCGGGAAACGCGCCTGCCGGATCCTTTGCCTGGAGCCTGGCCGCCGCGCGGAGGTAGAGGGCCTCGGGGGCGAGCTCGGACGCGGCGTGGTTTTCCAGGAACAGCGTCAGCGCGCCGGCTGCCGACTCGGCATCGCCCTCGGCCATCGACGTCTTGGCCCGCGCGAGGAGGACATCGGGGGCCTGGGCGCCGTTCTCCCCCTCCTGGGCCGCGAGAGGGACGGCGAGGAGCGCGGCGAGAACCAGGGTCGATGCGACGAAACCGGTGGCGGATGCGAGGCGGACGAACATGGCGCTCTCTCCTTTTCCCTTACAGTGCGGGTTCTCTCTCGAAGGCCCTACCTTATATAAGGAACGTCCAGACGTGTCACGAGGTCGTCACGACGGATAGAATCCTCTAGCGATGCCCATCGAGTTCGTCCTCCTCTCGGTCCCCTACGACCACAAGTCCTCGCTCCGCAAGGGGGCGCAGGAAGGGCCGCACGCCATCAAGGCGGCCTTCTCGGAGGACGTCTTCAGCGCCTTCACGGAGACCGGGATCGACATTCGGGAGGAGACGATCCTGATCGAGCGCGGGCCGGTGCCGATCTCGGACAGCTTCCTCGTGGTCGAGGATGTGATCCTGAAGGAGGTCGCCCGCGTCCGGAAGGAGCAGATCCTCGTGTCGCTCGGCGGCGACCACTCGATCACCTACCCCCTCTTCAAGGGGGTGAGAAAGATCCACTCGCACCTCAACCTCGTCTGCCTCTCGAGCCATCCCGACCTTCACGGGGAGTATCAGGGGGACCGGTTCTCCCACGCGTGCGCCGTGGCGCGGATCCTCGAACTGGGCCAGGCCGGCGAGGTCGTCCTGGCGGGTGTTCGATCGATCACCGCCGACCAGAGGCTGCGGGCGGCCGAGCATGGGGTGAAGATGATCGAAGCTCGCCGATTCCGGGACGCCATGGGGCTCGCTATCCAGGGTCCGACGTATCTCTCGATCGACCTCGGGGTCCTCGACCCCGCCTACGCGCCCGGGGTGGGGAACCCCGTCCCCGGAGGGATCTCGACGCGGGAGCTCTTCGACTGGATCCAGTCCTTCGACGCGGACATCGTCGCCTTCGACCTCTGCGAGATGAACCCCCGCTGGGACCGGGCGGGGATCACGACTCTTGCCGCAGCCCGGACGCTCATGGAGGTGATCGGACACGTGATCGAACGGAGGACGAGGTCGTAACGACCCGGCCTCTCCAGCCTGGCCGCGGCCGACATATCAGAGACCAGAGGGCGTGACACCCGAGAGCCGGGTGGAAGTCCTACGGGCTCGTTCGAAAGCCGGCTTGCCGGAAGTGGCGGTCCTAGGCGAACACCTCGTCGATCTCGAGCGCCGGGAGCGCGGCATAGGAAACGGCGTCCACGAGGCTCCAGCCGGAGCTCGCCTTCTCCTGGAGCAGATCGAGTCCTCTCTCGTGGAGACGCTCGTCCACCCAGATGACATCCACGAGGGGAGCAAAGCTGGAGCGGAAGTCAACCAGCGCGCGCCTCCCCAGACGCCTGTCGATGAGCGAGTAGGTTTCGACGAGCACGTAGGACGTCGAAAAGAGCGCCGCTTCCGCCGACCGCAACCGCGCGAACGTCCGGCACGCCCTGCGGTGCGAGACATCGGAAGGCACGAGGAGAGCAAGAAACGCGGATGTGTCCGCGAAAACTCTCAGGGACGGTATGCGTCCGCCAGATAGAGGTCGTGGCGCCTCGATAGATCGCGCGAACCCACGCGGTCGGCGTACTTCCCGATCAACTCGGCCGCGCGAACGTAGAGAACCTTCCGGTCGGAAACGCCTGCCTCCAGCGCGGCATCCACGCACCTGCGGATCGCTTCCGCGAGCGAAATGCCCCTCGCTCGTGCGTACCTCCGCAGCTTGTTCGATTGCTCAGGTGTCAGCTGGATCTGGGTACGAATCATCGACATCAGTGTAAGCAACGGATGATGGCATGTAAAGGTAGGGATGTGTACAGATAAAAGGGCGCGCGCCTCACGCCCGCGTGTCGATCACCCGCCCGCGGATCCCGTCGTCGTCCTCGCCCTTGCCGTGACCGGCGCCGTCTTTTTCCTCGTCCTTCCGGGTCGGCTTCTTCGCCGCCTTTCGGGTCGCCTTCTTCGCCGCGGTCTCGCCGTCGCCGGAGCCGCGCTCCTTGACCCTTTCCAGGTGGACCTCGAAAGGCGCCCCCTCCCACCGCGCGGACCCTTCCTGGTCCTTCTTCCTCCGCCTCGTGGACGCGACCTTGCGCTGCCGCCGGGCAGCGTCCACCGGCTCCACCTGGCGGAGGCGGACCTCTTCGGGCAGTTCGGAAGGGCCTAGATCGGAGCTCATCGAGCGGTCTCCAGAAGCAAGAATCCGCCCCCCGGGCACTGGTTTTCAAGTCTTCTTCCTGGCGCCCTGGATCTTGTCGAGGTAGGCGCGGCTCTTCTTCGCCTCGACCGTCCAGCCGCACGCTTCGAGGACTTCCACGGACTCCTCGAGCGCC
>JACQVV010000181.1 GCA_016209595.1 Planctomycetota bacterium
ACCGCGCCCTCGGAGTGAGCGCAGCGAATCCGTGACCTGAAGAGCCGGATGCGGGAAATCTGCATGTCCGGATCCGTGGGGGGGTCGGGGCGGGCAACCGCCCCGGCCTATCCCGATCCCCGAGCCCGGACACGCCGAGCCCGGCGCAGGTGCCCGCCATTTCCTGTTCAGCATTGATACTTCCTGTTTCCTGTTTTCCATTTCGCGTTTTGGCGCGACGGAAGAACGGGAAACAGCAACAGCAACCGGAAATGCCAAACGCCGAGCGGTATGTCGGCTCTTGAGGGTCACGCAGGAACGGTCATGCACCCCGCCCCGCCGTTGACGGTACCTACTTGTTCCTCTACGCTCACACTTCTCTTGGACCGAACGATCGGAGAACAGCCGGTGCTGGGAATCCTCGCCCGCCGCCTCGAGGAGCTCATCCGGACGGAGGAGCCGCCGAGCGTTCTGGTCTCGATTTGTCTCGCGGGCGCTATCACGGCCGGGGCAAGCGACGTCCACTTCGAGCCGGTCGAAGGCGGAATCTACGTGCGGTTCCGTCTCGATGGGGTTCTGCACGGCGTCGCGAAACTCCCGCCCGGTCTCGCCGCCCCGGTCGTGGCGCGCCTCAAGGTGCTCTCCGGCCTGGCGACCTACCGGACCGACGTTCCTCAGGACGGCAGGGTCCATGGGGACGGTTTCGCCTCCGGGGCGGACCTTCGACTCTCGACCTATCCCACGGTTCGGGGCGAGAAGGCGGTCGTGCGGATCCACGGCGCGGACGCGTCCGATCCGGATCTGGCCGGCCTGGGACTTTCGCGGGTCGCGCGGGAAGCGCTCGAAGCCGCCCTGAGCCGCCGGGACGGGCTGATCGTTCTCACGGGTCCCGCGGGAAGCGGCAAGACGACCACGATCTACGCGGCGATCCGACACATGCTCGCCCGAGATCCGGTCGGGCGCCAGATCGTGACCATCGAGGACCCGGTCGAGCGGCTGCTCCCGGGGATCACGCAGACCGAGGTCCAGCCCGCGCTGGGGCTCACCTGGGAGCGCTGCCTGCGGTCGATCCTCCGGCAGGATCCCGAGGTCGTGGTCGTGGGAGAGGTCCGGGATCGCGAGACCGCCGCCCTGGCGGGGCAGGCGGCGCTCTCGGGGCACCTCGTTCTGACGACGCTCCACGCCGGAAGCGCGGCGGGAATCTTCGCCCGCCTCGTCGAGATGGGAGTCGAACCCCACGTCGTGACCTCGACCGTGCGCGTCGCCCTCGCGCAGCGACTCGCGCGCCGGCTCTGCCGGGAATGCCGCCGGGCGACCGCTGGACCGGACGGAGCTCCCGGGCCCTGGACCGCGCCCGGCTGTCCCGCTTGCTGGCAGACAGGATTCCGCGGCCGGATTCCCGTGGATGAGGTCCTCACGTTGACGCGGCGGATGCGCGAGGCGGTGCTCGCCTCCGCGGATACGACCGAGCTCCGGGAGCGTGCGAGGGAGGATGGGTTCGCCGATCTCTCCGCCCGAGGAGAGGAGCTCGTGGCCGCCGGAGAGACGAGCCCGGAGGAGCTCGCGCGCGTCCTCGGACGCGCGGGGGATGGGTTCTAGTGCCGGAGGACGACTGGGAGATCCGCGGCATCCATTCGTCCGGGCGGGAGCTTCGCGAGCGCGCCCAGACGAGCTCGGTCGAAGCGCTGGTGGAGAGATACCGGCAGGCTGGCGTGCGCGTGACGTCGGTCAAAGGAGCGCGCGGCCCGCGCTTCCTCGAACCGGGGAGATGCGACCCCGAGTCGTTCGCCGCCTTCAACCGCGAGCTCGCGGCGGCCTGCAGGGCCGGAATCCCCCTTCCCGGAGCCATCCGAGCCCTGTCGAAGGAACTCGCCGGCCGCCGGCTCCGCGACGCTCTGGGCGCGGTCGCCCGGGACGTCGAGGGCGGGATGGATCTCGCCGCCGCCCTCGAGGCGAGGGGGAGCGACTTCCCGCCCACGTACGTTCCCCTCGTCCGGGCGGGGCTGGAATCGGGAGATCTGTCCGGAATCCTCCTGGACTACGCCGGCGAGTCGCGAATCCTCGCCCGGGCGAGCCGGCTGGCCCGGGCGGCACTGGTCTATCCGCTTCTCCTGGCGCTCGTGGGCACGTGCGTCCTCTCCTTCCTGGCAACCGAGGTCGGCGGGAAGTTCGAGCACGTCTTCCATGATCTCGGAGCGGAGGTTCCGGAGGCGACGAAGATCCTTTTCGATCTCCTGCCCGCGATGGAGTGGGCCCCGATCGCGCTCCTCGCGACGATCGCGGCCGTCGCGTTCGGCTGGGCGCTCCTTTCCCCCCGCGCGACGACCGGCCCCGCGACGGCCCGTCTTCTTCTTCGCGTGCCGCTCGTCGGGCCGTTCTGCCGCGCGGCCGCGCTGGCGCGCTTCTCCCGCATGCTCGCCGGAGCGCTCGCGCGGAGCGTCCCGGTCCCGCGAGCGATCCTGCTCGCCGGGATGGCCTCGGGGAACGCCGCGATCCTCGTCGCGACCGGCCGGATCCACGACCAGGTGTGCGAGGGAAGGAAGATCTCCGAGGCGATCCGCGGGGAGCGGCTGTTCCCGGAGACCTTCGCCTGGATGGTCTCCATGGCGGAGGAGCGAGGAGAGCTCGCGCCTCTCTTGCGGGACCTCGCTTCGATCCAGGAGGAGAGGATGGATCGACTGGGCGCGTCACTCCCCTTCGCCCTCTCGCTCGCCGGTACGGCCGTGGGGGGCGCGCTCGCCGCGACCGCGGCGGTTCTCCTCTTCCTGCCCCTCATGAGCCTCATCGACCAGCTGGGCTAGGAGCATGATCCACTTCCTCGCCATCGGGATCCTCCTCTTCTTCGGCGGGGTCCTCTGGGCGGAAAGCCCGCCGATCCGCGGCTGGACGCTCCGGGATTTCACGAGATACGTCGCCCTCGCGGTCCGCCGGAACCTGCCCCTCGACGGCGCGATCCGAGCGTTCGCGGACGAGACGTCCGCGATCCGCGCCGTGACGAGGGGGATGCTCCGGAGGATCGCCCGCCTCCTCTCGGAGGGCCATGCGCTCTCGGCGGCGCTCGACCGCTTCCCTCTCCGCTTCCCGGCAGCCTATCGCGCCCTCGTACGGACGGGCGAGCGCTCGGGGAACCTCGGTCCGATCCTCGACCGCTTGACGAGGATCGTCGATCTCGACAGGCACGAGGCGCGGCGAGCCTTCGGATACGCCTTGTATCCGCTCTTCGTCTGCTTCGCCGCCGTGTCCGTCCTGGGGGTCCTGGAACGGCTCATGGCGCCGGTGCTCCTCCAGCCCCTGCCTGGCGTGGTACAACCCGCGAGGCTCGCGCCCGACTTCGCTCAGGGATGGCTTCCCTGGATCGTCCTTTCAACCTGGCTGGGCGCGATCTACCTCTTGCTCCGGGGGTTTCTCTGCTGCCTCGAAGTGCGCCTCCCCGCGCTGCCCGTGGGAGGGTGGCTCCGATGGTATCTCCCGATCCTGGGTCGGGTGGAGCGGTACCGGGCGTGCGGACAGTTCGCGCTCGCCGCCGGCGAGCTCCTCGAAGCGGGCGTGCCGGAGGTCGAAGCGCTCCGGCTCGCGGTCGCCGCGAGCGCGAGCGGGCCGATGGCGAGGATCGGCCTACGAGCCGCCGCCGCCGTCGCGGAGGGCGCGCCTCTGTCGCGCGCTCTGGGCGAGGTCGATCGGCGCCGCGAGATCCCGGCGGCGCTTGGATGGTTCGTCTCGACCGGCGAGTCGTCCCAGGACCTGCCGGCCGCTCTGGCGCGAGCCGCCGAGCACTGCGCCGAGCGGAGCCGCATCCTCCGCGAGGGTGTGGGGCGGCTCGTCCTCCCTGCCGGCGTGCTCGGCGCGGCCGTCCTGGTCGCCTCGGTCGCTCACGCGGTCTTCGGCGCCCTGGTGAGGCTCGTCGAGGCGCTTCCGTAGACTGGGGTTTTGCGGTTCTTGCGCCCGAACCGCGGCCTCCTCGCCGCACAGTCACGGTCACGGTCGGCGGTCCGGGTTCACTGCGACGGGGAGCGGGCGCGACCGGCCGGCTGGTGTATCCTGTACGGCGTCATCGAACGGAGAACCGCGCATGCAGGGTGGAGTGGGTCCGTTGCCCGTGGCAACCGCGCCGGCGCGGCTCGCCCGAGGGTGGTATTCCTTCTCCGAGTATGTGTCGGAGCGGTTCGGGCCGGGGACGAAGGTCTACAAGGTGACCCTCGACGCCGGGCTGACCTGTCCCAACATCGACGGGACGGTCGGGCGGGGCGGCTGCACCTATTGCAGCAACCGTTCGTTCAGCCCGCCCGTCCGCGAGCCGGGGCGCTCGCTCGCGGAGCAGGTCCGGGACGGCATCCGGTTCTACCGGGAGCGGTACGGGGCCGAGAAGTTCATCGCCTACTTCCAGGCCCACACGAACACCCACGCGCCGGCGGCGAGGCTTCGCGGGGTCTACGACGAGGCGCTCTCCGCGGGCGATTTTCTCGGGCTCGACATCGGGACGAGGCCCGACTCTGTTCCGGATGACGTCCTCGACCTCATCGAGGAGTACGCGCGGCGCTACGAGGTGTGGGTCGAATACGGGCTCCAGTCGGCGCACGACCGGACGCTCGCGGCCACGAACCGCGGGCACGGGTTCGCCGAGTTCGAGGACGCGGTCCGCCGGAGCCGGAACCGCGGATTTCGGATCTGCGCGCATCTCATCCACGGCCTGCCGGGGGAGACTCAGGGGATGATGCTGGAGTCGGCCCGCGCCGTGGCGGGGATGGGTCTCGACGGGATCAAGATCCACCACGCCTACGTCGCGAGGGGTACGGCGCTCGCCGCCGACTGGCGCGCCGGCCGCTACCGGCCGATCGAGATGAGCGAGTACCTGGAGGTCCTGGTCGCCACGCTCGAAGTCCTGCCCGAGGACGTGGTGATTCACAGGCTCGTCGGAGAGTTCCCAGGCGCGGAGGTACTCGCGCCGGATTGGGGGATCGGCAAGGGAGCCTTTCTCGCCCGAGTCGAGAGGGAGCTCGCCCGGCGCGGGACACGCCAGGGAGCTCGGGCGGCGGCCCTCGCGAGCATCGCTTCATGACCGCTCGCCGCGCCTTCATCACCGGGATCACCGGACAGGACGGCTCCTATCTCGCCGAGCTCCTGCTCCAGAAAGGCTACGAGGTCGTCGGCATGGTCCGGCGGTCGAGCTCGGAGCCGTACGAGCGGATCGAGCAGATCCGGGACCGCATCCGGATCTGCCAGGGCGACCTCCTCGATTCCGTCTCGCTCATCCGGGCGCTGGAAGAGCACCGGCCCCACGAGGTCTACAACCTGGCCGCGCAGTCGTTCGTCCCGACGTCGTGGTCGCAGCCGCTCCTCACGGGGGAGTTCACGGGCCTGGGCGTGACGAGGCTTCTCGAGGCGATCCGCCAGGTCGACCCCTCGATCCGCTTCTACCAGGCGTCGTCCTCCGAGATGTTCGGCCAGTGCCGCGAGAGCCCGCAGAACGAGTCGACGCCCTTCCATCCGCGGAGCCCCTACGGCGTGGCCAAGGTCTACGGGCACTGGATCACGGTGAACTACCGGGAGAGCTACGGACTCTTCGCGGCGAGCGGGATCCTGTTCAACCACGAAAGTCAAAGACGCGGCCTCGAGTTCGTGTCGCGGAAGATCACGCACGCCGCCGCGGCGATCCACCAGGGGCGGGCGAAGGAAGTCCGGCTCGGGAACCTGGAAGCGCGGCGCGACTGGGGCTACGCCGGCGACTACGTCGAGGCGATGAGGCGGATGCTCCAGCAAGAGACGCCCAGGGACTACGTCATCGGGACCGGCGTCATGCACAGCGTCCGGGAGATGGTCGAGGTCGCCTTCGGCCACCTGGGGCTCGACTGGAAGCGCCACGTCGTGGTCGATCCCGCGTTTCGGCGGCCTGCCGAGGTCGAACACCTTTGCGCCGACGCCCGGCGCGCGCGGGAGGATCTCGGTTGGCGCCCGGAAGTGGACTTCGCGACGCTCGTCCGGCAGATGGTGGACGCCGACGTCGAGAGGCTCACGAGGACGTCCCGCGCGTGAAGCGAGCGCTCGTGGTGGGCGGGACCGGGTTCGTGGGGAGGCATCTCGCCCGCGTCCTCGCTGCTTCGGACCGGGAGGTCCTCGCGACCGGGCGACGGCCCCCGCTCCCGGATGGAACCGCCCTCCCGGGCGAGGTCCGCGCGCTCGACATCGAGGACCGCGAGGCGGTCCTCGCGCTCGTCGGGAGCTTCCAGCCGGACGAGGTCTATCACCTGGCGGCCGTCTCGGACGTGCCAGCGGTCTTCGAGTTCCCGGCGCGCGGGGCGGCCGTGAACGTCGCCGGCGCCGCCCGGGTCCTGGAGGCGATCGCGCTCGAATGCCCGCGGGCGCGCGCGGTCGTCGCGAGCTCCGGAACGGTCTACGAGGGGGCGGACCCGTCGCTCGTCCCGTGGGACGAGACCGTGCCCGCCGCCCCCCTCACGCTCTATGCCGCCACGAAGGTCGCTGCCGAGGCGATCGCCCAGGGGTTCGCCATGGAGCGGAAGGTCCAGGTCGTCGTCGTGCGACCCTTCAACCAGATCGGACCGGGCCAGAGCCCGCGCTTCGCTTTGCCGAGCTTCGCGCGCCAGGTCGCCCGGATCGAGCGCGGGCTTGGCGATGCCGAGGGGACGATCGAGGTGGGGGCGATCGAGAACCGCCGCGACTTCTGCGACGTTCGCGACATGGCCCGCGCACTCATCCTGGCCATGGAGCGCGGCCGTCCGGGCGAGATCTACAACGTGGCGAGCGGGCGGCCGGTCCGGGTCGGCGACCTCTTGGAGAGGATGCTCGCCCGCTCGGGGGTCCGCGCGAGAATCGTCCCCCGGTCGTCGCGGCTCCGCCCGCAGGACGTCCCGATCATGGCGGGAGACGCGAGCAAGGCGGCCCGCGAGCTGGGATGGCGCCCGGAGACCCCTGTCGAGCAGAGCCTCGACGACTGTCTGGCGGACTGGAGATCCCGGATCGACCGGGAGGAGGAGTTGCGCGCATGACGACGTTCGTTCGCTGTCCCGCGATCGTTCTCGCGCTCGCTGCCGCGGCGTGCAGCAAGGCGCCGGAGCCCGAGCGCCCCATTCCGGTGGACAGAAACCCCATCCCGGGGCTCTCGGGCGAGATCGAAACGTCCGCGCCGGAGGCCGGCCCCGGCGAGACGATCGAAGTCGTCTGGTATCTGAGGAACCGCGGCGAGACGGCGCTCTCGACCGACCTCCTGGAGGGAAGCCGGGAGCCCGGAAGGCCGTGGCAGGACTTCCGCTTCAACACCGCGGACATCGAGGCCCCGACGAGGAAGCTCGACCTCGTGCCCCCGGGCCCGACCCCTCTCGCCGGGCCCCTCGAGATTCCCGCCGGCGGGCGCGTCGAGTTCGCGCGCGCGACGCTTCTCGCCCAGGAGCCCGGCCGGTACGAGATCACGGGTCTCCTCGACTGGGTGAAGCCGGACGTGGTCGAGTTCGAGCCTGTCACGGTGCTCGTCGTGGGCGCCGACTCGCGAGGGGCGGGCACGAGATCCGGAATCGACCCCGAGATGGAGGCCGAGATCGGCCGCATGGGCTCTCCAGACTCTGCCGTCGCGGAGGTCGCCCGGGAGTCGATCCTCGCCCGAGGAGAGGCGGCCGTCCCCGCTCTCCTCGCCCACCTCGACGACCCGGACGAGAGGGTCCAGAACCGCTGTCTCCAGACTCTCCTCGACGAGGGCCTCCGGGAGGTCGCGGTCCCCCATGCCCGGCGCCTTCTGGCGGACCTCGCCTCGTCGCCCGAGGCGCGGGGGCGCGCGGCCTACCTCGTGGCGACTGTGGGAGGCGCGGACGAAGCGGCGTTCATCGCGGGGCTCGCCGGATCCGATCCGGCTCCCTCGGTCCGCCGCATGGCGATCGCGCTCCTCGCCCACGGGAAGGGGACGCCGCCGGATGTGGCGATCCAGGCCTACCTCGGCGGGCTCGAGGACCCGGACGAAGGGGTCCGCAAGGATGCCTTCCGCGCGATCCAGCAGGAGACGGGCGAGACGAACGGCTACGACCCGGCGGCGCCCGAGAATGAACGCGCGGCCGCCGTCTTGCGTTGGCGAGAGTGGTGGAAGGCGAGAGCACCGGAGGAGGGCGGATAGGCCGCTTTCTCTCCCCGGGCTCTCCCCGGAGGGCGTGACGGACACTGGATGGACGAACGTTCCGACATCGAGCTCATGGAAGCCGTCCGGGACGGCGACGATGGGGCCTTCTCCGTCCTCGTGGAGCGCCACTGGAACACGCTCCTCGTCTTCTTCCACCGCCTCACCTGGGACCGCGACGCGGCGGAGGACTGGGCCCAGGAGGTATTTTGCAGGATCTACGAGGCGCGGCGCGAGTACCGCCCTTCAGCACAGTTCACGACGTATCTCTTCCGCGTGGCGAGGAACTACTGGATCGACTGCTACCGCAAGAAAGGGCGCCGGCCGAAGGAGCAATCGCTCGAGAGCCCCGGCCGGTCGGAAGGCGACCGCAGGGGAGGCGGCATGCGCGACCGGCTCGCCGGCGACCTCCCGAGCCCCTCGGATTCTCTCAAGAGAATCGAGGTCCTCGCGCAGGTGCGGGCCGCCCTGGACGAGCTGCCACCCGAGCAACGGATCATCTTCCAGCTCTCGGAGGACCAGGGCATGAAATACAAGGAGATCGCCGAGGCGCTCGACATCCCGCTGGGGACGGTGAAGTCAAGGATGTTCGCGGCGATGAACCGGCTCCGCGAGATCCTCAAGGCGAGGATCGAGGAGCCGTAACTATCTCACGCGCACGCGGTCACTCCCCGAGAGAGCCCGGCCCGAGGTCGTCCGTCCCGAGAGAAGAAGCGTCACGTCCCCCGCCCCGTCGATCGAGAGATCGCGGCGCGGGAACTTCAGGACGAGCTTCTCGCCCGCGGCGTGCTGGGAGAGGGCGCGGGCGCCCGAGAGGACCCAGGCCGAGGC
>JACQVV010000182.1 GCA_016209595.1 Planctomycetota bacterium
GCAAGCCGAAGCGAGCGACAGCGAGCGGTTTACGCCCGCCAACGCCCCGCAGATCGGACGAGACGTGAGAAATGCGGGCTAGCAGCCCGGGAGCAAGCGACTCGCGCCCGAGCCATCCCGGCACTCGGCGTCCGCTCTACATCGGCGGCCAGGCCGATTCTGACCTGTCCTCGCCCTGGAGCCGCCGGTAGCGGTCCAGGTGGCCGATGATCCAGAAGAAAGCGGCTTCCCGGTCCTTGACGCTGTCGAGAGCCTCGGGGCTCGTCTTCATCTCATAGTCGTACCAGGATTTGAGAAACAGGGGTCCCACGACGAACCAGTCCGATGGCGCCGGACGGATGTCGGGGTCCTCGGGCATCGTCACGAAGGCCTCGATGATCTCCGGCAGGTAGATTCTGACGAACGCGTCCCAGTCCATCGACTTTCCCCCTGCGCGAAGACGCAGCGGATGCGGTCGAATCGCGTCGAGTCTTCGAGGGAGATGAGTGGGCATCATAGCATTCCCTGGGATGGGTCGGCTGCCCCTTCGGTTCTAGCCGCAGAGCGGCGGTCCGTGACGACAGGGCGACGGGATTCCTGGTCGGGTTGATGGCGCCTGAGGAGCTCGGGCACTCCGGAATCCGATATCCGCAAAGGACGCGCCACTTTCCGGGATGCGGCCGGTCCGCTGTCAGGCTGAACCGAGTCCCGGAGCGGAAGCCCTGAACCGTTGCCGTGTTCCGTCAGGCGCGCGGGGCCATCCGAAGCCCGGCGCTCGAGTCCGAGCAGTGAAGGATTCGGACGATCGCCGCGCGGAGGTGGCACGCTCTCGGTCACCTGACCGGAAAAGTGGCGGGCGAGCAGCCACGCGGCGATCCGTGCGAAGAACCCGATCCTCTTCCCCGAATCCAGGGACGTGTAGAATCGCCGCCATCGTCGAGGATTTGGGCTTGAGCTACTCCGTCTCAGGGATCATCGGGGTTCATCCTTTCGAGCGAGGGTGGCCGACGATCGTCTTTCAACCGGGAGCGTTCGAGGTTCTCGCAACCGGATCGAACACGACAAACGATCAGCTCTACTACGCCTGCCTGGGTCTCCTCGGGATTCGCCAAACGATCCAGGAGGCAGGTCGGCCCGTGACCAAGGCCGATCTGGTGACGCCGAGGCTCCCCCCCGGGGTGGCCGTGGTCGATACGCGGTCCGCGCCGCATCCCGAGCGCAGCGTTCGCGAGGAGATCGAAGCGGTTTCCTCGGATCCGCGTATGGTGAACGCCGCGCTTCGGGGAATGGACATCGAGCGGTGGGCCTCCACGCCCGTCGCCGACCTCCGGAGGCGGTGGGCGGAGGAGCTTGGAGGGAGCGCCGAACGCCGCCTCCGCGACCCCGATTTCCAGGAGGCCGTCGAGGATCGCTGGACCGATTCCGTGAAGAGGATCGAAATCGCCCGTGCCTTCGCCTCGGGGATGCCGTGGATCTTCCTTCTCGATTCGCCGGGAGTGGCCGGACAGGCGCAACTCCTCGCCCTTCTTGCGCCGATCTGGAGGCTCTGGAAGGAGGTCGGAACGATCGGCGGACTGAGTCCCGGTGTCGTCCTCATGACGCCTTTCTTCAGCGGCGGGATCGGCGGTCCTCCCGTCACGGCTCGCCACATCGAGTTCGATGCGAGGACAGGCACGCCCGTGCTCGTGCCAGGGCGGCTCGAGCGGTCCGCCGCTAGAGATGAACGAAAGCTCCTCATCGACGAACCCGCCCTCAGCTACAGATATCCCGACCTCGATCGGAGGAGGGATTGGGACCTCTGGAAGATCGACCTGGCTCTCCGGGAGGGGGACGTCCTGGTTGTCCTGGGCGAATCCGGCGGCGGAAAGTCCACTCTGCTCAAGCTCCTCATGGGCCTGGAGAAGAGCACGCCTCCAACCCGCTTCCGTCAAGCCGGCGCGAGGAAGGCCGAGGATATCGGCCTCGTGTTCCAGAAGGGAGCGCTCTTCACGTCCCTCAGCGTCATCGAGAACGTCGCGTACCCGCTCGTAGAGATGCGTGGCCTTTCCTGGGAATCTGCCCTCCAGATCGCGGGGCAGCACCTGAAGAGCGTGCATCTCACGGCCCTCGATGAGACGAAGATGCCCGCAGACCTCTCGGGTGGGCAGACGAAACGTGTGGCCATCGCGCGGGCGCTCGCGCTCGGCTCGAAGGTCCTCCTGTACGACGAGCCCTCGGCAGGGCTCGATCCCCCGATCTCCCGGGAGCTGGGCGACTTGATCCTGGAGAAGGGGAAGGACCCTGACCATCCGCGCGGCTCGCTGGTCGTGACCCACGAGCTGGAGAGCGCCTTCGCGATTGCGGACAGGATGATCTTCCTCGCCCCCGGAGAACGCGAGAGAGACGAAGAGAAGAACCTCCCTCCCTTCCCAGGCAGGCGCTACTGGAGCGGCAGCCAGATCGCGGCCAGGGGAACACGCGAGGAGATCCGGGGCACGACCCATCCCGCCTTTCTACCGTTCCTCGGCGAACAGGCGCGATTCGCCCACGATCCGCTAGTGAAGGCGGCGTGGTGGTACTGACTCTCTCCCGCGCCTACGCGAATCGGGCAACGCGCGAGTGGTAGCCGCGACCACCGTGCCCACGAGGCGTCACGCGAGCGCGGCGACCTTTCCCGCGCAGGAGTCGCACCCGTCGACGTGCTGGCCGACGAACCCCCGGTCCTTGGAGGAGAGCTCTCCGAGGGCGAAGGCCCGGAGGTCCATCACTCCGGGACAGCGGGTCGGGTCGGTCCCCGCGGCTGGGGTGGTGAGCCCGGCGGATGCTGGAAGGCGCCGGTCACACAACGACACCATGAGCGCCGCCTGCGCCTCGAACTCGCTCCGGCACGATTCGCACGCGCGCAGGTGCCCGACCGCATCCTCGATAAGGTCTGGAACGTCCCAGCCGCGGATGAGAGCGTGGAGCTCCGACATGGTGAGGCACCTGTCGAGCCGATCGCCCCACCAGGCCGCGTCTTCGTCCTCGTAGCCAGGGAGTTCCGCGAGCTTCGTGCGGAGTTCCTCGGCGTGAGACTGGACGATCAGGTCGGATATGGGATCGGGACAGGCGCCTTTCGCCATCGGCATGCTCCTTTTTGGGGTTCCGGTTGGAGGAAGGTCGCTCTAACTCCGCAAGTGCCGTTCCGGGAGCGCGTGAAGAGGCGTTCCCTTGCAAGATCCGGTTGGCCCTTGTCTTACGTCATGTTCCACTCCGCCCGAGAGGTTGGGAGATGGCATGCCGGCGTTACGATTGCTCCCGGATGTTACATCTTGAAGCTCCGAGGCTCCCCGGGTTAGCCGGCGTCCTCGTCGCCGTCGCTCCGATCCATGGAATCATCCTCCTCCTCGCGCTCCGCGGGGATCGCCGCGCGCTCGAACGTCCCCATCGCGGCGGTCGCCAGGCGATCCGGGGGCGGCGCGCCCTCGCCCGCGAGACGGACGAGCTCCTCCACGCAGGCCGCGAGCACCGAGCCGTCCCGGCGGGGGTAGTCGGCGAGGGCCCGCTCGTGGTCGGGGGCGCCGTCGAGGAAGTCGGTCATCGTCCTCGCATCGAGGGTCTTCGCCCACCGGCCGTAGCCCAGCGCCGCGAGCCAGCGCGCGTTGAGCTCCTGCTCGAACTGCCCCTCGATCGGGACGGCGAGCATGGGAACCCCCAGGTGGACCGCCTCCCCCATGAGCGAGTACCCGCCCCCCGCGATGACGGCTCGGGCCGTCCGGAGGTCCTCCACGAACCCCGTCTCCGAGAAGGGGCGGAGCGCCACGTTTCCGCGCGAGCCCTCCTTTCCGGCGCCGTAGACTCGGAAGGGTCGCCCGAGCCGTTCGAGGACCGGCACGAGCTCCTCCGCGGGAAGGACCCTCTGGTAGACCACGACGTGCTCCCCGGGCTCGCGCCGGGCGGCGAGGATCTCCGGGCGGAGGATCGGCGGGACAAGCGTGGTGCGGCGCTTGCGGACGGGGGGGAAGAAGAAGCTCGTCACAAGGTAGTGATAGGCGCCCGGGAGCTTCGCTTTCACCGCCGCTTTCGCGATCCGGAAGGCCGCGCTCCTTCCTCCCGTCACGGACCGGTCGTGGCGGCACCGATTGATGATCTGCATGTTGTCGATCGAGACGACCGGGATCCGCCGCCGCTTCCCATAGAGATAGGCCCAGGACTCGAAGTCGGAAACGACGAGCTCCGGGCCGAAGCCCTCCTCGGCGACCTTCCGGTAAACCTCGAGGTTCCGGGCGAGCCCGGCCGGCGCTCGTTCCAGATTGGAGAGAACCGAGCGGGCGAAGTCGACCGCGTTCCCTTCATAGTCGAGGGTGAGGCCGTGGATCTCCTCGAAGGCGATTCCGGGCCTCCCGGCGAAGCGGCCAACGAGAAACGAGAGCGCCTTCCCGGACACCTCGACCCGAACCTCGTGGCCTCGCGACAGCAGGTGCTCCAGGACCACGCGGCTCCGCGTCGCGTGCCCCATCCCCTCGCCGACGACGCCGTAGAGGATCTGCATGGAGCGGGAGTGTAACCGTTTGGGGGCCGGCAGCGGGCGTCGGCTCTCGCGGGAAAACCGGCGGTTCCTCGAGGCTTGGGGGCTGTGAGGAAATAAATGCGTCAACACCGAGGCCGAGCGAGGCGCCGCCAGGCAAGGCGCGCCGACGAAACAACCCAACGGAGTCGGTTGTTGAGGAGGC
>JACQVV010000176.1 GCA_016209595.1 Planctomycetota bacterium
ACGGAACCCCCGAACCCCGAACCCCGAACCCCGTCGCCCGGAAGAGGGGGCTGTTTCCCTCCCCTTGAAGGAGAGAGCGCCCCTTCCGGACCGGGCCCGGACGGGGTTCTCCGCCCTCCTGGACGCGAAGATCCTGGAGGCCACCGCGCGCCGCGTGAAGGTCTCGATGGAGGTGACCGACCGCGTCCGGCAGTCCCTCGGGGTCGTCCACGGCGGGGCGCTCGTCACGCTCGCCGACATCGCGGCGACCTACGGCGCCTACGTCGCGGGACGCGAGGGCTTCGACCAGGTGACGACCGGGATGACCGTCCATTTCCTCCGCGGCGTGCGGGAGGGGACGCTCGTCGCCGTCGCGCGCCCGCTCCGCGTGGGCAAGCGGACCTCGGTCTGGGAGGTCCGGATCGACGAAGAGAAGGCCGGGGAGGGAGAGGAGCCGGTCTGCTTCGTCACGGCGAACTTCGCCGCGCGCGAGCGGAGCGTGAGAGACTCGGAGTGTTAGACTGATCGAGGAGGAGAATAAGAGCCGCATGCCGCGGGAATACGAGAAACCACCGGTCGTCGAGGCTCTCTGCGAGTTTCAGTTTCTGCCGGGCCGCCCGTGGGACTGGACGGTGCCTGGGCTATTCTACACGCGTGTCAGCCCCGAGTTCCCCCGGCGAGAGCAGCAGGTGGTTTCGTCGTTCGAGATTCGTCGGGATGCGCGAGAGGTTGCCCACGCCCTCGATCCTCAGATCCACCGGATCCAGTTCTGGCGCTCGGACAGCACGGCGCTCGTCCAGCTGGGGCGCGACCTTCTCACGGTCAACCAGCTCCAGCCCTACCCGAAGTGGGAGACCTTCAAGCAGAGGATAGCAAGCATGCTGGAGGTGTACCGCAGCGTGGCGGAACCGAAGGGGTTCCAGCGCGTGGCGCTGCGATACATCAACCGCATCCTGGTACCGGGAGACAGGGTCGAAATCGAAGACTACATCCAAGCCGTCCCGAGGATCCCCGACGTCCTGCCGCAGGTCTTTGCGACCTGGGCACAGAGAGTCGAAGTTCCTTATGAAGCGGACAAGGGAATGCTCGTCATCCAGGCGGGCTCTGGGGCGAGCCAAGACTCGAACCGGGTCGTCTTCCTCTTGGATCTTGGGTTCATCCTGACCCGGCCGGAAGAGCTGGTCGTCGAGCATGCCATGGAATGGATCGCGACGGCTCACGACCGTATCGAATCTGCCTTCGAGGCATGTTTGACGGAGAAGTCGAGAGAGACCTTCTCGGAGAACGCCCATGCGCGTCAAGGCGGTTAGCGTAGGATCATCGAGGTCGGGGCTTCTCCTGCGATCTGCAAGAGCGACGCCGATGTCGAGCTGGTGGACCCCTCATCCAGCCGGGAGGCAACCCGCGTGGTTGGAGGACTCGGTCAGCGCCACCTTCTTCTCGTCGAGCGACGATGGCTTGACGCTGACGGACCGACTGACCGAGCCTTGCCAGGAGATCGAGCTCCTCCTTTCCCTGGCCCCGGAGGACTCGATTCCACAGCATTTCGATCTGCAACCGAAGTCGGGTGGCAAAGTCGCCATCAAGATCGTTTCGCAGAAGGTGGCTGTGTTTCGATTTGTCGACGACGGCGTGGATGAGTCTGAGGACGCCTCCTAGAGATGGGACGAGATTACCCCTGGTACGAGGTCGTCGAGGGAGAGTCCCTGGAGCAGGGCGACATCTTCATCCGGTGTCCGGTCGTGGTTCCCGAAGAGCCCTTCGCCTCCTCCGCGGGGCCCGAACCAATGCGAGCGGATGTCAGTTTCTACGATGTAGTCATCCTGACACAGTCCTGCGACCTGGCCGAGGACAGGGTATCGGATGTGATCCTCTGCCCGAACTGGGACCTGGCAGAGGCCGGTCGGATGGACCCCGCGCTCGCGAACAGGGACGCTCACGAGCAGATTCGCAAGGGGAGACGAGCTCGTTATCTGTTGCTGTCCGACTCCCCCGAGACGCGGCCGGCGTTGGGAGTCAGGATCGTGGACTTTTCTCGCGTCTTCGGTCTTCCGAAGCGTCTCCTCCAGCGATTCGCGTCTTCGTCTGGCCCAAGACTCCGCCTGTGCCCGCCCTATCGGGAACACCTTTCTCAAGCGTTCGCGCGCTTTTTCATGCGCGTGGGACTCCCGCAGGATATCCGCCTGCCGGCTTCGAGAAGGACCTGAGAAGCGATGGGAGTGGCACGGCTGACACGAACGACGCCGGGTTCGCTCGCGGAGCCACGCGAGACGACCCGCGCCGCGAACCGCGACCTGGAGATCGATGGACAGGTCGCCGCGTGTCATTGTCCCAGGGTCCCGCGGGAATCGTGAGCTACTCGAGATAGCTCGCCGCCGGTCGGCCCTCCCACTCGAACGAGGGGTGCCAGAGATCGAGCAATCGCCGCCAGCCGGCGGCCTCGGCGTCGCGGCCGAGCTCGTGGAGGACCCGCGCCGCCCAGAAGTACATCGTCGGCTGGTCGTAGTCCTGCGGTCGCGCACTTCGCGCCGCTTCGACGAGGTGGGCGGCCGCTCCTTCGCGGTCTCCCTCCTGGTAGAGGATTCGGCCCAGGACGTGGCGCAGGTAGGAATGGGGCGAGGCCTCGGCGCCCGGACGTATCTCCCTGCGGGCCCCGGCGAGGTCGCCCTGCACGAGATACGCGTGGGCCCGGGCAGCGTGGATGTCTAAGTCCGCGCTCTGCCGGTAGGCGTCGAGGAGCCCGAACGCGCGGTGGGTCTCGCCCGCCTTGGCGAACGCGATCGCCGCGAGAGCGCTCGTGTCGCGCCGGGCGTGCTGGTCCCGAGTCTCGTCGACAAAACCAAGCGCGGCGACAAGGTCGCTCGCCGCGGGGCCGGGCCGGCCGAGGGCGAGGTGGAGTTTCCCTCGCAGCCGGAAGGGCTCGGCCGAAGGGGGCTCGGCGGCGGCCCCGAGGGCCATCGCGAGGTCCGCGGCGCGGAACCGGCGCGCGAGGTCCGGGGCCTCGGCCGTGGGTTGGGCGGCCGCGAGAGCCGGGTCGAGATAGAGCGCGGCGAGCGCGCGAAGGAGCGGGAGCCTTCCTCCCTCCGCGCCGGTCTCGAGCCGCTCGCGCGCCGCGCCGGCGACGAGATCGATCGAGCCGCCCAGTGCCGGAGAGAGCCCGAGGTCGCGCGCGCGCTGCCAGAGCTCGAGGGCCGCCTGGACGTCTTCCCGCGCCGAGGTGGGCGGGAGATTCGAGAGAGCCCGCTCGGCGTCCTCGTGGCGGTTCTCGCGGATCGCGGCCACGAGGTCGTCCAGGTCCGTCTCCGGCGCCGTCCCCCCCGCGACCTCCTCTCCGTCTTCCGGCTCCTCCGGCAAGGGCTCCGGATTCTTGACTTCGACCCTCTCCTTCTCCTGGGAGCCCAGGATGGCGTACCCGACGAGCACCCCGGCGAGCGCCGCAACGACGAGCCCGGCCGCGAGAACGATCCAGCGCATTCCGGCGCCCTGGGTCACCGCGGCCGCCCCGCTCGGGATCCGCCTCGGGGCGCTCGACCTCCCGTGGGCGCGATCGGCCGTGCTCGCGCTCGCGCGAAGACCCTCGCGGGAGGAGCCGTGACGCCTAGTGGGGCGACTGGGGGCGGGCGAGCCCCCCGGGATCGGAGTCCGGGGTGCGCGGGAGGCTCCCGGGATCGGCGTCTTGGGCGATGGGGTCGCCGGGGGAACCGGAGCCCTCGGGGACGGCGTCGCCGACTGGACCGGAACCTTCGGCGGTGCGGGTGGCTTGGCGGGCAACGTCTCATCCGGGGCGCCGGCCGATTCCGGACCGGCCCACTTCTCCAGTAGGTCCGCGAACGCCCGCGCGTCGTGCGGGCGCTTCGCCGGGTCGAGGGAAAGCGCCTGGCCGAGGATTCTCCCGAGAGGCGGCGGGAAGCCCGGGCGTCGCTCCCCCGGCGGAACCGGAGGGCGGGCGCGCATCGCCTCCACGAATGCCGCCCGCGCCTTCTCGTCCACCGGACCCGAGGTTGGGAGGGCCTCGCCCCCTGGGCAGGGATGGGTTCCGATCGCGAGCTCGTAGAGGAGGACGCCGAGGGCCCAGACGTCGCTCGCCTTCGAGACCGTCTCCGGCCTCGCGCCCAGCTGTTCGGGGGAATGGTAGCGCGGCGTGCCGAGGAGCGCGCCGGGCGCCGTCATGTTGACGCGGCTTCTCCCCACCAGGCGCTTCGCGACCCCCAGGTCGATGACCACGGGGCGGCCGGTCGCGTCCACGAGGACGTTCGCCGGAGTAAGGTCCCGGTGGAGGATCTCCTCGTCGTGGAGTGCGGCCACCCCCCGGGCGACCTTCGCGACCAGGCGGACGACCTCGTGGAGCGAGGGGCGGCGCTCCTGGACGTACAGGTCGATGGGGCGGCCTTCCACATAGTCCATGGCGTAGTAGAAGGTCCCCTCGAGGTTCCCGTGGTCCCGGAGCCGGGCGACGTATGGGCTCTCGACCGTCTCGCAGCAGAGGATCTCCTCCCAGAATCTCCAGGCCGCCTCGGCGTTCTCACGGGTCGAGACAGCGAAGACCTTGAGCGCGACGCGCTCGCCCGTCTCCCGGTCTCGTGCTCGGAAGACGCGCGAGACCGCCCGGCTGGCGACCGTCTCCTCGATCTCGTAGCGCTTGAGGCCCGCCAGGCGCTCCAGGAGCACGCGGTCGTCCTCCAGCGAAAGCGCCTGGACCGCTCCCTCGACGTCCATCACCTCGCCGGCAAGCTCCTCGCGTATCCGGGAGAGCGTCGGATCGTCCACGAGACCGTGCCGGAGGACCAGTTCCGCCATCGGCGCGGGCTCGTCCGTGCGCTGGAGCCTGAGCCAGAGCTTCACGAGCCTGCGGACATCGCTCCGCGAGATCCGGCCTTCCTCCGCGAGGCGGTGGGCCAGACGGAGGTCGTCGAGGCGCTCCACGGCCGGAACCATAGCACCTGTCGCGCCGGAGCGTCAACCCGCCGCCCGGTTGTAACGAACCTCGCCGGGCTGTATGGTGAGTCAAGGTGCAAGTCCTCTCCGGGGTGGACGTTTGGCGAAGATCGCGATTGTCACGGCCTCGAAACCCGCCGCCGAGCTCGGGCGTCAGCTCTTCCCCGAGCTCACCGACTGTCACCTCTACCTGAACGAGAAGTTCGCCACGGGGGTGCAACCTGGCCTCTTCCCCGTGTCGGGGGGGTATGAGGGAATCGTGCCGACGCTCCTGGAGAACTACGAACGCATCGTCTTCGTCATGTCGGTGGCAACCACGGTCAACCTCCTGGGGAGTCACATCAAGGGCAAGAGCGAGGGGCCGGCGGTGGTCGTGGTGGACGAGGGGGGCCGCTACGCCATCAGCCTTCTGGACGGGAAAAGGGAGGACGCCGACACGCTCTGCGAAAGGATCGGTGCCATCCTCAATGCGGCCCCCGTCGTAACGACCGCGACCGAAACCCACAAGGTCCCGTCGCCCGACCTCCTCGGCCGCGAGCACGGCTGGGAGATCCAGAACCGGAAGCACCTCAAGTCCGCCGCGGGCGCCATGGTGGCCGGGGAGCCCGTCGCCGTCGTGCAGCACGCGGGAGAGAGGGACTGGCTGGAGGGCGGTCTCCCCCCGCATATCCAGCTCCTGGATTCCCTGGAGAAGTTCGAGCCGGCACGGCACAAGGCCTGCCTCCTCATCAGCGACCGGGCGTTCGACCCCGAGGTGGACAGCCTTCCCGAGATCCTGGTCGTGTACCGCCCCAAGAGCCTCGTCATCGGCATCGACTGCACCGCGAACCCCAAGGCCGACTTTCTCCAGATGGCGATCACGAAGACCCTCATGGACAGCGGGCTCTCCTTCCGATCGATCCGCTTCCTGGCCGCGCCGGAGGAGAACCGGAAGAAGAGCGGCCTCTCCCAGTTCGCGGCGCGCCACCACTTCCCGGTGCACTATTTCGGACCCGACACGATCTCCGGGCGGGCCGGGGCGACCGGCTCCGGAGCGACCTCGCTCTCACCGTGCGAGGTGTCCGCGCTCCTCGCCTGCGGCGGCGAGGAAATCGTCGTCCCCGCGACCAAGGTCTTCGGTCAGATAACGGTCGGGGTCGCTCGATACCCGATCACGAACCGTCCGGCGGAAGGCGAGCCGATGGGGTAATGGTCGTCCACTCGGAGACGCTCGCCCCCTCGGGAAGGTCGAGGGTGATCCGCACGAGCGCCTCCTGGAGCCGGGCGGCGATGGGGGCGAAGCGCTCCTCGTCGAGGGCGAGGAGGTTGACGCGCTCTTCGGGGTCCGCCTCGAGGTCGTACAGGCGATACTTGTTCTCGATCTTCGCCTGCCGGAGCACCAGGCCCAGGAGGCCGAGCCTGTCGGTCTGTTCCCGCCGGATGCGGTCGAGCCAGGTCGCCATTTCTTGCTCCGCAGGCCAGCGGGCAAGAACCCGCCCGTAGAGGCGCCGGACGAACTCCTCGTCCGCGGGGACCGCGAGGTCTTCTTGGCGGACCTGGTCTCCCGCCTCCACGTACTTCATCCGGCCGCTGACGAGGGCCCGGGTCCCCACGAGGCACCGATGCGGCGCCGGCGATCCCGACTCTCGGGACCGGGCGAGGAAGGAGGCGTAGTTCCCCTCCAGCGCGACAAGGCCATGCTCCATGTAGCAGGGGCGCTCCCGCCCGATCTCGCCCGACTCGCCGCGGGCGAGCCGGACGAGGCTCCTTCCCTGAAGTCGTCCAGAACCCAAGTCGATCCCCGCGAGCTCCGCGAGCGTCGGAGCGAGGTCGACGAGGCCGACGGGCGTCCCCAGCCGCGCGAGGGGCGGGAGACCCGGGGCGACGAGCCCCAGGGGGACCCTCGTCGCTCCCTCGACTGGAGGCGTGCCGCCCAGGAAGAGATCCCCCGGGGCTCCCGCCGGGCGGAAGACTGCCTTTGCGGAGAGCGAGGAGAAGGCGAGCACGGCGTCGAGCGATGCAGGGGTCCCCTCCAGGGCTTTCAGGAAGCCGGCGAGACGCCCGGAATCGAACTTCGCGATCCCTTTGAAGTAGAGCGGCAATTGGCTCTCGACCGGATGGGCGAGACCGCGCGAGAAGAGGTTCGCGTCGAGGATCCTCCAGAGCGCGGCGAGCCGCTCCGGCTCTCCCTCCGCCTCCGGACGCACATCGATCTCGATCGCGTAGCGGCGCGAGAAGGCATGGATCTCGGCCAGGTAGTCGTCGAGATATCCCGGCGACGGCGGCTCCTCCGAGTGGAGGTAGGGGATGTCCACGTCGGAGAAGTACGCCATCACGAGGACGGGCCGGCCGGGATCGCTCGCCAGGAACTCGAAGAACTCCCGGTCGCTTCCGTGGAAGACGCTCTCGCACCCGCGGGCGATCCCCAGGACGTCGGCCCCTTCCGGCGGGTTGGCGAGGATCGTACGGTAGCCTGCCGCGGCGAAGGCTTCCCAGAGGGTCACGACATCCGGCTCCAGGGGATGACAAGGGCAGCGGACGCCGTGGCGGGGAGGGTGGCAGCCGGTGACGAGCGTCGCGAAGGACGGCAGGGGCTCGGAGCCGCTCGCGTAGGCGGCGTCGAAACGGGTCCCCCGGTCGAGCAGCCGGTCGAGGTTGGGCGTCCGGGCGATCTCCTCGCCGCGGTAGCGCGAGACGAACGTCCGCTCGGCCGAGGACGAGAGGCAGTCGGCCCTCAGGCCGTCCGCCAGGAGAACGAACACGTTCCTCATCGCGGAACCCATCGTACTTGCTGGCGGTTCCACAAAGAAGCGCGCTTGCCGGGAATCCGTCCTGGTGGGTACGCTTCTCCGCGTCCACGAACGAGGCACAGGCGATGAGAATCCTCTCGGGCATCCAGCCATCCGGCCGGCTTCACCTCGGGAATTACTTCGGGGCGATCCGGGGTCACATCGCGCTTCAGGGCGAGGGCGAGTGCTTCTACTTCATCGCGGACCTCCACGCCCTGACGACGATCCAGAACGCTGACGAGCTCGCCCTGCTCACCCGTGAGGTCGCCGTGGCCTACCTCGCGCTCGGCCTGGACCCCGGGAAGGCCTCGCTTTTCCGTCAGTCGGACGTCCCGGAGGTGACCGAGCTCGCCTGGATCCTCTCCACCGTCGCCGGGATGGGGCTCCTGGAGCGCGCCCACGCCTACAAGGACAAGGTCGCCCGCGGGCTGAAACCCTCGGTCGGCCTCTTCACCTACCCCGTCCTCATGGCGGCCGACATCCTCGCCTACGACTCGAACGTCGTCCCGGTCGGCGAAGACCAGGTCCAACACATCGAGATGACGCGCGACATCGCGGGCGCCTTCAATGCGCTCTACGGGGAGGTCCTCGTCCTCCCCGAGACGCGCCTCACCGAGACGCCGCGGGTCGTGGGCACCGACGGCCAGAAGATGTCGAAGAGCTACGGCAACACGATCGAGATCTTCGCCTCCGGCAAGGCCCTCAAGTCCTCGGTCATGGGGATCGTGACCGATTCCAGGGGCGTCGCCGACCCCAAGGACCCCGAAGCCTGCAATGTCTTCCAGATCCTCAAGCTCTTCCTCGACGCCGGCGCGCGCGGCCGGCTCGCCGCGCGATACCGCGCGGGCGGCGTGGGCTACGGGGAAGTGAAGAAGGAGCTCCTCGCGGCGATCGAGACCCGCTTCGCCCCGCACCGGGCGGAGCGGGAGACGCTCCTCGCAGACCCCGATCGCGTGGAGCGCGTCCTCGCCGAGGGGGCGGCCAAAGCCCGGAGCGCCGCGCGGCGGACGCTGGAACGGGTCCGGAAAGCCTGCGGCCTCCCCGCGCTACCGTCCCCCTGAGCGGGTGTCGCGCTTCTCATAGACACCTGAATGCTCCGTGTCCTGTCACGCAAAGCCACCGGCGCGGAGCGCCTCCTCGATCTCGACCCGGTGACGCGGATCGCATGCGACCCAGCGCTGCTCGTCCTCGTCGAGGTCGACCAGGAAACCGAAGCGGCTGCGTACCCGCTCTTCCCATGCTGGGATGTCGACCGGCCGAGTGAGCTTGCCGAGGGAGTCGGGAGCGAAGTCCTCTTCCTCTCGGGCGGTGAGCACGTCCTCCGGGCTCAAGGGCTTCTCCCCGCGGTCGTCATCGACAACGTCGCCCCACACCTTGAGAACCCAGAGTCGACGAACGAGGGCCTCGTCCATCGGCCGGCCGGCGAACTGGGCGAGGTCGTAGACATCGCGCCCGAGGGCGACCCGCCGGTACCGGGCGAGCTTCTCTGCACACGCCTCGGGCTCGGAGATCGCCGGCAGGGTCGGCAGCTCGAAGTCGTAGGCGCGGTGGACCTGAACCTCGACGAAGGCGAGCTGTTCAGGCTCGGTGGCAAGAGGGCGGCGCGCGAACTCGACGGATGCCACGACGTCGGGCCGGCCGAGTTCCGGATGGCTCACATGCAGCCTCCAGTGCCGGCCACCGCCGCGAGTCGTCTCCAGCGAGAACTCGAAGCCGGAAACCTTCGCCCCGTCGATGGCTTCGCAGACCTTGAGAACCGTATCGTCGTCCGGCGCCACGAAGTCGAGGTCGGTGGAGAACCGACCGGCGACACCGAGCCGGCACTTGCGTAGAGATGTTCCGCCCTTGAATATCAAGGAGCCGTTGTTGAAGAAGCCGAGCTCGGCGAGCAACCAGAGCAGGTGGTCTTGCGCCACGTCGAGGAGGGCGGCACCGTAGATGTCAGATCGACCGGCGCCGTGCAGACCGACGAGCGCTTTCGTGAGCCTGGGACCCGCCATCACGCTTTTCCGAGGAGCTGCTGGAGGGGAGCGACCAGCCGGTCGTTGACCCGGTAGTCGCTCGACCAGACGGCGTCTGAACCCTCACCGAGGCTCACGGCCGGCATGCGTTCGTTCGGTCGCCGAGTGAGCAGCGCGAGCCCGGCATCTCGTTGTCCGCCGCGGTCGAGGAGGTACGCGGCTCGTTGCCACGCGGAGGCGGACTGCCCGGCCAGGAGCTCAGCCAGTCGCTCGAGGTCGCAGTCGGCAAGAAGCAGGTCGAGCTGGCCGACGAGGTCGGCCCAGGTCCGGAAGGATCCTGGACGGGCTGCGAGCTGGACCAGGAGCGCGTCAGGGCCCAGGGCCGGCAGCCCGCCGGCCCAGGCGGTGAGATCGAGGCCCTTCTTGCGGAGAAGCTTCGGCGTCGGGCCAAGGCGCCTCGCGTCATCGGCCGCCCAACCGAGGCGCACCAGCGACACATGGGGGCGGAGCCCATGTGGGACCCTCTCGCCGGGAGGAAGCCAGAGTGCCGGGGGGCCGTCGAACCAGCGAGTGACGTAGCCCAGGTGCCAGGCTGCCGCTTCACCGGCGAGTGCGAACACCGCGTCCGGTTCTCGCGCTCTCCAACCGCGCAGATCGAGATACGGATCGGTCGGTCGGGATTCCCCGGCCGGGACGAACGCCCACACCCCTTTCAGGTGGAGAGTCGCCAGCCAGCCGAGCTGCTGCAGGTCTCGCACGGTCTGATCGAGGTCGCGCTCCTGCGCCAGCTCGGCGAGGTAGCTGGCGAGATGCTCCCGATTGACGACCGCCGGGCGGTCTCTGGACAGGCTGGCCAGCAGGCCCGCGGCCCACTTCGGGATGGGGCGCGCATCCAGCGCCTTCTCTGTCATCGTACTTCCCGTCACACTTGGGTCTCTGCCCGGATATGCACTTCCCGAGCATACATTCGGGCATGGAGTTAAGCAAGTTGCCGGGAAAGGCAGCCGTCGAGCCGGATACGGGGAGCCTGCTACTTGGGTTTGCATCCGGATCGGGCCTCTGTCCAAGCAGATTCGGGATCGCATCCAAGCGATCGCCCCCGAAGTCTGAGGTCCCATGCTCGACGATGACGGCCCCGACCTCCGGTCGGACCTGTTCGAGACTTGAGACGACCGCAAGAACGCTTGGCTGCTGGCACCAGGCTGTCGGGGGCCTTCCACCGCACGATCCGGACGCGCTCTGACTGGGCGTCGCAGGCCGGGTCGCACTCGGTCTCCTAGCCGAACGACGGCCGTCCGACGCCCGGGCCACTAAGGGCGGGCGGCAACCCGGAAGCCGCCATAGGTGAGGTGGCGGGGCGGCGCGAAAGACTGGCGCCAGGCAGACGCCAGGGCTCGGGCTTCGGACCACGACGACCCGCCGCGCGTGACGCGGTCGCAGCCCACACCGATAGCAGCTGAGCCGTCCGTAGGATGCTGATTGTAGTTGGGTGCGTAGGTGTCCTCGCACAACTCCCACACGTTTCCGTGCATCTCACACAGACCGAACGCGTTGGGGAGTTTCTGGCCGACGGGATGGACCGCGCACGCTACGTCCTTGCCATAGCGCGAGTTCTCGCCGTACCACGCGTATTCAGCCAGAAGATTCTTCCTCGCGAAGAAGCCCGTCTTCACGACGGCATCCTCTCCGAACGAGTACCTCGTAGTCGTGCCCGCCCGGCACGCGTACTCCCACTCGCTCTCCGTGGGGAGCCGGAGCCCCGTGAACTTGAGGAACGGCCCGATTTCCTCCCAACTCACCCCTTCGATCGGCCGCCGGTCCCCGGTGGACGTCGTGATTTTCTCGCGGGGGTAATACCTCATGTGGCTGCAGCCGTCCCAGACCAGCCGGATGACCGGCATGCGTGCCATGAAAAAGGACGGCACGCTCACCTTGTGCACGGGCTGAGTGTTCTGCAATTCCTTTGATCCCATCAGGAATTCCCCGGCCGGGATCAGCACGAACTCGCAGGCCGGGTCCGTACCGCCCTCCGGGAGGAGGTTCCCCATGGCCTGGGCAAAGGGCTCGAAGCGGTAGATCCCTACGGTGTGGCAAGCTCCCCCGCACTCGAACGTTTCGTCACGGAGGTAGGTGAAGCCCGAGGGCTGCTCTTCGCGCCGCTCGGGCTCTTGCCGCGGCACGGCCGCGGCCCTGGCGCGGGCTGGAGGGGAGGCTCGACTGGGAGCGGCGGCAGGGGCCGGGGCGGCGACGGCAAGCGCCGCGCGGATCGAGTCCGAGAGGCGCTGGCCGAGGATCGCGCGGCTCTCGGGGCTGTTCGAGTAAACGATCGCCCGATAGAGCTTGAGGTCGAACGGCATCCGGTTCGGATCCTGCGTGATCAGGATTACCGGCCGGCGATGATTGCGCGCGTGCTGCACCTCCATCGCCACGTTCGCGTTGGCGCCCGTGAGGTCGGCGACAATCGCGGCCGACCGCTCGATCTCGCGAAAGATCGCCTCATGGATGTTGTCGACCTGTGGGATGAGGTCGACCCGCAGCGCCCGCGCCCCGGCCGTCCTGGCCGCGGCGTCGATCGTCTCCCAGACCGGCCAGAACTCGTCGGAGAACGGCATCGCGACGAATAGCGTCGGTTCGCTCATGGCGGACCCAGGATCCGTTCCGCGACGCCTCGAGTCAAGCGAGACGTCCTCGGCGAGCGAGCCGTCTGTGGCGGGCCAGGGCGTGTCGCAAGGGGGATTCTCTGGATCCTTGTCGTCGGCGTGACGGAAAACCCCTTGACGACCTCGCTATCTTTGGTGAGCCACGGTTGCATTTCGGATGCGCCCGTCCTCGGGACGGTCGCGCAATGGGTCATCGAGGAGCCACGGCGCGCTCGGCAGCCTGCTCTTCGCCCCGCAAGTCCCAGCTCGCCCGACGGCTCCCTGCGCCAGGCAGCCTGGTCTTCGCCCGCCAGGCCCGGACTCATCGCCGGCGCCGACGTACCAGGCCCGCCCGAGATCGCCGAAGGGCGCCGCGCCGGGATTGGCCCCGGAAGGCGGTCAGCGAATCACCCACGAGGCCCAGGCCCCCGGCGGCAAGGACGAGAACGACCTCGACGGACGGAAGGCGCCTGCTTCTCCTCTCCGCGGTCGCGAAAAGAGCGAAGAGCCCGAGGAGCAGCACGAAACACCCGGCCCCGGCGGCAAGAGAGCGCCACGCCCGCCGTCGCCAGCGAAGATCTTTCTCCCCGGCGACATGGAGGAGAAACTCGCGCACCACGTGGGGCGGGATGCCTTCCTTCTCGAGTCGCCTCCGGACGCGGTCGATCGAGAAGTCGCCGCGAAACTCCCGTATGGCCCATTCGCGCAGGGCTGGATCGCTGAGCCGATTGTCCGACATGGCCATGGCAGCGCTCTCGATTCTCGACGATTACTTCCCGCCTCCAGCTTGACTGCAGCGGTGCTCCTCCCGGAGAGCGCGGACCCGGTCGAGGAGCTCGCGGGAGTAGAGCCGTTCGGCGAGGCTCTCGGCGCGGCGCGCCCCTTCGGCGAACGCTTCCCGGGCCTCGGGGGCGAGTTCCACCGTCTCGATCCCGCGGCGGGCGAGCACCGAGAGCGCCTCCTCGTTGTCCTGGCGCGTCCGCTCGACCATCCGGCGAAGCTGGGCCCGCGCGATTCCGACGAGGACCTCTCGGTGCGCGGCCGGGATTCGCTCGAAGGAGGCGGCCGTGAGGACGAGCACCGCCTGGATGTCGTAGAGAGCGAGATCCAGCCGATAGCGCAAGCTCGGAAACCACTGGAAGGCGAGAAGTCCGACGGGAGAGCAGTAGACGGTCTCGATCTCCCCCTTCTCCAGGCGCCCGAGCACGCTCCCGAGGGGATGGTCGATGGGAACGACTCCGAGCCCTTCGAAGGTCGCTCCCATGAGAGGGTCCCCGTCGTTCCGCCAGACCTTCGTGGCTCGCAGGTCCTCGACAGTCCGCACGGGCCTCGTCGAGAAGAGATTCGCGAACCCGACCTCCGACAACCCGAGGAGGATCCAACCCTTCCCGGCGAACCGCGCCGCGAGATCGGATGCGAGCCCCGACGCGACGTGGTCGTACTCGGCGTAGTCGCGGTAGAAGCACGGGAGCTCGAGGACCCGGAGCTCCGGGAGGATCTCGGCCGCGGCCTGGCCGGTGAGGGCCGCCCCGTCGATCTTCCCCTCGGCGATGAGCGCGAGCGTCCTCGCCTCGTCGCCCAGGATCGCGCCCGGATAGAGCTTGAGCCCGAGCTCCCCGTCCGTTCGAAGACGGACCTCCTCGTCGGCGGACCGGAGGAACCTCACCCAGGTCGTCCCGTCCGGGACGATGGTAGCGATCTTGAGCTCCCGCGTTTCGTCCGCGGGAGCGGGGAAGGCGAGAAGGGCGGCCAGAATGGCGGCCGCACAGGCTCGGCGAAGCACGGCTACTTGGCCGGGTCCTTCATCGAGAAGTCCTTCTTGGTGAGCTTCCACCACTCCACCCATTCGCTGAACTCGACGAACCTCTCGCCGGTGAGCTCCTTGAGCGCGCCTTTCGCGTCGCCCAGGACCTGCTTGTCCTCGCCTTCCTTCTCCAGGACCTCGACCAGCGTGTCGACTGACTCGACGAGTCGGATCCCGCCCAGCCCCCGGCAGGCAGCCCGCCGAACCGAAACATCCTTGTCGGACTTCGCCATCGTGGCGAGAGTCCCGTGCGCGGCGCTCTTCCCGGTCTTCCCCAGGACCTCGGCGGCGAGGGCGCGGACCGCGGGATCGGAGTGCTTGACGTACCCCTGCGCGGTCTTGAGGTCGTCGGGGCCGGCCTTGTCGAGGAGGATCTGCCGGGTGAGCTCGCGGGTCGCCTCGTTGTCGGCGAACTCGTCGAAGAGCTCCGGGACCGGCTTCTCCTTCTGGGCCGAGAAGTAGCTCCATGCGTACCATCCACCGGCGGCGAGGGCGACAAGAATCGCGAGCTTCACGAGCCTCCCGACGAGGAGCCCGGTGTGGCGGATCGCGACCGGACGGTGGCCGACGTCCTTGGTCCCGGCCGAGCCCCCCGGGCCCGCTCGTTGGCCGGGCTTCTCCGGGTCCCCGCCGGTCCCCCCGGGCACCGGGACGGTGAGAGCGTTCTGGCACTTCGGGCACTTGATCCTCTTGCCCGCATGCTGCTCCTCCACCGTGATCGGGTTGTTGCAATAGCGGCACTCGATCCGAAAGGCCCTGCCCATCGTGCTCCTCCTATTCGCGGGGGACGAGCGCGAACCTTAGGCGAGTCCAGTGGGGGTGTCAAGGCGGGCGCCTCTGGCCGACAAGACCCTGGAAGTGGACATCCAAGTCCTCGAAAGTGGTCGATGGTGCGCGCGGCCACACCGGGCTCCTGGCGGCCCTATCCTTGGGAACCCGCTGGGAAAGCCGGCTCGCGGCGCGCAACGGCGAGGGTAGATCCTCCGGCACGCCCCTTGCTCTTCTGGACGAGCGAAGTCGCACCATGGAAAACAAGACAGGATGCGACCGCATCCAGGAGGTTCGGAAATGAAGAAGCTCATCCTCGGCGTCCCTGCGATTCTCCTTTCTCTCCTCGCCTTTGCCCCCTCGGCTCAGGCCCAGGGCTTCTCGTTCGGCTACTCGGACGACGACTTCGGCCTCTGGGTCGACACCTCTGGCCGCGGCGGGTACTCCGGCGGCTACGACGGCGGCCGCCATCACGGTCACGTCCACGCCGACTGTTGCTATGAGTGGCGGCAGGTCGCGATCGAGACCCCGGGCCGCTATATCCGGCAGGTCGTCCCCGCCCACTACGAGTGGCGCCAGATGCCGTGCGGGATGTACCAGCAGGTCTGGATTCCGGCCACCACGCGCCGCGTCTGGGTCCCCGGTACGGTTCGCTACGAGTGGCAGCGCGTCCTCGTCTGCGGACGGTAGCTAGGTTCTCCTCTCTCTCCCCAACCCGTCCCACGCCCCGGAGGGCACCCGCCCTCCGGGGTGTTTTTTTGCGGGCAGACGAGGTGAGTCCGTACAATCCGCGCGACATGGGAAAGGTCTACGTCCGGCGCGGGCGAGTGCAGCCGATCGTCTATCGGCACCCCTGGCTCTTCTCCGGGTCGGTCGAGCGGGTCGAGGGCGATGTGGCGCCGGGCGATGCCGTGGACGTCCTCGACCCCAAGGGCCGGTTCCTTGGGCGGGGCTTCTACAGCGACGCCTCCCAGATCCGCGTCCGTCTCTTCGCTTTCGAACCCGGGGTCGAGCCCGACCATGCCTTCTTCCGGGACCGCCTCGCCCGCGCCGCCGCCTTCCGGCGGGACGCCCTCGGTCTTCCGGCTCCCGGACGCACCGACGCGTTCCGCCTGGTCCACAGCGAGGCGGACGGTCTCCCGGGGCTCGTCGTCGATCGGTACGGCGATGTCCTGGTGGTCCAGATCTCGCACGTCGCGCTCGAACGCAGGAAGGACGTTCTTCTCGCCGCTCTCGCGGAGGTCTTCGGCCCCCTGGCGGTCCTCCAGCGGGATGACCCGCACTTTCGCGCGCTGGAGGGCCTCGAACCGGTGGACGCATACCTCTCGCCCGAGGGTGGCGGCGCCGACGAGGTCGAGGTCATGGAGCTCGGGGTCCGCTACCGGGTGGATCTCCGCGCCGGACAGAAGACCGGACTCTATTTCGACCAGCGGACGAACCGGGCACTTGCCGCGACCCTGGCCGGGGGCCGGCGCGTCCTCGACCTCTTTTCCTACACGGGGGCCTTCGCTCTCGCGGTGGCCCGCGAGGGCGGCTCGGCCGGGGTGGTCGCGGTCGAAAGTTCCCCCGCCGCGGTCGAACGGGGGCGGGCCAACGCACGCGCGAATGGCTTCGCCGGGATCGAGTTCGTCCGCGAGGACGCCTACAAGTACCTGGGCGCGCTGCGTGCCGGGGGCGGGGCCTTCGGGATGATCGTCCTCGACCCGCCGGCCTATGCGCCGAGCAGCCGCTACCTCGATCAGGGGCTCCGGAAATACTTCGATCTCAACTCGCTCGCCCTCTCCGTTCTTTCGCCGGGCGGGATTCTCGTCACGTGCTCCTGCTCGGGCGCGGTCTCGGAGGACGACTTCGAGGGCGCGCTCTCGACCGCCTCGGTGAAGGCCGGACGCGCCGTGCGCGTCTTCCACCGGGGCGGCCAGGCGAGCGACCATCCCGTCTCCCCTCACTGCCCCGAGGGTCGCTATCTCAAGGCGTTCTTCTGTCAGGTAGAGTGACGAGCTCCCCCGCGCCGCTCCCGCCTCGCGCGGCCGCGGCGGTTTCCCGCCCCGCTTTGCAGGTGGGAGTCCCTCTCGGTGGCGAGCGCGTCGAGCACGCCGAGGAGCCGCTCGAAGCGCTCCGGCGCCCCCTCGAGGGTCGAGAGCGCGAGGGCGACCGCCTCGAGCGTCGCGCGCCCCACGGCCGTCCGCTGCCGCCGCAGGACGAATCGGCTGGGCCCCGCCGGTCGGACGGCGACCCTCTGGAGCGCCGCGAGCCACGGGTTGACTCGCAGGAGCTTGGCCGCCTCCCACCAGGTGCCGTCGGGCACGAGAAGAAGCGTCCGTTCCGCGGCAGGGAGCTCGCCAGGCGGGTATTCCGCGAGATCCCGCGACCCTTCGCCCGGGTAGAGGACGAGCGGCCGGCGGCGTCGCTGGGCGAGGAGCTCATGGACCTCCGGTCGGTCCGCGAAATCGACCCCGACGAGGATCCGGGAGCCGGGGAGCGCGAGATGCGTGAGCCACGCGGTCCCGATCGGGCGTTTCGCCTCCCTTGCGTGCTGGAGGAAGACGAGCTCGACAGCCGTCGGGACAGGCACGAGATGGGCGCAAAGGCACGAAAGCGTGGGACGCCGGCAGCGAGGGCAGATCCTGCGGCCGGAGCGAGTGGACTCCCCGGGCGATCTCCCGCCCCCGCCGCCTGCGGTCGCGGCACCCGGCGCCGGATCGTTCACCGCTCCTCGCCCTCGAGTTTCGCTCTCGATTACGAGGTCGCGGCCCCGCCGGCCGCCTGCCGCTTCGCCACCTTCGCCCACTCGTCGCGGAGCGTGACCGTCCGGTTGAAGACGGGGTGGTCGGGGGTGGAATCGGGGTCGGCCGCGAAGTAGCCCAGTCGCTCGAACTGGTAGTGATCGCCCGCTCGCGCGGCCGCGAGCGAGGGCTCGACCTTCGCTCCCGCAACGACCTCCAAGGAAGCCGGATCGAGCCCATCGAGCCAGCTCTTCCCTTCCTCGACGTCGTCCGGATTCTGGGCACTGAAAAGATGTCCGTAGAGCCGCACCTCGGCGTCGAGCGCGTGCGCGGCCGAGACCCAGTGGAGCGTCGCCTTGACCTTGCGGCCGTCCGGCGCGTCGCCTCCCCGGGTGGCGGGGTCGTAGGTGCACCGGAGCTCGACGACCCGGCCCGTGGAGTCCTTGACGACCTCCCGGCACGTGAGAAAGTAGGCGTAGCGGAGCCGGACCTCGCGCCCGGGCGTGAGGCGATAGAACTTTGGCGGCGGCACCTCCATGAAGTCTTCCGCCTCGACATAGAGGACCCGCGAGAAGGGGACTCGCCGCGTCCCCGCGGCCGGATCCTCGGGGTTGTTGATGGCTTCGAGCTCCTCGACCTTGCCCTCGGGGTAGTTCTCCACGACGACGCGAAGCGGCCGGAGCACGGCCAGAACGCGCGGGACGGCGCGGTTCAAATCCTCGCGGAGGCAGTACTCCAGGAGCTCGAACTCGGTCCGACTGTTGAATTTCGTCACCCCGATCCGCGCGCAGAAGGCCCGGATCGCCGAGGGGGTGTAACCCCGGCGGCGCATGCCGCGGAGCGTCGGGAGGCGAGGGTCGTCCCAGCCCCGGACACGCCCTCCCTTCACGAGCTCCAGGAGCTTCCGCTTGCTCATCACGGTGTGGGTGAGGTTCAGCCGCGCGAACTCGATCTGGCGAGGGTGGTGGACCCCGAGCGCCTCCAGGAACCAGTCGTACAGCGGCCGGTGGTCCTCGAACTCGAGCGTGCAGATCGAGTGCGTGATCCCCTCGATCGAATCGCTCTGCCCGTGAGCCCAGTCGTAGGTCGGGTAGATGCACCACGCGCTCCCCGTCCGGGGATGGCTCGCGCGGAGGATCCGGTAGAGGACCGGGTCGCGCAGGTTGAGGTTCGGGTGGGCCATGTCGATCTTCGCCCGGAGCGTCCGCGTCCCCTCCGGGAACTCGCCCGCGCGCATCCGGCGGAAGAGGTCGAGGTTCTCCTCGGCCGGCCGGTTCCGCCACGGGCTTTCCCGCCCCGGCGCCGTGAGCGTCCCGCGGTGCGCGCGGACGTCGTCGGGGGAGAGGTCGCAAACGTAGGCCTTGCCCGCGCGGACGAGCTGGATCGCGAACTCGTGCAGCCTCTCGAAGTAGTCGGAAGCGTGGTACTCATGCTCTCCCCAGTCGAAGCCGAGCCAGCGCACGTCCTCCTTGATCGCGTCGATGTACTCCTGTTCTTCCCTGGTCGGGTTGGTGTCGTCGAAGCGCAGGTGGCAGCGCCCGCCGTAGTCGGCCGCGATGCCGAAGTTGAGGCAGATCGACTTCGCGTGCCCGATGTGGAGGTATCCGTTGGGCTCGGGGGGGAATCGAGTCACGACTGGTCGCGCGAAGCGCCCGGTCCGAAGGTCCTCGTCTACGCCCTCGCGGACGAAGTCGCCGCCCGTTTTCGGTTCGCTCTCGCTCATGCGCTGGTGGAGATGATGGGATTCGAACCCACGACCTCTGCGTTGCGAACGCAGCGCTCTCCCAATTGAGCTACATCCCCAAAGGGTTTCCAAGAATACAGGAGACCCTATCCGTGTGCAACCTTCGAGCGGCCGCGGAGGTTCCCTGGGCGCTTCAGCCGATCTTCTCGAGGAGGGAGAGAACGCCCGAGAGGACACGCTCGCCCGGCAACTCGGCGAGGCACGCTGTCGTCCCGAGGGGACAGCGGCGCTCCAGGCACGGCGAGCAGGAGAGCCCGAGGCGCACGATCCGGTTGGGGACGCCGAAGGGACCGGAGTATCGAGGTGTCGAGGGGCCGAAAAGGCCGACCGTGGGGCGGCCGAGCGCGCTCGCGAGGTGGAGGGCGGCAGAGTCCTGGGCGACGACGACCGAAGACTCGGCCACGAGCGCGACGAGGCCGGGGAGGTCCGTCTTCCCCACGAGGTCGAGGAAGGGGCTGCGGGCGAGCGAAGCGACCTCGCGCGCGTAGGGCCTCTCGTCCCCGGAGCCGCCCAAGACGGGAAGAAGGTCGGGCCGCAAGGCGAGCCCGTCGAGGAGCTCGGCGCATCTCCCGGGTGGCCAGAACTTGGAAGACCAGCGGCCGAGCGGGAAGACCGAGACGACCCGCCGGGACGTGGCCGCGTCCTTGGCACCTCGCGGGGCGGGCGCGCCCGCCCTACCGGTCGAGGGCGGCGCGACCGCGGAGCCGAGCGCGGCGCGGACGGCCTGGCGTGCCGCGGGTAGGACCGGGAGCCGGAACTCGGGCCGCGCGGGGGCGGGGACGCCGATCGCCGCCACGAGGGCGAGGTTCCGGTGTATCGCGTGCACGAGGCGGTCCGGGGGCGCGATCCGGCGGTCGTAGAAGAGCGGGCTCCCCTCGCGCGCATTCGCGAAGCCGACCCGGAGACGAGCTCCGGAGAAGAAAGAGAAAAGGCCGCTTCGCAGGAGGCCCTGGAGGTCGAGCGAGAGGTCGTAGCGGCGAGCGCGGAGCTCGCGGACGAGCAAAGCGAGGTCTCGCCGGCCTCGCCAGAGGCCGGCCGGTCCGCGGAGTCCCGCGCGGTCGAAGGGAAAGGTCCGGGCGATCGCCGGGTGGCCGGAGAGGAGAGGTTCGAAGGCACGGTTGACCAGCCAGTCGATCTCGACTTCGGGCCAGTGGTCCTTGATCGCGTTGGCGAGCGGGAGCGTGTGCACCAAGTCGCCGAGCGAGCTCGGCTTGACGATCAAGATCCGGCGGATGGGGCCCTCTCGCATCGATCGTCCGGCGCGGGCGGGCGGCTTCCTATTCGCCCTGCCGAACCTCGGAGAGCTTGAGCGTCGCCTCGCGCTGCACCGTCGGGTCGGGATCCGCGAGGGCTTTCTCGAGAAGAGGAAGGGCCTCGCTTTTGGGCAGCATCGCCGCGCAGTAGATCGCCGAGCAACGCGTGTCGATCCGGTCGGAAGCGAGCCACGCCGCGAGATCGTCCATCGTGGCGGTGGTGCACTTCCGTTCGGCCCACCACTCGAACGTTTGTCCGCCGTGGTGGAAGGTCCAGGTCCCGGCAACGCGACGTCCGTCGTCAGACAGGTGGCAGACGTAGCGCCCGCCCCCTGCGAGCTCCCGGGGTTCGTCGAGGTAGACCACACCTTCCATCCCGGAGTTCGAGCTCTCCAGAGTCGCGGTGAGAGCCCCTGCGTCCCAGTGGCAGGTGTTGGCTCCCACGGCGTGGGTCCCCTCCTGCCGGAAGACGATCATCGTGAACGGCTGGGAGTCGATCTCGCCCTGCCAGAGGCCGACGAGCTCGGGGAACCTGAGGAGCGCGAGAACGTGCGCGAGCCGCTCGGCCGTCTCCGCGTCCTCGGTCTTGTCGAGATGCTCCTGGAGGAGGGGGACCGCCTCCCGGCCGAGCGCGAGGAGAGCGGCGGTCGCGTCCTCGCGCTCCTTCCAGTCGGGGGAGGATAGCGCCAGGACCAGGGCGGCCACCCGTTCGGCGCCGACCACGCTCGCCACAGATTCCTGGCCCCACGCCGCTGGCGAGGCGGCCGGCAGGAGGACAAGCGCCGCTGGCAACAGGACTCGAAATCCCATGACGGCGCGCATTTTGCCAGGATCCGGCGCCCCGGTGCAAGGCGCCCGTCGCGTTGCTACAATCCTTCTCCGCTTTTTGCCCCAGTCGACTCAAGGAGGAACACCGTGCGCTCGCCGCGATTCGCCGTCCTATCCGCCGTCCTCGCGCTCTCCTGCCTGCCGGCGCTGGCCCAGCAGGCGTCTCCCGTAACGCTCCAGGTGAAGGCACCCCCCTTCGGGTACCTCGGCAAGCCCATCATCGTCCGCTTCGAGGTCGCGTTCTCGGGACCCGGGACCGCCCGCCAGGTCCAGGTCGTATATCCCATCCCCGACATCTTCGCCTTCCGCGGCCAGCAGGGTGGCGTGCAGAACGACGACGTGAACAGGCGGGCCGTCTGGCAGGTGGGGACGCTCACGCCGGGCCAGAGCGCGACGGCCGAGATCACGCTCGTCGGGCTGCGACAGGGACAGGTGAGCCCCTGCGCCGAGATCTCCTACCTCATCGTGGACCAGCAATGCCCGCCGCTCGAGGTCCGGGCGGTCCCCGCGCTCCACGTGACGATGAAGGACGAGCCTGACCCGATCGAGGCGGGGCAGGAGACCACCTACACCTACTACGCGCTGAACCAGGGAGAGGCGGACGTCGAGGATCTCGCGATCGAGGTGGACGTCCCCGAGGAGATGGAATTCCTGGAGGCCCAGGCCCCCGCCGGGATGACTTTCCAGATGACCGAGCGGACCGTGGTGTTCAGCACCGTGCCGCGACTCGCACCTCGGCAGCAGCTCGAGTTCAGGATGCGGGTGCGCTCGGTGCGCGCGGGGGACGTCGTCGCGAGCTGCCGGGCCCGCTTCAAGGGATTCTCGAAGCCGGTGCTCGTCCAGGAGGGAACGACGGTCTACCAGCCATAGAACCTGGGCGCCGGGTGAGCCGGGCGAACCAGTCCACAACTCCCATGTAGCGATTGTCGGTCACTCGTCCGGCGAGAGGAGTCCCCGCGACGAACTCGCTGGCGAGTTCTTCGAGAGTCCGGTCGATCCTCTGGCCATCCAGCGTGAGGTAGCGGGCGTCCGGATCCTCGAAGTTGCCGCAGGGGCAGCCGTAGAAGAAATGGTCGATCGGGAAGCCGAAGGTCCGGCAGATCACCGGCCGGTAGGGGTAGATCGCGCAGAGCCCGCCGGCGTTCAAGGGACACAGGGCGAGGGGTGTCGCCGCGACGGCCTCTCGGGCGCGGTAGACGAGGCCGCTCGCCCGGTCGTCGTCCTCGCGCGGCGACCGCCGGCGGGAGAGGCCGAGCCCTCGCCTCACGAGCTCCGCATCGAGTGCCTCCACGCGGACCCGGACCGTCCGCTTGAGCGCCCGCGGGAGTCCCTCGAAACCGATCCGGGCGGCGGCGCCCTCCAGGATCGACACCTGAAAGAAGTCGTGGCAACAAAGGCTGCAGCCGGCGGAGCAGTGTACGTCGCGAGGGTGCCGCGCGCGAATCTTGTCCGTCGCCTGGTCAATCGACCGGGCGAGCTCCCGGTAGTCCGCAAGGACCGCGCCCGGCGCCCGCGGAATGGACGGGCTGTTCGACCCTCGTTCCACGACTGCGGAGCGTATTCGCGGCAGGCGCGGCGAGCAAGCTCCGCCACGGCGCGAACTGGACGATTATCGTCGCTCCGGCCATCCTGGCCTTCGCTCCTCCCGG
>JACQVV010000183.1 GCA_016209595.1 Planctomycetota bacterium
GGCCGCCATCCGGACCTCGGGTCGTTCCGCCGAGGCCAGGACGTCCGCGAGAAAAGGGACCGCCCGCGCGGCGCCGAGTTCCGCCAGCGCGCTCGCCGCGCTCTCGGCGGCTCCCGGGTTGCGGGAGGCGAGGAGAGAGAGGAGCGCGTCCACCGTCCCTTCGCCGCCGACCTTCACCAGGGCCGCCCGGGCCGTCTCCCGGAGGAGCGAATCGGGGGAGAGCGCGGGGTCGGCGAGAAGCTCGACGAGGGCGCCGGCGCTTTCGCGGCTCGCGAGATCGCCGAGGACCTCGACCAGATGGAACCGCTCCTCGTCCGAGGGCGAGTTCCGGAGAACGTGGACGATCGCGGGGACGGCGTCCTTCGCGCCCAGGGCCGCGAGAGCCCGGGCCGCGGTGATTCGCTCCTTTTCGTCCCGGGAATGGAGGAGGATGTGGACGAGCGTGGGAACTGCCGCCGGGCCGCGAGCTTCTAGATCTGCGAAAGCGGCCTCGACTCCGGACGCGTCCCCCCCGGCGAGGGCGCGGGCCGCCTGCCGGACGAGGTCGAGGACGGCGTGCTCCGACGGCGAGGACGGGGGGCGGCGAAATTTGGGACCGTAGCTCTTGGTCCTTCCACGGTCGGACGTCCCCGTGCCGGGGCTCGGCAGATCTCCGGCCGGCCGGGCGCTCTCCCAGGAATCATCCTCGTCCCGCCCGCCGGAAAGCGACCGATAGGCGAGGAGGGCCACGACGCCGGCCGCGGCCGCGAGAAAGGCCGCGCCGAGGCTTTTCCGCGATCCGCTCACTGTCCGAGCGTGACCGGGTTCGACTTCCCCTTCGTGGTGTCGAGGAGGGACCAGCTTGCCGGCCCGTCGTGGATCTTGTCTCCCAGGCCGCCCGTGACGTCCACGTCCCGGACGTACGCGAACCCGCCCGCGGGGCCGTTCCCAGCGAAGTCGAGCACCGTCCCGCTCCGCGCCAGCCGGAAGAAGGTCGCGCGGGCCGAACCGGGGACGCCGGGCGTGTAGGTCGGGCGCAGAAGCGTCCCGTCGATCGAGAGAGCGACCTCGCCCGCGTCGAGATCCTGCCACTGGAAGGAGAGCGCCTGGAGGCCGGCTCGGGCCTGCGCGTGGAGGTCCGCGAGCTTCGCCGGAACGAGGAGGATGCCGGCGAGCTCCCGGTAGTCCCCGAAGATCGTCGACCCCGCCGGGATCGTTTCACCGCTCCGGATGATGTAGGACTCTATCCCCACGCCCTTGTAAGCCTCGGCGTCCGTCGGGGCGTTGCCGACGCCCGCGACGATCGGGATGCCCGCCGCCATGAGGCCCTTGAGGATCCGGATCTTGGCCTGGCCGTGGTTCTTCGAGGAGAGCTGGTCGCGCTCCTCCCTGGTGGTGAGCCCCCAGTCGTTGTAGAAGACCGGCCCCTCGGGAAACCCTTGGGCGGAGAGGAAGCCGCGCGTCATCCGGTCGAGGGCGTCGTCGCGGGCGGTGACGTAGATCACGTTGAAACCGGCCCCCGCGAGTTGCTTCGTGAACTCGAGCGAGTACGGGAAGGCCGGCGCCTGGTCTCCCGAGATCGGGACGAGCCAGTCGGGAAAGTCGGAGAGCGTCCCGTCTATGTCGAAAACGACCGAGGGCCTGGGCGGCGCCACGAAGAGGATGAGTTTCCCCTCGTCGCCTTTGTAGGCCGGGTGCGTCATCTGGTAGGTGACCTCGATCCGACCGGCGGCCGGCGGGGTGTACTCGATCCGCGCCACGCCGTCCTTGTCGGTGATGCCCTTCCCGATCGAGACGCCGGAGACGAAGAACTCGACCTCCTTGCCCGAAAGGTCCGGGTTGAAGTAGCCGAGCCCGAGATCCATCTCGAACTTTGCCTCCAGAACCGTCCGGGTCCCGGGGAGCGCGATCTGGTCGTGCGGCGTCGTGGCGACGCGCTTCAGGGCGCTCACCGTGTTCACCACGATTGGCGGGAGGGGCTGGCCCGGGAACGGCTTGAAGGCCGCCGGGTACTCGCGGTAGCCGCGCGAGGCCTCGACCTGGTTCGAGGCGTCGATGTCGGTCACCCCCGCGAGGAAGTCGATCCCGTTCCGCTGGAGGGCGAGCCTCGCCAGGACGGCCGAATTGTAGTAGTAGCGGAACGACCGGAAGCCCCCGTCGCCCGCGACGTGCGCGCGGATCTCGGCCTTGCGGGACTCCTCGATGAACGATGCCTGCCGGAGGACCCCCACGAGCCACTGGAGCTTCGGGTCGAGCCAGCCCTGGATGGCGCCCGCGGAGGACCGGAGGAGATTCACCACGAAGTCGGGCGCGAACCCCGCGACCTCGACGAGCTTCGCGAGATCGCCGAAGAACGAATCGAAGGCGTGGTCGAGCTCCTCGTACTTCCTCTCCATCACCGTGCGGTGGAGCTGGGCGTTTCCCGCGATGAACGACCGGGCGAGGTTGGGTTGCGCGACCGGTGTCGTCTCCTGCTGCCGCCAGAGCGAAAGGAACAGCCGGTGCTGGAGCCAGTAGTAGGCCATTTTGAACCAGCGCGCGATCTCGTACCACGGGCGCGCCTTCTCCCGGAGGTAGGCCTTGTACGCCTCGTCAGCCTTCCGCTTCCAGAAGTCCTTGAGCCATGCACGGATGTTGCCGATCGAGCCATACTCGGCAAGGAGCCGCGCCTCGAGGTAGCCGTTCGCCCAGCGCTGGAACACCTCGGAGTTGGTCGAAAAGTAGAGTCGCTCCAGGAGCTCCAGAGGGACGTCGAAGCGGATGTCGGTCGCCTGGCACCACTCGTCGTCGATGAAGATCTCGACCGTGGCGTGGACCCGGACGCTGTCGAGGTCGCTCGTGTCGTACTTCGTGACCGTGTGGAAGTTCGTGTAGTGGTGCCCGCCCGCGTCGCTCGCCACATGGACGAGCCAGCCGAGCGCGAAGGCGCGCTCCTTCGTCCCTGGCTTCGTCGAAGCGAGCACGACCCGCGCCTGCGGCACCGGGTCGAGGTTGTGCGTGCAGCCCGTCGACATCGAGGACGGGAGCATGTCGGGCGCGATCGAGCCGCCGCGGAAGTGCTCGGGGAAGGTGAGGATCGCGAGCACGTCCTGCGGGTCGAGATCGAGGTTCCCGAAGCCCGGGACGCTCGTGCGCCCCGCCTTCAGGTCCTCGATGACGCCGTTCGCGATGTCGGTGTGAGTCTTGGTCCCCCAGGCACTCGCGGGGAGAGCGAGAGCGGCGAGGATCGTGGCGGAGAGAAGGAATTTTCGAGCGCAGGAAGCCATGGGTTGGGCCCAGGTCTGGATGTGTGGTGTTTTGAGCCCGCATCCATGCGCAAACGGGGTGCCACTTCAAAGTTTTAAGCGACAGCTGATAACGATCGAAGTATGACAGACTTACGAATGCGGAATCCTCCCCGGACGGGAAGCTCGCGTTTCGCCCGGAAACAGGCGTCCGGTTTCGTAACGAACCCGCGACGCGAGCGGTCTCTCCCACGGCAGCCGCTCCGGGCGGGGGCTGGGGGCTCGAACCTCGCCGCGCTCTCTGCCGGCACACGCGAGACAGCCGGCCCCAGGCTGGACGCCAGTCGATGCAAGAGCCGATAGACTAGCTTCAGAGAGAGACCGGAGAGACCGAGTGACGATCCTCTTCACCACAGCGGCGGACATGAGGGAGAGGTTGGGCCGGATCCCGCTGAACCGGATCCGGATGAACCCTCCGCCGGGCACGGCCACGGAGGGCGACCTGCTCCGGATCCACGACCAGGAGGGGCGCATCTGCGAACTCGTGGATGGTGTCCACCTTGTGGACCTCGTAGACGTGCCGGGACCAGGCCCACGAGAGGGCGATCGCCGTGCGGCAGAGCGCCTCCAGGTCGTTCGCCGAGTTGAGATATCGCTGGGTGAAGAGGAATCTGCGAGCGCTGGAAGCCATGCGATGAGCCCAGGTCGGGTGGTTGCGGGATTTCGAGACCGCAACCAAGCGCAATGGGAGTGCCACTTCAGAGTCTCAAGCGACACTCTGTAGGCACTTGCTGGCACTGTGCCTTACGAATTCGGCTTCCTCCGCGTGACCCTGGATCGCGTTCCCCCTTGAAACGGCCGCCGGTTTCGTAACGGCGACTGGCGCGTACGCTCAGGGAGCGTACACCTCGCCGTCGGGGAAGAAGGCGCTCCAGCGCTCGATGAGGATCGGGGTCGCGGTCAGAGGCTCGAGACGCGTGGCCTTCGAGGGCCCCGAGAGGCGGGCCCCCGTGAGCCCATCCCATGTGGAGCCTCCTTCGCGGTCTCGCAGGATTGGATACCCCATCTCGTTCGCGCCGTCGGCCTGGAGCGCGACGACCCGTCCGTCCACCTTTCGTTCGAAAGCGAGCGCGACGTTCCGATCCGGATGGAAGACGACCGCGATCGGAACCTCCCGGAACACGTCGTTCACGACGCCTCGGGAGGCGAGATCTCGATACCGGTAGAGCTTCGCGGTCCCCTGGATCTGCACCGACAGGCCAAACTCCTGCTGGGCTCGACTCGAGGTCCCCTGAAACGTTCCCATGAAGCCGCCCCGTTTCTCGCCCTTCATCACGATCGTCGCGGGATGCGCGGTTTTCCATTCCTTCCAGGTCATGACGACGGAGGGATAGAACGCGAGGCGCTTCCCCTTGAGAGGACCCGTTCGGGCCTCGCCCGTCACGTGGACCCAGAGCGATTCCGTTTTCTTGTCGTAGAGCACGAACGATTGGTTGTAGAGCATGCCGGCGTGTCCGAACTCGAGGACCTCGCCATCCAGTCGGCGGTCATACACGATGGCCGTCTGGCAGAGCGGTCACCAGGCAGGCGCGATAGGTACATCGCCCAGGGTGTCGTTGCCCAGCTCGTGGGCGCCCAGGACGGAGATGGGA
>JACQVV010000184.1 GCA_016209595.1 Planctomycetota bacterium
GAAGCTCCTGCGGTTTCTCGAGACGAAGGAGATCCACCCGCTCGGCGAGGCGAGGCCCATGGCGGTCGACGTGCGCGTCATCGCCGCGACCAACCGAAACCTCGAAGAGCAGGTCCGGCAGGGCAAGTTCCGCGAGGATCTCTACTACCGGCTGCGCGTGCTGCCGATCGAACTCCCTCCGCTCCGCGACCGGCTGGCCGACATCCCGATCCTCGTCAACCACTTCATCGACCTGTTCAACCGGGAATTCAGGAAGGGCGTCCGCGGCATCGATCCGGACGCTCTCCGGGCGCTCGAAGGATACACGTGGCCGGGCAACATCCGCGAGCTCAAGAACGTTGTGGAACGGGCGATGCTCCTCTGCGACGGGGAGACTCTGCTGAAGCGGGACCTCCTCCTGCCGCGCTCGACCGACACCCGTACTCACCCCTTCCAGCTGCCGGCGGGAGGGATCGACTTCGAGAGCCTGGAGCGCGACCTCGTGGTCCAGGCGCTCGAGCGGACGGGGGGGAATCAGACTCGCGCGGCGAATCTCCTGGGGATGAACAGGGACCAGATCCGCTACCGGATCGAGAAGTTCGGGCTACGGCAGCAGCCGGTAGGGACCGTCCGCTCGAACGGCGGGTAGGCTAGCGGGGGCTCCGCCCCAGCCCGACAAGTCGTGCGGACGGAAAACGGCTTCAACGCAAGGGCGCAGAGACGCGAAGACGCAAAGACTCCATCGAAATCCGGAGGACTCTTCGCGCCTCTGCGGCTTTGCGCCTTTGCGTTTCCTTCCCTTCCTGTCAGGCGTCTAGCTCTCCGTCGCAGCGGGAATTGTCGCAGTTGCGCGAGATTTTCCCCACTCGTGCCCGTTCAGTTTCTTGACGCGATACTTGATCTGATCGCGCGTCATCCGGAGGAGCCGGGCCGCCTGCGTCTGGTTTCCGTGCGTCCTTTCCAGGGCCTGGCGGACGAGGTCGGTCTCGACCGCCTCCATGTCGATCCCCTCGGGCGGGAGCACATAGAGGGAGCGCGGCGCGGGGGAGCCGTTGCCTTGCTCGCGGATCTCGGCCGGCAGGTCCTCCGGCCGGATCTCGTCGCCGTTGCCCAGGATGAACGCGCGTTCGATCACGTTCTTGAGTTCCCGGATGTTCCCCGGCCAGGGATAGTCCTGGAGGATCTTCAGGGCCACCGCCCCGGCACCCCGATACCGGCGCTTGAACTCGCGGTTGAACGCGTCGACGAAGTGCTGAACGAGCAGCGGGATGTCGCCCTTGCGCTCGCGGAGCGCGGGCATCCGGATCGGGATCACCTTGAGACGGTAGTAGAGGTCGTTGCGGAACGTCCCCGCCCGGACCATCTCCTCGAGGTTCCGGTTCGTGGCGGCCACGACGTGCACGTCCACCCGGATATCCACCGTGCCGCCGACGCGCTTGAACGCCCGCTCCTCCAGGAAGCGGAGGAGCTTCGCCTGGAGAGGCATCGGCATGTCGCCGATCTCGTCGAGGAGGACGGTCCCTCCGCGGGCCACCTCGAAGAGCCCCTTCTTCTGCGTTCGGGCGTCCGTGAACGCTCCCCGCTCGTGACCGAAGAGTTCGCTCTCCAGGAGCTCCGATGGGAGCGCCGAGCAGGTGATGTTCATGAAGGGAGAGTCCGCCCGGGGTCCCGAGTAGTGGATCGTCTTGGCGAGGAGGTCCTTGCCGGTCCCGCTCTCGCCTTCGATCAGGATGGTGGAGGCGCCGTGGGCGACGATCTTCTGCACCAGGGCGAGAATCTCCATCATCCGCGGGTCCTGGCCGAGGATCCGGTCGAACCCGAACCTCTCGATCTGGCCTCTTCGGAGCAGCCGGACCTCGCGGCGCAGCCGGGTCGTCTCCAGGGCGTTTCGCACGGCGAGGAGCATCTCGTCCATGTTGAAGGGCTTGTCGAGATACAGGAAGGCGCCCTTCTTCATGGCGGCCACCGCGCCCTCGACGGTGCTGTAGGCCGTCATCATGATGACCGGCATGTCGGGGTGTTCCGTCGCAAACTCCCCCAGGAGCTCGAGGCCCGTCGTGTCCGGGAGCCGGTGGTCGAGGAGGAGCAGGTCGAACTCCTGCCCCGCCATCTCCCGGCGCCCGCTGGCCCCATCTCCCGCGATGACGACCTCATAGCCCTCCCGCCGCAAGCGCTCCGAGAGCGACTCGCCGATGAGATCGTCATCCTCGATGACCAGGATCTTTTCCTCAGCCATCGACCGCGACCCTCCTCCTCGCCGGAGCGCGAGGGATCCGGATCCGTACCATCGTCCCCTTCGGTTCGAGTCTCCGAACCTCGACCGTCCCGCCGTGCGCGTCCACGAGACGCTGCACGATGGGAAGCCCCAGGCCGGTTCCCCGGGGCTTGGTGGTGAAGAACGGGACGAAGATTTTCTCGATATCGGACTCCGGGATCCCCCGCCCGTCGTCCACGACCACGAACTCGACCACGCCGGCCTGGTTCGCCCCGGCGGGCCTGGCGGAAACCCGGATCCAACCGCCGGGCGGGGTCGCCTCGACCGCGTTGCGGAGGACGTTCACCAGCACCTGCTTCATCCGGAAGGGGTCGGCGATGACCCGGACCCCCTTCTCGAACGGCCCGCACTCGATCTTGACGCCCGCCGTCCTGATCTCCTCTTCCAGATCGGCCAGCGCGGAGCCCACCAGGCTCGACGGCTCGACCTCCATCAGGCAGAGCCGGATCTCCTTCGAGTAGTCGAGGATCTCCTGGATGAACCCTCGGATCTGCTGGATCCCCCGGCGGGCACGGACGGTTTCCCGCTCGAGCTCCGGGGTCTTGGCGAGCCCCGCGAGCGAGTCGAAGCCCGCCGTGATCACCTGGAGGGGCGTGCGGATTTCGTGCGCGATCCCCGCGACCATCTGGCCGATCGCCGCCAGGCGCCGCTTCTCCTCGGCCTGCCGCCGATACTCGGCCATCTCGGCCTGGAGGCGGCGTTCCTCGGTCACGTCGCGGACGAAGGCTCGAACGGTTTCCGGACCACGGGCCGATGGCACGAGCCCCGAGACTCGAACCGCGACCAGACGGCGCACCCCATCGCACGAAACGAACTCGGTCTCGAACTGGCCGCCCGGGTTCCCGTCGAACGCCGCGGCGAGTGCGGACCAGGCCTCCCGCACCTTCTCGGCGGGGACGAGGTCGAGAAAACGCACCGGGGGTTCCTCCGGCGGATAGCCGAGGAGGTCGAGCGCCGTCCGGTTGATGTGCCGGATGCGACCCTCCCGGTCGACCGTGAGGATGATCTCGGGCGCGTTCTCGATCAGGTCGCGGTACTTCCGCTCCGATTCGCGCAACGTCTCGAATTCGAAGCGCTCCTCGCGGTAGGTCTCGAGCATGATCGCGAGCTCGAGATCGAGGATCTTGTGAAGCGCGGCGAGCGCCTTCGGCCGGCCGGTCGTATCGCCGGCGGGCCCGCCCGCCAGGTAGGTCGCCAGGTCCTCCCGGATGATCGCCATCGCGGTGAACATGTAGTGCTGGTCGAGGCCGATCTGGACGTGGCGGCGGCCGATCCGGCAGCGCTTCTCGTAGTAGGCGCGGTCGTGCGGACCCGAAAACAGCGTCACGAGCCAGTCGGCGAGCGTCCCCTTGAGTCTCGCGATGAGCGCGGGGTCGGACATGAGCCGCCGCGTTCCCTCGTGCTGCTGAACGACCCGGTAGAAGTGGTCGACGACCTCTGCGATCACCGGCCCGGGCGGGACGACCGCGGCGAGACGGGTGGAGTCCTCGTCGGTCCACCCGACATAGGACTTCATCTCCCGGAAGAGGTCGCGCTCCATCTCACGTAGCGGGCTTTCACATGGAGGATCTCCGCCGCCGGCGGGATGCCCGAGGCACTCGCTGCAACCGCAAATTGCGCGCCACCCCCCCGGAACTGGCCCGTGAATTGCCCCTGCTCCCCGCGAGGAAAGCGCCATGGAGACGCATCCCCTCTGCCTTCCAACACTCTGGGTCATGGGGGAATCTGCCGAGTATCTGGGCGGTGGGGGAGCTCGCATTCTCGATAGCAACCGAGGTCGTCCGGAACCACGGCGCGATGGACGCGCCGGCCGATCTGGGTACAATTCGCGCCGGCGATACACCTGCTACGCATCGTGACGGGACGGGAAAAAATTCCAGGATTTGGGGAATCCTACCCACTGCAAGGAGGCCAGCTGTGCTTGTCGACCACGACATTACGCGACGCGTCGAATACCGCACGATCCGATACGAGAAACGTCCCTGCCTCTCCCCGACCGGAGAATCCCTGGACGGCCTACACAACGCCTGGATCTGGCTCGAGAACGAGAAAGAGCTCAACTCCTACACGACCGAGACCGTGAAGGAGCTTGTGCTCGCGCTCCGTTCGGCCTCCAACGACCGGTCGGTCGTCGCGACCGTCATCACCGCGGCCGGAACCCGGGCGTTCTGCTCCGGCGGCAACGTGCGCGAATACGCGGAGTACTACGCCGGGCGGCCGCAGGAATATCGCCAGTACATGCGCCTCTTCAACGACCTCATCACGGCGATCCTCCACTCCGACAAGCCGGTCGTGAACCGCGTGAACGGCCTCCGGGTCGCGGGGGGCCAGGAGATCGGTCTTGCCTGCGACTTCTCGATCGCAAGCGATCTCGCCCGCTTCGGACAGGCCGGCCCCAAGCACGGGTCGGCCCCGCTGGGCGGGAGCACCGACTTCCTCCCCCTCTATCTGGGATTCGACGCGGCGATCGAGAGCGCGACCCTCTGCGAGCTCTGGTCCGCGCACAAGGCGCACCGCCTGGGGCTTCTCGGCCGGATCGTCCCCGTCCTTCTCGTGGACGGCCGGCTCACCCCCAACCCTCTCGTCGTGACCGACCGGTGGCTGGACGAGTACGGCCGGATCGTACTCGGCGAACCGAAGACGGGCAGGGATCTCGAGGAAGGGAAGGCGCTCCTCGCCCGTGGCGAGGTCTCCCTCTCGCTCCTCGACCGCGAGGTCGAGACGCTCTGCGGGAAGCTCGCGATGACGATGCCCGAATGCCTCACCCGGACACTGGAAAGCGTGCGGAAGCACAAGCTCCGCCACTGGGACGGCAACGCGGAGGAGAGCCGGGCCTGGCTCGCGCTCAACATGGCGATGGAGGGGCGCGCCGGGTTTCGCGCCTTCCGCTCGAAAGAGGGCGCGAAACGCGAGGTCGACTTTGCCGACCTCCGGCGAAAGATCGCCGAGGGGCGCGCGTGGGACGACGCCTTCTTCCAGGAACTGCTGTAGGGGCCGGGTTTGTCCCGGCCTTGGTCCGGCGGGGGACAAGCCCCCGCCCTACGACAGAGTGGAACGTTCGGGTAGCATCAAGAAATGCGCGACCGCGCGGAAGTCGTCGTGATCGGCGCCGGTTTCGCCGGCGCTGCCACGGCTTATCACCTCGCGCGGCGGGGTGTCGGGGACGTCGTGGTCCTCGAACGCGAGCCCGTCCCCGGCGCCCACGCCTCGGGCAGAAACGCGGCCCTGGTCCGCCGCGTCACGGACCCCGAACCGGTGCGCCGGATCTCCGCGGCGGGCGCGGCGGCCCTGGAGAGCGGCGAGCTCGCCCCCGCGGCGCGTTTCCGCCGGATCGGCTCGCTCCTCCTCGCGTCGGGCGAGCGCGTGCGGGAGCTCGAATGCGAGGCCCAGGCCTGCCGCGCCGACGGAATCGATGTTCGGCGGCTGGGACCGCGAGAGATCTCCGGGCTCGTGCCGCTGCTTTCTGGCGCCGGGCACGAGGCTGGATTCCACTGCCCGTCGGACGGCGTGGTGGACATCCACTCGCTCCTCCTCGCCTACCTCGCGGGCGCGAGGTCGGGTGGGGCCCACGTTCTCTTCTCGACTCCGGTGAAAGCGATCGAGACTCGCGACGGGCAGGTCGTCGCCGTCGTCACTGGCCGCGGGAGGATACGGACCGACCGGGTCGTCAACGCCGCGGGTGCCTGGGCAGGGGAGCTCGCCGGGACGGCCGGCTCCACTTCCGTCCCGCTCGTCCCCTACCGGCGGCACCTCTTCCTCACCGCTCCGCTCGCCGGGATCTCCCCTGACCTCCCGTTCGTCTGGGACGAGTCGAACTCGTTCTACTTCCGCCCCGAGTCGGGCGGCCTGCTCCTTTCCCCCTGCGACGAGGAGGAGCACCCGGCCTCGCCCCCCGCCGTCGACCCGCGCTTCCAGGAGCTTCTCGCGGAGCGCCTCCTCCCGGTCCTCCCGATCGCGCGGGAGCTCAGGGTCGCCCGCGCGTGGGCGTGCCTCCGCACCTTCGCCCCGGACCGGATGCCCGTGATCGGCCCGGATCCGAGGGTCCGGGGGCTTTTCTGGGTCGCCGGCCTCGGAGGCCATGGAATGACCGCGAGCGACGCGATCGGCGCGCTCGCGGCCGCCCGGCTCATGGGCGAGCCCGGCCCGGGAGAGACCGCGGAGTTCTTCTTGCCCGAACGCTTCGGCGCGCCTTCACCCCCCACCCAGATCCAGGAAATCGCATCATGACAAACCTAGAGCTCTCTGTCTCTGAAGGCGTCCGCCGGATCGTGCTCCGCCGGCCGCCGCTCAACATCCTCACGATCGATCTCATGCGAGAGCTGGCTTCGGCGCTTGGAGCCGTGGAGGCCGGCGACCGGGCCGTCATCCTTTCCGGCGCGGGAAAACACTTCTCAGCGGGGGCCGACGTGGGCGAACACCTCCCCCCGAAGGGGAGCGAGATGATGGCCGCGCTCGACGAACTCTTCCGGGCGCTCCTTTCCGTCCCGGTCCCGACGCTCGCGGCGGTCCGAGGCGCCTGCCTCGGTGCAGGGTTCGAGCTGGCGCTCGGCTGTGACCTCATCGTCGCCGCCGAGACGGCGCGCTTCGGCGTCCCCGAGATCCGGCTCGGCGTCTTCGCGCCCATCGCGTGCGCGCTCCTCCCGGACAGCATGGCAGGCGCGATCGCGCGCGACCTCCTCTTCACCGGCCGCGAGCTCTCCGGCAAGGAGGCGGGCGCTTGCGGCCTGGCAAGCCGGATCGCTCCCGAGGCCGAGCTCGACGCCGCCGCGGAGTCGCTCGCCCGGCACCTCGGCTCGCTCTCGGTCCGCGCGCTGCGGACGTGCAAGAAGGGACTCGGGTCCGGAGCCGCCGACCGTGTCTCGGCCGCGATCCGCCTCTACCGCGAGACGACCCTCCAGTCCCCCGACGCGATCGAGGGTCTGACGGCGTTTCTCGAGAAACGCAGTCCCGTGTGGAAGGAATGAGATCCCTCGCCCCCTCCCCGGAGGAACCGAAGATGCTCGGCTCGCGCTGCACGCTCCTGCCCGTCGCCGTTCTCGCCGTCTTCTCCGCTCCCGCCCTGCCCCAGGAGAACGGGGAAGGAGACCTCGATGTCTTGCTCGAACGGCACCTGGAGGAGGGGCTCGCCCGCGAAAAACGCAACACCCTGGGAGAGCTCGCCCGCGCGCTCCGGGAGCGCGACCCGCTCGCTGGACTGGAACCCCGCCGCCGCCGGGTCCTTTCGCGCTTCGCGCGCGTTCTCGATTCGCTCCCGGGAGACGAGCTCGTCCGGACCGGCGTCTGGACGCGCGGCCCCGCGACCGCATCGCTCGCGGACGTGGCGCTTCGGCTGGGGCGCTCACGCGCCGTCCTCGTCGGCGAGGAGCACGACAACCCCACCCACCACGAGATCGAGCTCCGGGTGCTCGCCCTGCTCCACGCCGCCGATCCGAAGATCGCGGTCGGGCTCGAGATGCTCCCCCGTTCAGCGCAGGGCGCCCTCGACGACTTCCTCGCCCTCCAGTCGGACGAGGCGGAGTTCCTCTCGAGGGTCGACTGGCAGCGCACCTGGGGCTTCGACTATGCGTTCTACCGTCCTGCCCTCGACTTCGCACGCGACCACGGCCTCCCCGTCCTCGCGCTCAACGCCCCGGCGGATGTGACTCGCCGCGTGTCCCGCGAGGGGCTCTCCGCTCTCACGAAGGAGCAACGGTCGCGGATCGCCCGGGAGATCGACACGACCGTGGAGAGCCACCGGCGGCGCTTCGCGCGGATGACCGGAGGCCACCCGGGGCACGGCGACCCGGAGCGGATGTACGAGGCGATGTGCGTCTGGGACGAGACGATGGCGGAGACCGCCGCGGCCTTCCTCGCGTCGCGTCCGGGCTGGCGGATCGTGGTACTGGCCGGGAACGGCCACGTCGAGCACGGCGACGGGATCCCCGACCGGATCCGCCGCCGCACGGGCGATTCCTGCCTCACGGTCGTCCCGCGGGCGGTCGAAGGCGACGAGGCGATCGACTTCGAGGAGCTCCTCGCCGATCCGCCGGGGGATTACGTCTTCTTCACGGAGTGATCCTCCGGCCGCTCGCGGCCGTCGAGGGCGGAAGCTGCAAGACGGGCGCCTACTCGGTGACGCGATCGACGACCCAGAGATGGACCGGCGGCCGGGGTGGCGTTCCCGCCCGCCGGTACGAGGAGCGGCGGTGGACGAACTCGACCCCGATCCCGCCGCCCGTCTTCTTCCGGAGGTGCCGGTCGATCGAGTCGAGGCGCTCGACGAAGAAGGCCTCGCGCTCGGCGTCTCCCAGCTTCGCCAGGCAGGCCTGGAGAGTGACCGTCCGGGCGTTCTCGGCATCCGGGGCGTTGACGAAGATGGCCCCGGATGGAAGGACGACGTCGAGCCTCGTCTCCCCGTTTTCCGCGATCGCGTCGAGGACGAGGTCCTTGACCGTCCGTGTCAGGCACGCGTGGAACCACCCTCCGACGACGAGGCACCGTGTCACGCCGGGGGGAACGTCGAGGGCGCGGCCCGAGCCGGGTCCGAGACGCTCTTCGAGATCGTCCCGCTCCGCGGAGTCGGGATCGAGAAAACCGCCCCCGGCGCTGTGCACGCCGCGTTCGAAGGGCGAGGACCACCCCTCGGGGAACGGCACCCCCGGCGGCACGAGGTACGGATCGTCCGCGGAGCCGACCGCCGGCGGGTCGATGAAGTAGTGGGCCGGGCCATGGGGCTCCGGAGTCGGGCCGCGGAGATGGACGATCCGATGGTGCCGCAGGGCGCGAGCGAGATGGACGACACGGATCGCGCCGGCCCGGGCCGCCTCCGAGTGGTCCCACTGGTTCGATAGGTGTGTGACGAACAGGACGTCGCCTTCCTGGAGGCTGTAGCTGTCGCTCGCCGCGGACAGGCCCGCCGGGAGGCGGACTCTCTCGTCGCGGTTCTCGAAGCGAAGGACCCGGCCGGACTCATCGGGGCCCGGAACGACCAGGACCGGCGGCAGGAGAAGCGCGCCCGCGCTCCCGGCGACCCCGAGCCCGACAAGCCACAGCAGCCGGCGCGCCGCGCGGCCACTCATGATCGCCCGATCCTCGGTAGCACCCACGCCGCCAGCAGGCTCGGGAGATCGGGTGAAGCCGCCACTAGCCCGCATGTCTCACCGGATCGTCCGAAGTTCTCGCTGTTGCACCGCCAGGTGCAACGGCGAGAACGGTCTGCGGAGGCGGTGGCGAGGCGGAAATCGGCGCGCGAGCCGCAGTACGACTTGGAGGAGTCGTCGAGGCGAGCAAGCCGAAGCGAGCGACAGCGAGCGGTTTACGCCCGCCACCGCCCCGCAGATCGGACGAGGCGTGAGAAATGCGGGCTAGCGTCGCGAACCCGTCCACCTCCGATCGGAGGATCGTCGTAACAAACCAGGGGGCAGTTTGTTACGGAAAATCTGGTGGACGTTAAAGCTTCCTTGCTCCGAGAGTGCATCTAGGGCGCGCCCAGATGGGCGAAGACAAGCAACGACATAAGGAGACGAGCCATGTCCAAGCACCTGCGAAACGCCCTTCTCGCGATCACCGCCCTCGCGCTCCTCGGTCTCTCGGGGCTCGATACGGCCGCCGACGAATACCTCGCGTCCGGGGTGGTCCGGGACGCGCGCGGACAGACCACGGCCACCTACGCCGTCTACTCCTCGCCTGCGGCCAGTGGGGGGTTCTGGATCCGGATCTGGTACCAGGGCAATTACATCTTCTCCGTCGGATTTGACGAAGTGAGCGAAGGGTGGATGGTCCTTTCCTGGGGTCTCTACCATACGGGAGGCCAGCACTTCACGCTCGACGGAGGCCTCGACCGGACCGACCGGTGGATCGAGCAGTCCTGGGGTCAGATCGCGATCGATCTTTCCTCCCTTCCGGCCGGCGCGATCCCCGGCGTCACCGCGACCGCCAGCGGATGGACTCGCCGAACCTACGTGCCGAGCGGATACAACAACTACGCGGCCGCGATCGGCGAATGGACGTCCCTGTCCTTCACGCCGACTCACTCCGATCCGGACGCGGTGACGAGGTTGCTCGCGACGGCCCCGGCCGGGGCGCGGCCGCGACCGCAGCCGGCAGCGGGCAGCGGGAACGACGCGAGTGGGTCGTCGGACGGTCTCCTCGGGGTCGAGATGGACACCGGCGTGACCTGGGGCCGATAGCGGTCCGGGGGACGGCTGGGGCCTTGCGAGGCGCCCGGCCGTCCTTTCCAATGGAGGCGTCATGGCCGATTCGGAGACCACGTTCCTCGGCGGGCCGAAGCCATTCCCGGAAACGAGCTGGACCTCGGTCCAGGCCTGCCGCGAGGGAAGCCAGGACGCCTACCGCGTCGGGCTCGATACGCTCTTCCGCAAGTACTGGGGTCCCGTCTACTTCTACATCCGGCGGAACTGGTCGCGCAGCGTCGAGGACGCGAAGGACCTGACCCAGGAGTTCTTCCTCAACCTCGTCGAGCGCGACTTCGTGGAGGAGTTCGACGCGAGCCGGGGGAGATTCCGGACCTTCGTCTGCGCCGCCCTGTCGCACTTCCTCTGCAATCGAGCGCGCGCCGACAAGGCGCGGAAGAGGCGTCCGGAAGGCGGGATCGTCTCGTTCGATCGCCTCCGCGAAGTCCAGCCGAACTTCGACATTCCGGCCCCCGGCGCCGGGGAATCCATCGACCAGCTCGACGCCGACTGGAAGAACGCCATCGTCGCGGCGGTCGTCGGCGCCCTTCGCGAGCGGGCCGCGCGCGGGGGGAAGTCGGCCTTCTTCGAGCTGTTCCTCCGCTACGACCTCGCCCCGCAGGGGGACTCGAAGCCGACGTACCGGCAGCTCGCCTCGGCCGTCGGGGTCTCCCTCCCCCAGGTCGCGAACGGTCTCCGCTGGGCGCGGGAGAACTATCGCGAGATCTTCATCGAAGAACTACGGGATCAGGTCTCCTCCGAAGAGGACCTCCGGGCGGAGGCTCGCGACCTGTTCGGGGTCGATCTCTGACGGTGCCCCGTACCGCGGTGCCCGTGCCGCGGTGCCTGACGTCACTCCTTTCGCGGTTTCTCCCCCGCCCCCTCGATCTGACGGAGGACCGCTTCGACGGCCGGGCGATGGACCCAGCCACGCGGGGCGACCGCGAGGGCTTGCCGGAGGTCGGCGGCGGTCGCGGCCGTATCGCCGCGCTCGGCGTGGATCGTGGCCCGCTCCGCGTAGGCTTCGGGAAGACCCGGGTCGATTTCGAGCGCCCGCGTCTGGTCGGCGAGCGTGCCGTCGAGGTCGCCTTGGAGCTTCTTCACGATGCCGCGGTTTCGGTCGACCGATCGAGCCGGATCAGCGATCCGTGATAGAAGAGCTGGTAGAGCACGGTGCCCTCCGGCCTCCGGGGCTCGTACCTGCCTCTGCCACGTTTGGCGACGCGGCAGGCAGGGCGGGGCGGCCCTGTGCGCGGTGCGGGGAGGGAGCGAGCGACCATCCCCCACAGGGTAGACCCCAATGTTGCATAGTCTCGCCCCGTCAGGCGGCCGCTTTCGGCCACCAGCGGTCTTGCTCGTCCTCGGCGGGGCCTCCGGCCCCGCCTGCGGCTCGCGCAACCGCTGGTGACTCGAAATCGGCTCGCCTGAAC
>JACQVV010000177.1 GCA_016209595.1 Planctomycetota bacterium
AAGTGGATCGTCTCGGGGAGCTTCGACAGCACACTCAAGGTCTGGGACGCCGAGATGGGAGAGGAGAGCCGGACCCTCCAGGGGCACACGGGCTTCGTCAGGGCCGTGGCGGTGAGCCCGGACGGGAAGTGGATCGTCTCGGGGAGCAAGGACGAGACGCTCAAAGTCTGGGACGCCGAGACCGGTTTTCTCGTTGACTCGATCGTCTGCGATGGGGGCCCGACCTCGATCGCCCTCCACGGAGCCCGCATCTACGTGGGGTGCATGAACTCGACGATCGCCGTCTACGAATACCGCCCCTGATCGTCGACCAACGGCACCGGATCACTCGTACTCTGCCCGGTGGCCGTCCCACCACTCCTGCCAGGCGCGCCGGGAGCGTTCGACCTCCGGATCGTCCCGGGGAGCGACCCGGGGCATCGCGGGCAGCGATTCTCCCGTGATCCGGACAAGGGCCTGGCAGGCTTCGAACCGAACCGTCGCGTCGGGATCGGCCAGTAGCGCGACGAGCGTCCCGGCGGCCGGGCGATGGCTCCAGCGCCCCAGGATCCAGGCGGCCTCGGTCCGGACCCAAGGGTGAGGGTCGCTGCCGGCGAGGGCGAGGACCGGAGCCGCGGTGGTCGCGTCCGCCACCCGGGCGAGAACGACCAGCGAGCTGAACCGGACCTGCCACTCGGCCGATTCGAGGCCGCCCAGGAGCGCGGGGACCGCCTTGGCCGCCAGGGCTTCGAGGGCGGCTACGGTTTCGGAGTCTCTGGTGTAGTAGAGCTCGGTCTCAGGATCGTCCCGAAGTCGCAGGACGAGGAAGCGCCCGAACAGGACATCCGGGTCGGCGCCCGCGAGAGGGGCGCCCTCGGCGCGCAAGAAACGCCGGATCGCGGCGGGGTCGAGGTCCCGGACCTCGTCCGGCAGAAGCGTCCCGGCCACCAGACGCTCCACGGCCGCCCGTTCCCGAATCGCCGCGAGGACCCACTCCGCGCGCGTTCGTACTTCCGGGTCGGCGTCCTCGGCTGCCCGGCGGACGGCCTCCTCCGCGGGCTCGCCGATCCGGGCGAGCCTCTCCACGGCCCGCTCGCGCGCCTCCCAGCTCTCGGCCCCGAGGTCGCGCACGAGGCGCTCGATCTCCCCGGAGAGGTCCGGGGCCGCGCTCTCCTCCTGCGCGCGAGCGAGAGGAAACGCGGACAGGACGGCGAGCGCGACAATCGCGGCGCGCTTCACGACGCCGATTCTACGCTCCCCCGGGCATGGGGCGCCACCGCCCGGATGCCGGCGTACTCCTCGGCCGCCTCCCTGCAGAGCTCCGCGTACTCGCGGACGTCCCTCGCGAGTTCGTGCTCGAGTCCCTCCTCGACGGCCTTCCGGGCCTCCCCCTCCAGCCGGTCGAGGAAGACCCACCTCCGGCGGAGCCAGTAGCGCTCGGCCATCGCCTGCGAAACGAGGCAGAGTAGGACGAGGACGACTCCCGAGCTCACCACATAGTCGGTCCCAAGGAACTGGGCGCGCCAGAAGTAGCGGTAGAACAGGTTTCCGGCTGCGAAGAGGAAGAAGCCGGTCGGGAGGATGTTGAAGACGAAGCCGAGCGCGAACTGCGCCGCTCGTCCGGTTTTCTTGAGAACAAGGCGATCGAACTCCTCGCGGAAGGCCTCCCCGACCCTGTCGGCGACGCCGGCCGAGAGCCGCTCCGCGAGCGCCGTCCCCGCCCCGTCCCCTCGCGCCGGGGCGAGCGCTTCGAGGACGGGGGCCTCCGAGAACCCGAGGCGGGAGGCGCTCCTCGCAAGGCGCTCCTCCAGGGCGAGGACCTCGCGCTCGACGTGCGAGCGCGGGGCCTCCTCAGCGTGCCGGCGGACCGCCGCGCGGAGCCGGAGTGGATCGGTCGAGCCGACGCCGGCGCGGCCGGTGACGAGCGAGCGGACGAAGTCCACAAAAGCGAGCCAGAGGCCGAAGACGCCGCCGAACGAGTGGTACTGGAGGCTCCGGTGGACGTCGGCGAGCTCGCGGTGCCCCTCGGCGAAGATCCCCCGCGCGATCTTCGACCCGATCGCGGCGCCAGCCGTCTCTAGAGCAAGGTCGAACTCGCGGGCGAGCTCTTCCGAAGCCGCCACCGGATCCGCCGGCAGGGCCCGCCCGACCTGCTCCTCGATCGACTCGAAGAGCCGATCGAGGTTTGCGGCCTTGATCTCGCGGACTCGCGCCTCGTCGAGCTCCTCGTGGAGGAGGCGGACCAGGCGCTCGAAGTCGCCCGCCCCGTCGGCCGCCGAGCCGGAGAGCGCGGCCGAAAGGGCCTTGGCCGCCGAAATCCGGAATACTTCGGGCTCGGCGAACCCCGAAGCCACGAGGTCTCGCGCGAGCTGAGCCTCGACCTTCTCCGAGTAGTCGAGGTCGATCTTGTTGTAGACGAAGTAGAACTTCTTGAGACGGCCGGTGCGACGGAGGATCTCGTGGAGGGTCCGGTCGCGGTATTTTTCGCTCGTCACCAGGCAGAGCACGAGGTCGGCGACCTCGAGCATCGCGAGCGCCTTGGCGTTGTTGAAGTCCTTGACCGAGTCGAAGTCGGGGGCGTCGATCACGATTTTCGCGCGCAGCGTCTCGCGCTGGTGCGGGACCCAGTGGTCCGCTCCCGAGGTCACGCCCCCGAGGAAACTCACGTTCGCCTCGACGTGGTGGTAGACGATGTACCGGTCGGTGAGCCCTCGCCGGAAGCCAGTTTCCGAGATCGTCTGTCCGGCAAGCGCGTTGACGAGCGTGCTCTTGCCCGTCCCCGTCCCTCCGAGAAGGAGGATCACGATCGACTTGTCGATGTGGCGATGGTGGTGCCGGAAGTTCGCGAGCCGCCCGAGGAGGAGATCGCGCTCCAAGGCGAGCGCGGGGAAAAGGGGGGCACGCCGCGAGACGAACGCCTCCAGGCGCTCGACGCCTTCGCGGTATCGTTCGTAGTGGCCTGGCGGCAGACCGGGAAGGGCGGTCATGTCGCGGCACCCTGGGCCGGGACTGCGGCGAGCTCCTCGAGTCGGTCCAGGCCCTCCCGGAGGCGGGCCGCCGGACCGCTGCCCTCGCCGGGTCCCTCCGGGATCGCGGCCAGTGCCCGGTCGGTGTACCCGGTCGCGAGGATCTCGTCGAAAATCTCCAGGTGGCGCCGCACGAACTCCTCGCGGAACTCTCTCACGATCGCGCCGAAATACCCCCGCAGCGCGAACTCGGAGACCCCGGCCGAGAGGCTCCCCCAGACGATGTCGGTGACGTGGATACCGCCGGGGATGACGACCGCGGCGAGACCCCCGAGCGGCAGGACGTCGCGCAGGAACTGGAGCGTCGCACGCTTGGCGGGGCTCGAGTCGAGCTCTTTCCGCAGGCGGTCCTCGATCCGCGCCGTGAGCTCGTCGAGGGCCGTCACGCGCGCGTCGTGAATTGCCTTCAGGCGCTCCACGGGGAGCGAGTCGAGGTCGGCGAGCCGCTCGTAGACCGGCCGCGCGACCTCGCTCCCGTCTCTCGAGCGCCGGAGCGCCGCCGAGGTCTCGGTCGCGGCCTGGCGGGCGATTCCGAGGGCGCGCTCGTAGGCCACCTCGCGCCGACGCGCGATTTTCGCCGCCACGTCCCGAGACGAACCCTCCCGTCCGAAGAGCTTCGACTTGACGAACGAGAACACCTTCCCCACGCCCTGGCGAACGTGACCGAGAACGGGCACGAGCCGATAGCTCTCCAGGACGCTCCGCTCGGCGCTCGTGAGCTCGTGGAACTCGTCCGCCCCCCACCGCCTCGCGTCTGTCTCGTATTCCGAGCGCGCGACCGCGGCGCGGTTCTTGACGTCCGCGACGATCCTCGCGAGCTGCTCCCGCTCCCGCGCGTGGACATCGAGGACCCGGCGCGCCTGTCGCACGAGATATCGCGCGGTCCCCGCGAAGCCCCGGCGCTTGAGGGACGCGAGGTCCGGACCCCGCGCCAGGCGCTCGAGGACCGGGGCGAACGGCCCGCGCCGCGCGTCGGGCGCGGGCCCCCCCCGCCCGTAGTGCGGAACGCGGAAGGCCGGGAGGGCGCGGTCCTCCGGGCGGCGTTCGCGCATCTCGCGGTTGAAGTCCGCGAGGATCGTCTGGTACGCCTCGTCCCCCTGCATCTTGTTGAAGACCACGAGCACCTCGCGGTCGAGGTC
>JACQVV010000178.1 GCA_016209595.1 Planctomycetota bacterium
CCTGGCCTCCGCTCCTCCCCGAGGGGGCTTCGCCCCCTCGGCCTCCCCCGGCGCCATCCTGGCGCCCGCGGTGCTTCGCAGCTCCTCCATCTCCTTTCCTAGTCGTTCGATCTCCCGCTCCCCCTCGGCGACCTGACGCCGCGCCTCGGAGTCCCGCTCGGCCGCGAGCCTCTCGGCCGCCGCGGTCCTCGCTCCCGCCTCGACGAGCGCCTTCTTCAGGCGGGAGGTCTCGGCGAGGATCTCGGGAGATGGGGAGATGGGGGTTGGCGGCGCTCCCGGCTCTCCCGGGGCGCTACCCTCCAGGGATGGAATCGCGAACTCCGAACCGCATTTCGGACAGCGCCCCCGCTTCCCGCCGTGTTCCGCTTCCACGGTCATCGGATTCTGGCAGTGGAAGCAGGCGAAGGTGATCTTCAGCACGATGGATTCTTACCGCTGGAAGACGGGGACATTCTGGTAGGGGAGCTGCAGGATGACGATGGCCATCGCGGTCCCGAGGGTCGGTCCCACGGCGCCGTCGCCCGCCCACGAGCCGTCGGCGTTCTGACGGCCTACGATCTCGTTGCGGACGCGCGGGTAGTAGTCCTCCCAGTCGGCTCCGCCCCGGATGTAGAGGACCTGGGCCATGTAGAACTGGGTGTAGAAGTACCAGCTCCCGGCCCACTGGGCGTCAAGCTGTCCCGAGAGCATCTGGGTCTTGATGTACTCGAAGGCCTTTTCCGCGACCGGGCTCTGCTCGTTCGACTGGGCGTAGAGGGAGGCGCAGGCCGCCGCAGTGATGGCCGGCCGCGTGTTCCCTCCCTGGCCGGCCCGGTAGCGGATTCCCCCGTCGGTGTTCTGGCAGCTTTCCAGGTACGAGTAGCTCTTCTCGATGATCTCGCCCGGAACCATGATGCCCGCGTTCATGCACGCTCGGATGCCCTGGATCTGCGTCACCGTGACCGAGCCCTCGTCGCTCCCGCGGGCGTTCGCCTCGTAGCCGAAACCGCCCGTGGCGGTCTGGGCGGTTCGAGTCCTCTCGATCGCCTGGACGAGCGACTCGCGAATCCGGTCCTGGAGGAGGTCCGGGCCGCGCGTCTGGGCCCCGGTCATTCCGTAGACCTCGGCGAGGAAGAGCATCGTATATCCGTGGCCGTACATCGAGCGCTGCTCCATGTCGCCCATGTAGAGCCCCGTCCCCGTGTCCTGCTTCGCCAGGAGGAACTCGACGGCGGCCCGGACGTTTTTCGAGTACTTGCCCCTCGTCGGGGTGTTCCCGCCGGCAAGCAGCGCGACCCCGGCGCACGCGGTCATCGCGATGGGGTAGCTCTGCCCGTGCGCGCCCCCTCCCCAGGACCCGTCGCGCTCCTGAGTCGAGGCGAGCCAGTGGAGGCCCTTCTCGACCGCGACGACCTGGTTCCCGGTCACGAGGGGAGGGTAGGCGTCCTGGGCGGCCACCGTGCCTGCCGCGGCGAGGGCCAGGGCGAGTCCCGCGATCCGGTTCTTCTTCACGGCAGGCTCTTCCAGGAGGCGAGTCCTTCCCCGGAGTCGTAGACGAGCGTGTCTCCGGCGAGCAGCGGATAGGTCGGGGAGTTGGCCACGGTTCGTCCCGTCCGGGCGGCCGCGTTTACCGACTGGACCGCCGGATTCTCCTTGAGGCCGCGCTTGTAGAGCCAGACCCCGTTGGAGTACGACTGGTAGCAAGCGGCGTAGGCGAGGACGCCGTTCTCGACGGGGACGAGGTCGATCCAGGCCGGGCTGTGAATCTGCTGGGAGAGCTCCCGGGGGGCTCCCGTTCGCTTCCCCGTCTCGACGGAGTACTCGACGAGCTTGACGCTCTGGTAGAGCCGGTTCGCGAGGTAGGGCGTGTCGTACTGGGGCGGGTACTGCGACTGGTACTTGCCGGCGGCGATCCAGAGCGACTCTCCGTCCGAGCACGCGGCGAGGATCGTGTCCGCACCGCCGAGATCGGCGACCCGGACCGTCCATCGGATCTCTCCCGTCTGGGCGTCGATCACGTGGAAGTCGCCGCCCTTCAGGTGAGCTCCCAGGAGCCCATCGCTCAGAGGAAAGAGATCGAGGTATCGGGCCTTTTCTCCGCGCGGCTGGCGCTCCCACGCCCAGAGGCCCGTGCGAACGTCGAAAGCGACGATCCTGCCGCCAGCCAGGAAGGGGAGCAGCCCGTCGGAGGTGAGCCGGACCTCCCTTCCGGTCACGGGGCCGGGGCACTCGTAGCCCCCGACCTGTTTCCCGCTCCTCGCGTCGAGGACGACCACGTGCGTGGTCGATTCGGTCGCGCCCGAGGCCTGGCGCCGCTGGAGGAAAACGATCCGGTCGCCGTGGGCGAGGAGATCGGTCCAGCGCGAGGGCGCTCCCTTGTGGACCCAGGCGATCTGCGGGGCCTTCGCCTCCCATGACTTCGCGAGGTCGATCCCCTTCACCTCGCCGGTCGGTTCGTAGATCGCGAGGATGTCGCCGGCGAGGGCGCTCGGAAAGTAGACCTGGTCCCACTGGACGGTCTGCTCCCGCTGCTGGATGAAGCTCTTGGCCTCGTCGGAGAGGTCCCCGGCCGAGGCGAAGATCTCGTCGAACTTTGGGGACGGCACGATGTGGTTCCAGAGGAGCTTCCCGCCCCGTGCGTCGAGGCAGCAGACTTTGTCCTCCACGCAGACGAGGACCGTGGCGCCCCAGCGGTACGTTCGGGGGAGATGGGGGCCGAGGTGGCAGTCGCCGTGAAAGGCGAGGTCGGCCTGCACGGTCCGGTTCCGCATGTCGGCCGGGATGGAGAGGAAGGGCGAGACCCAGGCGATCCCGCCATCCGAAGCCTTGCGGCACTGGAGGCCGTCGCTCTTCTGCTGATCGGTCTTGTAGGTCTGGACGAAGAAGAAAGTCTCTCCTTCGGGCCCTGGGAGCGCGCCGGCGAAGCGGGTGCCGGAGAGCGCCTGGTCCGCGAGGCTCCACCCCTCGGCCGGGCGGCGCTCGACGGAGAAGACCTTCGTGCCCGATCCGGACGCCGCGAAGTAGGCGTCGTACCGGCCGCCCTCGTTCTTCTTTGCGACGTACTCGGCGCCGCTCATCTCGCGGGGCGCGTCACCCGGCGGGTCCTCGCCGCCCTCGCCCGGCGGGGGCGGGTCGTCCTTCTCTCCGTCTCCGGGAGCGCCGTCCGCCGGTTTTTCTTCGCCCGCGGGCTTCTCCTCGCCTGCCGGTTTTTCTTCGCCCGCGGGCTTCTCCTCGACGGGATCCCCGGGTTCCTCCTGGCCGGGTCCCTCTTTTTCCCCGTCGCCCGTCGCCCGTCGCCCGTCGCCCGGCAGGAGCGTCTCCGCGTGCCGGGCGCGGATCTTCGCCAGGTACTCGGCCGCGCGGGCCGGCATCCCCGCCTTTTCGTAGCCCTCCACAAGTTCGACCAGAGCCCAGAGAGCGGTTTTCGCGTCGACCTCCGGGATCGGGTGGCCGTCTGGCTCGGCAAGCGAGACGAGCCAGGAGGTCGCGTCCTCGAACTTCCCGAGGGAGAGGTGCGCTTCTGCCGCGGCGCGGCGGAGGTCGGGCGGGAGCGCGGCCGAAGGGGCCGCGGCGAGACGGGCCGCCAGGAGCTCAGGGGATTCGCCTGCCTCTACGGCCGCCCTGAGCGGAGCGAGGTAGGCCTCGAGCGCGGCGCCTCCGCCCCCCGTCTTCACGACAAGCGCGGCGATGCGGCGCTCCAGAAACCGCCTCGGGGCGACCTGGAGCTCGTCGCCCGCAGGAACGGCCGACTCCGCGCGTTCCTCGTAGAGCGCGAGGTAGATCGCGAGGGCCTCCTCGTAGCGCTCGGTGTCGGCGAGGCTCCTCGCGCGCGCAAGCGCGAGCTGCGTTCGGTCCTGGGCGCTTGCCGCATAGCGGGCGGCGCGGTCGTAGTCCTCGGCCAGCCCCGACTTCTTGGCGAGCGCGAGGTAGCGCTCGTAGATCTCGGTCCGGAAGCGGGCTGCCTTTCGCTCGTCCGACGGGTCCACCGTCTCGATGGCCTTCTCGAGGTCCGCCATTCCCTTGGCAAAGTGCTCCGGATCGGCGTCGGTCTCGGCGAGGTCGAGATGGATCTTGCCCCGCTCGAAATAGGCCTCCGCATCCGCCGGGTTTTTCTCGATTCTCTCCGTCAGCTTCAGGATCTGTCGCTTGCGGAATCCCATCGATTCGAACGCAACGATTTCCCGGGCATTCGCCGAAAGGAGCACGCCGCCAACCATGATGAGGTTGCCGAGCGTCGCGGAAGCCTCGCCGGACGGCGCGGCGATGAACCCATCATCCTTGGCGACCCGTCCACCCTCGATCTCGATCTTGAAGATCCCTTCGACCTTGCGGCGGTCGAGCCCGGGAACGTAGATAGCGTCCTCGGCGAGGATCCCGCGGCCCGTCACGGTGGGGTAGCCGATCCACTTGACGTCGCCGCCCTTGAACTCCCTCCCGTCCGCGGCCTGGCCGTCAGCCAGGTGCCACGCGACGACGCCGTCTCCTCCCGTGTAGACAATCCCGTTCCGGTAGCCCAGAACGGCGTACTGGTTGTAGGTCTTGCTGTTCTGCTCGAACGTCCGCTTCTTGCTCCACTTCTCCTCGCCCGTGGCCGCGTCGAGGCAGAGGAGAAAGTCGGAATCCACGGGGCCGATGACGAGCCGCCCCTCGGCGACGATCGGAGGGGAGGGCTCCCAGCCCACGCCGGGGTTCCAGCCCATCCCCTGGGCCTCGGTCCCCTCGACCCGCGGGTAGCGGACGAGCCATTCCATCGTGCCCGTCGAAAGGTCCACGGCGGCGGCGATCCCGTTGTTGGAGACCCAGTAGGCCGTCCCCTCGTGCACCGCGATGTGGCTCCCTTCGGGGGGCGGGAGGACCTGCTGGCCGCCGTAGTACGGCGTCATCGCGCTCCCGACGCGCGAGCAGAGGTACGTGCGCCACAGAAACTCCAGCTTGGGGCGGAGTTCGTCGGGCCTCGTCGTGGAGGCCTTCAGGCGCTCCCGGAACGAGTAGACGTAGTAGTCGTCGTCCGCCAGGACCGGCACGACGATCAGACCGTGGTGGACGACCGGCGCCGACAGGAAGCGTACGTTCTTGAGCTCCTCCTCTTTCTCCTCCGGCCCGCCCCGGATGTCGAGCTGCTTCCCCTCGGTCTTGAGGTCGTAGACGACGAGCTGGTTTCCGATCTCTCCGGCCCCCGGGACCGCCATCCCCATCATCCGCATCATCTCGATGTAGTACTGAGGGATACCGTTCTCGATGGCGAAGAGACGGTCGCCATGGCAGGAGAGGGAGTTCCAGGCGTGGTCCCCGTAGAAGCGCCAGGCCGAGAGCTGATCCTGCGAGACCGGCAGCGCTCCCCTCCAGGCGGGCATCATGGGAACCTGAGACCGCTCTTCCGGCCGGCCCCGCCACTTGAGCTTCCCCGTGTTGAGGTCGAGCGCCACGAGGGGGGCTTCGTTGCCCGATGGGTCGGTCTTCGCGAAGACGAGTCCGTTCATCACGACCGGGAAGGTCGCCGGAAGGGGCATCCGCGTGCCCTGACCGCGCGCCGCGAGCTGGGAGAAGGTGCTCCGATACCACTCGATGCCGTCGCCCGAGCCCTCGATGATGTTGTGCTTCCACTTGATTGGCTTGAGGAGGATCTGGCCGCCCTGCGACTGATTCGTCCGGTCGGGCGTGCCGTAGACGGTCGTCCACTCGTCGAGGATGTCCTTGTCGTCGGGGCCGCCGCTCCCGCGGCGGGCCAGCCGGGCGTCCAGGTGATCCTGGAACTTCTTCTCAAGGCCGGGGTCGGAGAAGGCGTTCCTCTCCTTCATGCGCGTCCGGACCGCGGTGACGAGGCCCGCCTCGCCGAGCTCCGCGTAGCAGACCGCGAGTCGCGCGAGGACCGTCGCCTCGGGGACGTCCGGGTCGGGGTAGGCGAGCCCTCCGGAGGGCCGGAACGGATGGATCTCGTTCAGGATCCGCGACGCGCGCGAGAAGCTCCCCTGGTCCATGAGGAGCCGGGCCATGAGGTCGAGCGCCTCGTCGCCCGACGACGTGCAGAAGTACTTCCGCCGGATCTGGTAGAGCAGGTCGAGGTTCCGAGTCCGGACAGCCGTCTCGAGTTCGCTACGGGCGTCGGGGTCGAAGAGCATCCGGTACTGGGCAAGCCCTTCCGGCGGGAAGGCCGCGATCTTCTGGTGGCAGTACTTGTAGAGCGGGACGTACTTGCGACCGTCGCGCGAGAACGGAGCCTCCTTCCCGCTCTCGATCAGGTCCTGCACGGCCTTGCTGACCGAAGCCCACTGCCCGGGCAGCTTCATCCGCCTCTCGATCTGCTCGATCAGCCCCTCGACCTCGTAGTTCTCGTTGATCGGGGTGGTGTTCACCGGCCCGGGGTGCTCCTCCTGGGCGAGGACCGTGGCCGGGACGAGGAGGGAGGGCACCAGGACAAGAGAGCGGTAGAGCCTGCGATTCATCTCGACCCCCACGTTTTCAAGGCCCGGACGGCCGCTTCGGATCGCCCGGGTCCCCCGTCTTCAAGTGGCGTTTCCTCTGTTAGACGACGAGCCACCGGTGCGGTTCACCGACAATACCCGCCGAGGGGCTCTCCTCTTCCGCGCGCTGCCCCTTCCGCCGGGCACGTTCGAATCTAAGTGCCAGATTCTAAAGGCCTTCCTTTGCCGGGAACAAGCTCTTTAACGGCTGGCACTTACTCTTCCTTTCCCAGGAGCTTGCGCAGGATCCGGCTCCGCCAGGAGAGATACTCCGCCAGGTCGATCTTCTTCCCGTTCGGGAGGTCGTACCGGCGAAGCGCGTAGAATTCCCCGACGAGGTCGTAGATCGCGAGGGTCTCCTCGATCCGGTCCGCGTCGAGCAGGGCCGAGGCGAGGTCGAGATGGAGCTGGAGGCGTTCCTCGATCGTCGCGGGAGCGCGCCACGTGAAATCCGCGAAGACGCCTACTCGCTGGGCCGCGTCGGTCTCGTCCGTCGCCGGATGTGCTGCCTCGACGGCCCGGGCGAGATCCGCGAGCGCGTTGTCGTAGTCGCCACGCGAGAGCAGGAGCTCGCTCCGTTCGAAGAGGGCCCGGGCGTCGCCGGGGTTCGCCTCGATTCGCCGCTCGATCTGGGCGATCTTCTTTGCGAGGAGCGCCGCCGTCGGAAGGGCCACGACCTCTCTGGGACCGGCGGAGAGGATCATCCGGCCGGTGAAGACGAGGTTCCCGAGTTCTATTTCGCGGTCCGTGGAGGTGCGGGCCAGCGTCCGGCCGGTCGCGAGCTCGATCCGGAAGATCGCGTCCTCCTGCCCGCGGAGCCTCCCGGGCAGGTAGAGCGAGTCCCCCGCGAACACGCCCCTTCCGACAGCGACCGGGTCCCAGGTCCGCCAGACGACCTCCCCCGTCCCGAGCGAGAGCGCCGTCACGCCTCTTCCCGCGACAAAGACGAGGCCTCGAGATTCCCCCAGGAGGAGCTCCCTGATCCCGCACCAGTGGCGCCACCTCTCCCGGCCCGTGTCGGCGTCGAGGCAGTAGACGTATTGGCTCGGCGGATGGCAGAAGACGATCGAGCTCCCGGCGAGGACGAGCGGCGACGGATGGAGGTCCTCGGGCGCCGGGCGGTCTTCGGGCCGGACCTCGACGGGGAGGTCCCGGGATAGCGCGATCCACGCCCGCGCGCCCGAGGAGAGGTCCACGGCAATCACGACTCCGTCGTCCGAAGCCCAATACGCGCGGTCGGCCTGGACGGCGAGGAACGACCCTTGCCGCGGGACCTCTGCGAGCGACTCGCCTCCCCGCCAGTTCTCCTGCGAGCACAGGTGGGTGCTCCACCGGAACGAGAGGTCGTCCTCCCGGAAGGCGTAGAGGTGGTAGTCCCGCCCCGCCTGGACCGGCGCAAGAAGCAGCCCCTGTCCGGTCTGCGGGGCGGCGAGGAAGCGCGCGCCATCGACCCAGCGCACGCTGGCGTCATGGCCGCCCAGCGTGGCCACGAGCATCCCGCCGTGCGCGAGGTCACGGACGGCGATCCGGTTGTGTTCCGCGAGGAGGGCGCGGTCCGAGCGATCCCTGCGGGACAAGAGCTCGAGATATGGCAAGGGGTGGTCGCCCTCGACGGCGAAGACCCGGTCTCCGCTGGCGGAGAGGGAGTGCGCAGAGTACTGACCGTGGATCCGCCAGGCGAGGAGGAAGCCGCGATCGAACGGGAAGCGGTCCGTTCGATCGAGGGAATCGAGACGCCCTTGGTCCCATTCCTCGCAGTCGCTTGATGCGGTCGTCTCGTTCACCAGACCCACGAAGACCAGCCGCCTGCCGTCGTCCACCTGAAAGATGGCGCGGTCGCGGTACACGAACGGCACGACAGCCGGGATGGGCCGAGGAAAGGGCAACCCAAGCTCGCTCGTACGGCCGCGGAACACCCGCTGGTAGCGTTCCTGGTCCGCTAGCCCGGAGAGACTGATTCGCCAGACCGGCGAGACGGTCGGTGCGAGGAGATTCGCGGTCGGCGAGCTTTCCTCCATCTTTTCACGGTGGAGGAGGAGATCGACCCGCGCGAGAGCCTCCTCGACTCCCGGCCGCCCGCTCGCCCGGAGCGCTCTCGCGCCCGCCGCGAAGCTCCCACGGTCGAGAAGGAGAAGGCCCGCTCGTTCCAGGGCCTCACCAGCCACCGAGGAACAGGGGTACTCGCGCGCGACGCGCGAAAGGAGCGCCGGGTCTCGTTTCTCGATCCCTTCGGCGAGAAGCGCCCGGGCGAGCGAGTCGTAGAGATCCCGGTACTTGCCGAGGGCCTCCGGCCCCAGCGCCTCGATTCGCCGGCGGCAGATCTCCCGGAGCGGCACGAACAGCCGGCCGTCCTCGCTCGCGAGGACCGTGGGGGCTCGCTCGAGCGCCTCCTGGTAGCCCCGCACCACCTGGCCCCAGTCTCCGGCCGCCCGCGCCGGGGCGACCGCGCGGTCGAGCGCCTCGATGTCGGCGACCTCTCCGATCCAGCCGGGCGGGCTCCCCCCCGGTCCGCTCTCCTGTCCCCAGGCTGCTCCCGTTCCGAGGAGGCATGGGATGAGGACCGGTAGGATGTCGATTCGCCGCGCCACGGGTTCTATGATACCCGCGCGCGCTGGAGCGTGCGCGAAGGGAGAGAGCATGAGACAGAGCGCCGGCCACGGATTCCTTCTCCTCACCGTCCTTGTTGTGGTCTCCTCGCTCGCGCAGGCCCAGGACCAGGCGGCGCTCTACGAGAAGGCTCGGAGCGCGGCGCTCGCCGGCGAGTACGTCGAGGCGATCCAGTACGCCCGCGAGTGCGTCCGGATCGACGCGCGGCAGGCCGCGCCGTGGCAGGTCCTCTACAACGGGCTGCTCCGTCTGGGCCGCTACGGCGAGGCGCTGGATGCGAGCCTGGAGGCGGAGCGGCGGGGGAGCGATCCCGAGTTCCCGTTCCGGCCCGAGGAGCGGCGCCGGTATCTTTCGGAGGTCCACCGCGCCAGGTCGGAGATCTACGTCGGGCTCGCGGAGTACGGGAAGGCCCTGGAGTCGGTGCTCGCCGCCGCGACGACCGATCCCGCGTTCGCGATCGTGCGACTGGACGTCGCGCAGGTCGTGCTCCTCTGCGGCCGGCCCGTCGAAGCCCTCCCCGAGTTCGAGCAGTGGATGAACGCGATCGCCCGCTACGAGGAGGGGGAGCGCCGGACGACCGCAATCCGCTCCATGCGCTTCTGGCGGGCTTACCTCGGGCACTCCGAGGCGAAGCGTCTGACCGGCGACCCCGACGGGGCGCTCGCGTCGCTGGAAAGGATGAGAAAGGAGCTCGCCGCGGTCCCGACCTCCGAGGAGGCCTATTGGGGCTTCCGCGTCGCGCTCCTCGCCCTCTCCGGCGAGCGGGAAAAACTCGACGAGGCGGCGGCGATGGCCGCCGAGCAGCTTGGCGATGCCGCCGACTCGCAGTTCGCCCGCTACGGGCGCGGCATCCTCTATGAGCGACTCGGGCGGCACGCCGAGGCCGTGCGTGAGCTCGAGGATTTCGACGAGAAGGCCGTCTGGCCGGAGGCGCTCTACCATCTTGGCCTCGCAGAGCTCCGGCTCGGGCAGGTCGAGAGAGGGACGGACACGCTCGCGCCGATCCTCGCCGCGAACCCGCTCCTCAAGAGCCGCCTGGAGACGGAGCACGTACCCTCGGCCGTCCGCGAGGAGGCTAAAGAACGGCTGCGCGAGGAGGGGAAGCGCTCGGTCGAGGAGCGAATCGAGCGAAGAGCCGACCGGCGCTTCGTCGAGGAGACGCTCGCGCAGATCGACTCGGGTCTCTCGTCCTATCGTTTCTCGCGGGCGGCCGAGGAGCTCGATGGACTCGCCCGGCTGACGGACGACGAGGACCTCGCCTCCGAGATCGCCCGCCGGCGGGACCTCGCCCGCTCGCTCGCCGGCGTCTTCGACCGCGTCGTAGCCGCGGCGGCCGCCGGGAAATTCGCCGAGCGTCCCGTCCGCCTGACCGGCGAGATCGAGGGGAAGATCGTCTCGGCCGACGCCACGAAGATCCGCCTCGCCGTCGAGAGCGGCTGGGTCGAGCGGCCCTGGGCGTACACCCCCTACGCCGAGTTCGGAGGATTCAGCCGCGAGGTCGGCCTCTCGGGCGAGGAGCTCGCCAGCCTGGGCGAGTTCCTCTGGGACACTGCGGGGAGGGCCGCCGGCGAGGAGGCCCTGATCGAGGCGCTGGCCAAGGGCGCCGACGCCTCCCGCGTCGCCGCGATCGCGGCGCCTCGCCTCGGCCGCGGCGTCCCGCCCGGAGGCTTCGTCCCGTACCAGGGGCGCCTCGTCACGAGCGAGGAGCGCGAGAACCTCAAGAAGGGTCTCGTCCTCTTCCAGGACGAATGGGTCACGCCCGAGGACCGCGACCATCTCAAGAAAGGTCACGAGAAGATCCGTGGCAAGTGGGTCCCGCTCACGGCCAGCGAACTCGAAGCGCGAGGGTGGCGAAAAGACGGAGCCGAGTGGATCTCGTTCGAGGAGTACCAGCAGAGGAAGGGGGAATGGAGCCACGGCTGGACCAAGGATGGCGCGCACTTCCGGGTCAAGACCAACAAGGGCGAGGTCTTCCTGCGCGATCTTTCTTCGGCAGCCGACGCCGCCTACGAGGCCTTCGCCGGCTTCTTCGGCCGCGAGCCCGGCGGCGCGCTCACCCTCTACGCCTTCAAGGACTTCGCCGACTACCGGGAATACTGCCTCTCGCTCGACAAGGAGAGCGAGCTCGGGGCGCTGGGCTTCGCGCCGAGCGAACCCGGCACCGCCTGCGGCTACGACAAGTTCGACTCGAACCCGATGTTCCTCGGGACCATGATCCACGAGTCCTGCCACCTTTTCTTCTGGGAGACCTTCAAGGTCCAGATCCCGTCCTGGCTCGCGGAGGGGATGGCGACCTACTTCGAGGCCCACGCGAAGAAGGGGGGGACCTGGACCTTCGGCGAGCTCAACCAGAACCGGCTTGACTACCTCAAGAAGAGCGTGGAGACCGACTCCGTTTTCCCCCTCGACCAGTTCTTCGCCGCCGACGCCGGCCAGCTCATCCAGAACGATTCCCGCGCGGCGCTCACCTTCTACGCCCAGTGCTGGGGGACGTTCTTCTTCTTCCAGAGGACCACGAACGCCGCCTACCGGAAGGGCTTCTCGGACTACCTCGACCGCATGGAGCGCGGCGAGAAGGCCGATCTCCTAGCGATCCTCGGCGCCGACCGGGCGAAGCTCGAGGCCGAGATGAAGGAGTTCTGGAAGGGACTGTAGGCCAAGGCACGGTGGCGAGCGTGCTACGATGACCGCGTGGCGAAACCCCGGAAAGAAGTCGAGAATCTGTTGGCGCAGGCCAGATTCGATTTGAAAAACGCGGAGAAGAACATCTCCGTGGCCGCGTACGACGTCGCCGCCTTCCTGTGCCACCAGTCGGTCGAGAAGGGGCTCAAGGCGCTCTTTCTTCAATCGCGACGCCAGAGGCCTCCGCCGACGCACTCGCTTCACGAGCTCGCCCAGGAGCTCTCCGCGCCGAAATCCCTGGTCGAGGCCCTGACACTCATCAATGCGGACTACGTGGCCGCGCGCTATCCGGACGCGGCGAACGGGGTCCCCGCGCTCCTTTACACGAAGAAGATGGCGGCCGATCGGCTGGCGGCCGCCCGGAAGATCTGGGATTGGCTCGAAAAACGGTTCTGAAGTACTCCAACGACCCGCTCGTCCGGAAGTTTCGCGAGGTCTACCTGCCCCGGATCGTCGCGGCATTCGACCCGGAGGAGGTCTGGCTCTTCGGTTCGCGGGTCCGGGGGGACGCGATGGTCGAGAGCGACCTCGACGCGATCGTGGTTTCCGAGGCCTTCGCGGGCGTCGCATGGCCGGAGCGCATGGTTTGCGTCGCGCGGGCCGCCGACCTCAAGAACGCGATCGAGATCCTTTGCTACACGCCGGAGGAGTTCCGCGGGAAGCGCGAGGAACTCGGAATCGTCCAGGCCGCGGTCGAGGAGGGCCGCCGGGTGCACTCGAAGCGCCGAAAGAATACTTGATCGGTAGCTCTCGCCTGGATGGGGCGGAACGCACTTCTGGGACGCCCTCCACCACTCCATCGTGAAGAATTTCATCGGACGGGAGGCGAGAGGCGCGACCGAAGATAGGGCTACTTTATCGTCTCGGGCTCGTAGGCGTGGTCGCGCTTGCGGAGGACGACGGCCTTGGAAAGCACGGTGCCCTTGCGGAGCTGATAGAGGACGTCCATTCCCTCGATCACGCGGCCAAAGGCGGTATGGATGCCGTCGAGGTGGGTGGTGGGAGCGAACGTGATGAAGAACTGGCTCCCGCCGGTGTCGGGCTCGCCGGTCTTGGCCATGGAGAGGACGCCGGGGAAGTGGCGGCGGAAGCCGGGGCCGGTCTCGTCCTTGATCCGGTAGCCGGGGCCGCCGCCTCCGTCGTTGGCGGGGTCCTCGTCCTTCGAGTTGGGGTCGCCTCCCTGGGCCATGAAGTTGGGGATCACGCGGTGAAACCTCATGCCATCGTAGAAGCCCTTCTCGACCAAGGCGAGAAAGTTGGCGACGGTGTTCGGGGCGTGGTCCTCGAAGAGCTCGAGCACGATCTCGCCCTTGTCGGTGACGAGCTTCACGCGCGGGAGGTCGTCCTTCTCCTTCTCGCTCGCCTGGAGCGCGAGCTCCTCCTCCAGATACGCCGCGTACTGGCGCGCGATCTTCGCGATCTCCGCGGCCTGCTCGTTCCCGGCCTTCGCGAACTCCTCGTAGAGCGCGGCGGCCTCGGCGAACTTGCCGCGGTTGAAGAGGATTTGCGCCTCGATCTCCCGCATCCGGTCGGCCTTGTGGCCGGCGGCGATGCAGCGCTCGGCGTCGGCCCAGCTCCCGTCCCAGTCCATCGTCCCGAAGCGGTAGATCGCGCGGAGGGAGTAGTTCTTGATCTCGCCGGGCGCGAGCTCGACCCCCTTTTGCAGATCCATGGCGCCGCCGTCGAGGTCGCCGAGGGTCATCTTGAGCGTGGCGCGGCCGGTGTACGCCGCGCCGAGGGCGGGGTCGAGCTCGATCGCCTTGTCGAAGGTGGAGAGAGCGCGCTTGCAGAGCTCGCTCAGCGTCCCTTGCACCACGCCGATCCGGGCCTGGAGGGCGCGACCCTCCTCCTGGAGGCGCGCGAGCGCGGCCTGGTCGCCGCTCCTCTGCGCCAGCGCGACCGACTGGTTGAACCGCTGGGCCTCGGCCTGGAGCGCCGGCAGCTCGCGAGCCTTCACCTCAAACTCGCCCGTGAGGCGCTCCCCCTCGGCCACCAGCGACCCGGCCTTGGCCTTGGGGTCCTCTTCCTGGGCGAGGGTGGCGGGAAGGAGAAAGAGGAGGGGGGAGAGGGCGAGAGCGGAAGTGCGCATCGGAGGTTTCCTGGGAAGGGATGTCTCGGCCTGTGACGAGGGGCGGATTCTATCCGAGTCCGGCCGAGCCCTTCTACCTGCAGCGCCTCTCGATGAGCTCTCGGAACTCCGGCGACTCGCGGATGGGGTCGAACGAAGGGTCCTCGCGGATCCGGCGACAGAGGTCGCGGTCGCGGGCGACGAGCGGGTCGAGGTATTCAACGGCCCTTGCCGCCTCCCTCTGTGATCCATAGAGCGAGGCGATCTCGTAGCGGATCATGGCGACCTCGGGGGCGGCACGCTGCGCTGCGAGGAGCGCCACTACGGCCACGGCGGCGCGGCCCAAGAGCCGGAGGACCGCGCCCGAGAGCA
>JACQVV010000186.1 GCA_016209595.1 Planctomycetota bacterium
CCCTTGGCGTAGCCCACCTGGCAGTCGGAGCACCAGCCGCCCTCGGCCGAGCCCATGGCCGCGAAGCAGTTCTTGCAGCTCGTCTTCTGACCGCCGACGTAGCCCACGCCGCAATCGTCGCACCACCCGTCCGACCCGATGGCGGCGAAGCAGGTCGGGCACTTGGTCTTGAGGCCCTTGGCGTAGCCCACCTGGCAGTCGGAGCACCAGCCGCCCTCGGCCGAGCCCATGGCCGCGAAGCAGTTCTTGCAGCTCGTCTTCTGACCGCCGACGTAGCCGACGCCGCAATCGCTGCACCACCCGTCCGACCGGATGGCCGCAAGACAGCTCGAACAGGTCGTCCGCAGCCCCTTGGCGAAGCCCGCCCCGCATTTCGCGCACCACCCCCGGTCGTCGAGTGGGGCCGAACAGTCCGGACAGGCTGCCTGGGGTTCCCCATCTCCCTCCTGCGCGAGGACCGCCGGGCAAGCGAAAGCCAGAGCGAACCCGACGACCGCCAGGACCAGTACAGGTTTTTTCACGAATCTTCCTCCCTCATGACGATTGGATGTGTTAGGGCGCGACCGTATGCGCCGCGCGTCTCTGTCAGTCTTGATAGGCCCCTGCGATCAGCTCCACCAGGCCCTTCCCTTGCGATGCCACGAGGGCATAGAGAAGTCCATCGACTTTCCAGCAAACGACCTCGTACCCCTTGTAGGTCCTGGCTCGAAAGTCGGCGTGGGCCAGCTCCACCCGGGTCATGCCTTCCAAATCCAGGCCGGACTCGCTCATCACGAACAGGGACAGTCGCTCCCCGGCGCGCTCGTAGAAGAAAAGGGCCACCCGGCGATCGACGACGTAGCACAGCCTGGCCCCCCGGAGCGCGAGAGACTGCTCACGAAAACGAGGCAGGACGACGGCGACATCCAGCCGGTTGTCGAACCAGTCCTCGGCCTGATCGGGGTCGGTGGTCGTCACCTCGAACGGATGGCTCGAGGTCGCGTAACGAATGTGATCGTCGACCAGCTCGCGCGCCAGCGAAGACTCGGCCTCCGGCTCCTTTCCGGGGTCGTTCGGCGATTTCGACCTGGAGACGAGGATGAGGGCCGTGACGACCGCGGCCACTCCGATCACGGCGGCAGCCGCCCGCAAGATGAGACGGCCGAGTCGCGGTCTCCGCCCTCGCTCCGTCTCCTCCCGGATCTTCCGCCCGATGGAAGCGGCCAGACCCGGGGTAGCCGGTCCCGGACGGAACCGCGATCGGATCGTCCTCTTGAGATCCTGCTCGGCACGGACTCGCTCGAGGCATTCCGGACAATCGCGGAGGTGGGCCTCGATGCGTTCGGCTTCCTCCCGGCCGAGCTCCCGGTCGACGTGGTCTCGAAGGAGAGAGCAGGCCTCGCAGCAGTTCATGGCTCTCTATCCCGCAGGTAGCCGACCTTGTCCGCGTAGTCCCGCATGAGCTCGGAGAGCCGTGCCCGACCTCGATGGATGCGGCTTCGGACGGTGCCAAGCGGCACGCCGAGAACCTCGGCGATCTCCTGGTAGCTCAGTCCCTCGACGTCGCAGAGGATCACGGGGATCTGGTGCTCGGTCGGGAGGGCCTTGAGCAGCCGGGCAACCTCGTCGCCGAAGACGTCATAGAATATTTCCCGGGTCGAGAGGTCGATCGCCCGCGGCGGCGGGATCGTCTCGGCCGGCTCGCGGTCGGACTCCAGCCTGTCCAGCGACACCGTAGCGGGCTTCCGGTTCTTCGCGCGCTCCTGGTCGATGAAGGTGTTCCGGAGGATCCGCAGGATCCAGGCCTTGAAGTTCGTTCCGGCACGGAACGCGCCGAACGAACGCCACGCCTTGATGAACGCGACCTGCGTCAACTCGTCGGCCTCCTCGGGCACGCCGGACCACGCGCGGGCGACGTGATGGACAAGGTCGAGATTGCGAGACATGAGGTCCTCGAAGAGGAGAGCGTCCCTGTCACGACTTCCGGCCACGATCCGACCTCACGGGGTCCCGACGCCGGGCCCCACGAGAAGGGCCCCGAAACCACCCTTGCCCACGCGATCACTCACGGCGACTCCCTTGGAGCTCCGGGCTTCTCTCGTCTGATTTGTCGCTGCCTGTCCCTTTAACGAATCTGACCCCCTCTCGAGTTCCACGGCGACCGCGAGGGTGTCGCTTGCAGTGGCCCGATACAATCCGCTCGGTCTTGCTACGCGGAAGTCGCATGAGCGCGACGCTCCACGGTTCATCCCCGCGCGTGCGGGGACCACGCGAGCAAGACCTCGGGCGCGTCCTCGCCCCGAGGTTCATCCCCGCGCGTGCGGGGACCACTTGCGGCCCTCTGGCAGAATTCCCGAAAAAGTGCGGTTCACCCCCGCGCGTGCGGGGACCACCCGTCACGTCGACCGGCGAGTCGGTCACGAGCGCCGGTTCATGCCCGCGCGTGCGGGGACCACTTGCGGCCCTCTGGCATCTACCTCCCGCATGACGATTGGATGTGCTCGGGCGCGACCGTATGCGCCGCGCGTCTCTGTCAGTTTCGATAGGCCCAGCCGATCAGCGATAGCAGCGTCGCGTCCCGGAGGCCCATTCCCTGGGTCGGGCTCCCAGGTTGCAGCGAGAATCCCTGCGACGGGGAGGCGCGGACTAGAACAGGAACTTGAACCGGAGGGAGGCCATGTGCTCTTCTTCCTCCGGCGCCCCGCCGACCGTCACGTGGTCGTTGTACCTCGTGTACTCGTAGTTGAGCATGATCTCGACGTGCGGGTTGAGGTACCAGTTGACGCCTCCCGTCATGGACCAGAGCTTCTCCGTCCCGACCGCGAGGCCGTTCTCGACCATGTTGGCGTTGAAATCGAGGTACTGGTAGCGGGTCGCGAGCTCCCATGCCCCCCAGCCGCCCTCCTTGGGATCGAAGTTCTGCTTCGGCTTCACGTGCTTCCAGGTCTTGTCCTCGCCCGTGAGAAGGTAGGTGCCCTGGATGTAGAAGGTGTCGATCTCGAAGTCCTGCACGCGCCGCGGGACCGCGGCGCTCGTCCGCGGGCGCGCGGCGTCCTCGACCTCCATCCTTCCCCATTCGCCCTGGATCGACGCGGGACCGATGAGCCACCCGAAGTCGGCTCCGTAGCGGAAGGTCTCCGAGTTCTGGCGGAGCATCGTGGGAGCGAGCGTGTAGAAGACCGTCCCGGCCGAGGTCGTGAACGTCCGCCCGCCGATCACCTTGTCCTGGTCCCCGATCGTGGTGCCGCCGCCCACCTCCAGGCCCTTCAGCCAGTAGATATCCGTCTTCTTGAAGGGGGAGAGGGCGATCCGTGCGGAGACGTCCTTGGCGTCGTTGGTGTCTGGCGAAGCGTTGATCCCGTCCCCGTTGAAGAAGCCGACGCCGTACTCGACGATCCCCTCGAAGAGCTTCCCGTGGAACGCCGCACCCAGCTCGCGGGAGGGCGAGATGAAACGCGTGACGTAGGGCCCGTTGATGAAGTCCGCGTTGTCGATGCCCCTGAGGTCGTCCCGGGAGGAAGCGGGTTCCTTGAACTGGCCCACCTTGAACTGGAG
>JACQVV010000187.1 GCA_016209595.1 Planctomycetota bacterium
GCCGCTCCGGCTCCAGGGTCCCTCCTTCGCGATCGGGCGCGAGGTGGGAAACGATCTCGTCCTTCCCAGCAAGAAGGTCTCGGAGCGCCACGCCCTCCTCGTCGAGCGGGACGGGCGGGGGTATCTCAAGGACCTGGAGAGCACGAACGGCACGTACGTCAATTCCAGGCGGATCGAGGCGGAGACAAAGCTCCTTCACGGAGACGTGATCCGGTTCGGGAAGATCCGCTTCACCTTCAAGAACGACCTCTTGCCTCTGGAGCGGGCGCGCCCCGCGATCCCGGTCCCGTTCGCGGTCGCGAGCGGCGTCGCCGCGGCTCTGGTCGCCGCGGTCGCGATCCTCGCTCTCACCGGGAGGCTGCCCGGGCTCCGGGAGAGGAGGGAAGCCGAGGAGGAGGAGTTCGCCGAAGGCCCCCGGGTCGAGGAGCAGAAGAAGGGCCTCACGACCGAGGACGTCGAGAAGGAGATCGCGGCCGCCGGGAGCGAAATCGACTCCCACTGGCCGGAGAGGGCGATCGAGAGGCTCTCTCGACTCGCGAGCGAGCCGGCGGCCGAGGCAAGGAGGGCGGAGATCGACCGCTTCCTGGAACGCGCCCGGATCTTCGCGCGGCCACTAGGCGCCTTCCACGATGCGCTCGCCGAGAGACAGCGGGTCGGACGCACGCTCGACGTCAAGACCGGCGGCCGGTTCCTGGAGCTCGCGGGCTGGGAGCAGTCGTCGGTCGTGTATAGCGAGGTCGAGGGGCCGACGCTCGTCGAAGGGAAGCGGACCCCCTGGTCTTCTTTCACACCCGGGGAGGTGCTCGACTTCCTCCTCGCGGCCCGGATCGAGCTCACGTATCCCCTGGAGACGGCCGCGTTCGCCCTCTTCCAAGGAAACGAGGAGACGGGGCGAGCGATCCTCGCCCGATACCTCGCCGACCTCCCCGACCGAACGGCGCTCGTGAACGAGATCTACGTGAAGTTCTCTCTCGAGAAGCCGCCCGGGGGAGGGTGGGTCCTGGTGGGCGACCGCCTCGGGACGCGGGCGGAGGCCGAGGCGTTCGCCGCCGCCGAGGAAGCCCGCCGGCAGGCCGAAGAGGACAGGAAACGGGCCGAGATGGAGCGGATGAAGGCGGAGCTGGCGGCCCGCGCGGCGCTGGAGGAGGCCCGTCGCGCGGCGAGCGAGGAGTTCGAGCCCTATCTCGCCACGGTCGAGACCTACTTCCTCACCTACCAGTTCGAGGCGGCGACCCTCGCCCTGGAAGACTACGCCGAGAGGCTTCGCGCCCTGGGCCTAGACGATCTGGCGGCCCAGGTCGAGGACCGCCTCTTCGACGGGCGAGGAGAGGCCACGCTCTTCGCGAAGCTCCTCGATGCGATCAATCAGGGAAAGCTTCTCAAGAAGCCCGTCTGGCGGACCGCCTCCCAGAGCTACGAGGCCGAGCTCGCGGACGCGTCGCGAGAGGGCGTGCGGGTCATCATCCCCAAGGCGGAGATCCGTCTCCGCTGGCGCTTCATCGACCCCGGCACGCTCCGCGATTTCTACACCTCGATCCTCCTCTCGACCGCCGACCGGTACTTCCTGGGGAAGTTCTGCCTTGATCGGGGACTGGAGAACGGAGCGCGGAACGAGTGGCTCCAGGTGATCCGCTCGGGCGCGCCAGAGTTCAAGCCGCGGATCGACCGGCTCCTCGCCGGCTTCCTCGGGATCGAGGTCCCCGCGGGCGGCTTCGTCGTCTACGAGAACCAGATCGTCACGCCCGAGGAGAAGGCGCAGCTCGCCAAGGGGCTCGTCCTCTTCGAGGGGAAGTGGATGACGCGGGAAGACCGCGACCGCCTCAAGGCGGGCCTCGTCCAGTACCGCGGCCAGTGGGTCACCAAGCCCCAATACGACGAGCTTCTGAAGCTCGAGGGGGAGGAGACCTACCGCGCGGCGAACGAGGGATTCTTCCGCGAGGACGGGAAATGGGTCTACCACTTCCAGAAGGTGATCGAAGGCCGGCTCTGCATGACGGTGGCCGGCAAGTACTACCCCGCGGAGGAGGCGCGCGCGCTGCGGAGCCAGTGGGACAACGCCTGGCAGCTCAAGACCGATCACTACGATCTCCGGACGAACATGACGGACGACTTCGTGCTGGAGCTCGGCGACTTCCTGGAGGAGTCGTGGAAGGCCTATGCGAAGTACTTCGGCGGCGAGTTCAGCGATCGGCTCGAGATCTGGGGCTTCCGGACCTACGACGACTACCGCCGCTACTGCGAGGAGACCGGGAACCAAAGCCACCTCCAGGCGGGCGGATTCGCCGAGTCCAGGAACGACCGCGGCGTGGGCTGGAACTCCGGCGGCGGCGGAAAGGGGCTCCAGTCCACCCTCATGCACGAGGGCGCCCACCTCTACTACTTCAACGTCTTCCCGCCACACATGATGCCCTCCTGGTACGCTGAGGGGGAAGCGACGCAGTTCGAGGGATACAAGTGGGACCCCAATACGAAGGCGCTCACGCTCGACTACATCGCGCGTGGCCGGCTCCCGACGCTCAAGAGCCAGATCCTCGCCGGGACGGCGATGAAGATCTCCGACATCGTGCGGGGAGACGCGCTCTCTTCCATCCAGGCGGGACCGGCCGCCGGGGCGACCTTCTACGCGTCGGCCTGGGGCCTGATGTACTTCATCGACCACTACCCCGACCCGGAATTTCGTAAGCATGCGGCGGAGTACAAGAGGAAGATGGACGCCGGGGAGTACGGCTTCGCGCGCGGTCCCGCGCCGCCAGGCGAGGACCCGTTCGAGAAGGCTTTCGGCCCGGACCTCGAAGGACTCCAGAAGAAGTTCGAGGAGTTCATCCGCGACATCCAGTGAAAGTTCCCGAACCCCGTTCCCCGAACCCCGAACATGGTCAAGATCACCTGCCCCGGCTGCGGCAAGTCCTACGACGTGACGAACCTCCCTCCCGGACGGCGGCTCCGCTGCGGGAAGTGCAACACGCACATCGAACGCCCGGCCGACGCCCCGGTCGCGACAGAAAGCGAGCCTTCGAAGGAACAGAAGAAGAAAAAGAAGGACATCGAGCTCCCGCCGGAAGCGCTCGAGACGACGAGGAAGATCGTGCGAACCCGCATGATCAAGCAGGCCGAGATCCCCGCGACAACGATCAAGATGACGAACGAGGAGCTCCGCGAGCGATACCAGGACCGTAAAAAGCGCTGACCGCCCGACGTCACGTTTTTTGTCACCGAGTGTCGCGTTCTTGACACCCTGACCGGCCTGGGCTTCCGTGATGTCGGACACTCTGCCCAGTTCGCGGCCCGTCGCGGGCATTCTGTATCCCGGTACGCCATTTGCTTGTTTGGAAGACTGCTTGTAAGCACCCCTAACCCAAGCCGGTCTAATAAGGTCTGGAGCCCACCATCGTGACACCTTGCGTCAGGCCGGAGCGCGCCGCCCATCGGGCACGCCCTCCGCCGGGAGAGTTGCCATGAAAACGAACCTTGGTCTTGCCCCATTGGCCTTCCTCGTCGCCTCGCTTTCGTCTCCCTCCGCTGTCGCCGGGACCCAGATCGACCCGCAGGCGGCGCTTCTCCTCGCCCGCCTCGACCGCGAGACCGTAGAGATCCACCTTCTGGAAGACGGCGCCGTCGAGGTCGAAGGGCTCATCGTCGAGGAAGCGCGGCTTCTTCGATTCCTTCCGGCGCTCCGCTCCGGCGCGGTCGTCGTCGTGACGAGCGACCCCGGCGTCCCCTGGAGCCGCGACCTCGCGCTCCGCGCGGAGGTTCTTCGCGCCGCGGACGTTTCGGATTGCCTCTTCCTCGCCCGCGGGGAGGCGCCGATGTTCCTCCAGTCGCGCCGCCCTGTTGCCTCGGAGGCGTTCCTCGCCTCGCTCGAAGAGAACGTCGAGCGGCTCGCCTCGCCGCAGTGGAGCGCGCGCGAGGAAGCTCTCGCCGCGCTCGTCTCCCTCGGGTCTCCCGCCCTGCCTCACCTCGCCCTCCACGCCGACGACCCGGACGCGGAGGTCGCCTGGAGGGTGCGCCACGCGATGGGCGAGCTCGCGCGCCTCCAGGCCCTCCAGCCCGGCTATCTGGGGATCGGCTACGAGTTCCGTCCCGGCATGGCCGAGGACCTCGCCGGGGTGATCGAGCTCCGTCAGGTCTTCCCCGGCTCCCAGGCCGCCGCGGTCGGGCTCCGCCCGGGCGACCGGATCCTCGAGATGAACGGCAAGCCCTTCGCCGGCATGGGTTCCGTTTCCGGGATCGCGTCCGTCTTCCGCGGCCTCAGGGCCGGCCACCGCCTCGACCTTACCGTCGAGAGAGACGGCGCGGTCCTGGTGCTCGGCGCCTCGATGGGGTCCTGGAGGGAATAGAGCGCGATCCACGACCGCGCACCGGACTGCGGGGCTATCCCAGGTCCGCGCCGGAGAGCCGTCGGGCCTCTCGTCGTTCGAGCGATTCCACGGCCGGAGAAGGCGCGCCCGCGGTCGCCGCGGCGCCCGAGACGCGGCGCGCGGCTTCCAGGAGGCGCTCGGTGGGGAGGAGGTTCCGCTTGGGATCGCCGGTCACCAGGCGCGAGAGGCGTTTCCAGATCGAGGGATCATCCGGCGTAAGCACCGCGCGGCGGAGCTCGGCGTAGATCTCGTCGGCGTCGGCGTCGGAGCCGGCGGCGGCCTGGAAGGCGGCCCGGACGATGCCCGGCTCGGCCTTCCCGCGGCCCGAGTGGAGTCGCACGGCCGCGATGAGGCGCGCGAGGCGGGGCACCAGGTGCGTCGCCTCCTCGCGGGAAACGCCGAAGCGATCTACGTCGGTCGCCCGGAAGAACTTCGCCTCATTCCCGAAGAAGGCCTCGCGCTCTTTGACGGCGGCCTCGTCCTGGGACTCCAGGAGCTCGGCGAGCGGGCGGAGGTCGCGCCCCCGGACGTCGTCCTCGATCAGGTCCGAGAGGATCGTCTCGAACGGCGCCGGGCCGATGGGAGCGGCCGGCTCGGCTGGTGGCTTCGCCTGGGCTCGCTCCTCGCGCTCCTTCTCCCAGAGCTCGCGGATCCGCTCCCGGAGCTTCTCCATCCGGCGCCGGTCGGGGTGCCCTTCCTTTTCCGTGGCCACGATCTCGGAAAGCGTCTCGAAGAAGAGCCGCTCCTCCTCTGGAGACGGATCGACGAGCGGCACGATCTTCTCCACGTCCTCCTGCCCCAGCTCCTCGCGGAAACGAGCGTAGAGCTCCTCGACCTTGTCGAGCTCGCCGACCTGCCGCTTGAGATAGCGGCGGAGCAGGAGATCGCGTTCCGGCGTGATTCCCGCGATCCTCGCAGTGCGCACGAGGAGATCGAAGAGGAGCGACGCCTCGATCAGGGATCGCTCTTCCCGGCCGACGAGCGCCTCCCCGTAGACCTCGATCGCGGCCATCCCGACCTTCTCGGTGAGATCGCGGAGTTCCCCCTGGAAGTACTTCTTGCCGTAGTGGATCGCCGCGGAGGTCGCCGCCTCGTAGAAGACGAGGTTCGGGATCGCGAGGGTCGCGACCCGGTACGCGCGCACGGCCCATCGCCGTGCCCGGTTCGCCCAGAGGATCGTCGGCTCGACTCCGGGATGCCGGAGGGAGAACTCCTTGTAGACCTGGTAGTACCGCCGCGCGTCGAGGAGGTTCGACACGGTTACGAACCTGTCAAGGACCGCGAGCGGCCCCGATAGATCGTCCGTGAGGAGACGCGCGATGGTCCGGGCCGCCTTCGATACACGGAACTGGCTCCACGGACGCCCGTAGACCGCCGCCACCTCCTCGACCATCTGCCGGAGGTACTCATAGATGCGCCCGTCGACCGCCTCCAGGCGCGAGGCCTGGTCAGCCCACATCTCCACAACCCGGCGCGCGCGCTCGTCCCGGGTCGCGGTCTCCTGCGGGGCGCGGGAACATCGGAGCACCTCGATGCGCTTCCTGGGCCCCAGTTCGAGCGACCTCGCCCGCCGCGTGGCGACCCAGAAGAAGAAGCCCGCCGTGGCGAACGCCCCGACCGACGCGGCTCCCAGGAGCGCGAGGACGTCGAGCCAGAGCTTTCCCTCGAACATGTCTCTAGCCTTTCAGGAAAAGACGAGCTCGAGGAGGAGGTCCTTCACGTCGATCGCGTCCACGCGGTCCGAGCGGATCTTCTTCGAGGTCGAGAGGAAGACGGGACCGTCCAGCGGTTCTGTCGGACGGAGTCCGTGCGATCCCTTGACAATCGATGCGTCGAGCGAGATCACGTCCATGAGATAGCGGAAACCCAGGGCCTTCTGCGCGAGCCGCCGCGCGATCCGGAGTCGCGGAAACGCGAGCGCCGGATCGACATGGAGCTCGACCGGATCGTACCCCGGTTTCCGGTGGATATCCACGGTCCGGGCGAAGTCCGGCGCGAGGCCGTCTTCCTTCCAGTAGTAGTAGGTGAACCAGCGGTCGGGCGCCGCGAAGAGGACGAGCTCCCCCGAGCGGGGATGGTCGAGACGGTGCGCTTCCTTGCCGTCCTCGCCGAGCACTTCCCCGACACCCGGCGTCCCACGCAGAAGCTCCGCCACCGCCGCAACGTCCCGCGGATCCCGCACGTAGACGTGCGCGACCTGGTGGTCGGAGACGGCGAAAGCGCGGCTCGCTCCCGGATCGAGGTACTCCTTCCCGAGCTGGACGTGGACCGCGAGAAACCCCGCATCCCGGAGCACCCGGTTCACGTGAACCGGACCGGACACGGGCCGGATCCCGTACTCGGAGAGGACGACGACCTCCGCCCGGTCGCGGACGTGGCGCGCGAGGTCCGCCGCCACCCCGTCGATCGCAGCAAGCGCCGCCCCCACTCTCCGATCCTCCGGTCCGAACCGCTGGAGGTCGTAGTCGAGATGGGGGAGGTAGACGAGTGTGAGGGTGGGGAGGTGCCTGTCGAAGACGAGCTTCGCGCACGCGGCGATCCAGCGACTCGACACAATCCCCGCCCCAGGCCCCCAGAACTGGAAGAGAGGAAAAGGGCCCAGGCGCCCCGTCACCTCTTCACGAAGCCCCGCCGGCTGCGTGTAAATGTCGGGGATCTTCCTCCCGTCGGCCGGATATGCCGGACGCACCGTCACCGAAAAGTCCGCCGTCGAGTGCATGTTGAACCACCAGAAAACCTTCGCGCACGTGAACGACGGATCTCTCGCCCGGCCCGCCTCCCAGACCTTCTCGCCCGCCACGAGCCGGTTCGACTGGCGCCAGAAGAGGACCTCGGCCAGCTCGCGGAAGTACCAGCCGTTCGCGACAACCCCGTGCCCGGAAGGCGGAAGCCCGGTGAGCAGGCTCGCCTGCACCGTGCTTGTCACGGCCGGGACGACTGGATCCATCGGCGCGGCAAACCCTTCCCGCGCGAGCGCCTCGAGCCCCGGCGCCCGCTCGAGCATCCGGGGCGTGAGACCCACGACGTCGAGGACCACGACGCGGCGCATGGGAACACGATACGAAGACGACTCGCGATGCGCAAACGGCCAGCAGCACGGGCAAGAGTACCTCGCATTGTGGGATCGCAGGCGGGCGGAGAAGGCGAGTCTGGGAAGCGCGGTTTCCGGCTATGCTTCGAATTCCAGGCACGCGGGTACGGTCGTACCTTTCGAGCAACGAGAGGAGGAATCAAATGGGCTCCCCCGGTCGGATTCCGTTCCGTCGCGCCCTCGGGATCGCTGGCTGCGTTGCCCTCCGGTGGGAAGCCCCATCCGAGCAGGCCGGCCGGCGGGTGGCGCAGTCAAAGGCGACGGCTGGTTCCCACCAGACCCGCGGGGATATGCTCGATTCTCGATGAGTGACGTCATCCGGTTGTACCGAGTGCGGACCGCCCGAGGGAAGCGCGGCATCTCACTTCGGCTCCACTTCGACACCGGCTCCCCGTGCACCTTCGTCAAGCGCTCGGTCGCCGGACGCCTTGGAAACATGATGGCGCTCCCGGCGCCGGAGCCCTTTGCCGGCCCGGGCGACCGCGAGTTCCAGGCGAGTCACCTGGTCCAGCTGCAGATCCGATTCCTCGATCTGTGGTGCCCGTGCGTGGCCTACGTCGTGCCCGACCCGGTCCTGGAGGCTATCTACGATGTCCTTGTGGGGCATGATCTGATGCAGCGGCACGACATCCGGGTGATGCCGCGCAGGCGCGACGTGGCCGTGAGCCGCGCGTCGCTGCGAATGGGGCTCCGCGTGAGGTCGGCTTCCGGCAGGCCCGTTACGCGGTACGATGGATCCCATGAAGCACCGCTGCCAGAAGTGCCAGCGGGTGTTCCGGGTGATCGACTACCGGGCCGGAGAGGCCTACATCTGCGAGGCGTGCGGCGGGAGGCTGCACACCCTGATGGACGGAGCCGATCCGCGGCTCGTCCACGGACCCGACCTGGAGCTCTTCCAGCCGGAGAGTCTCCTGGGCCAGGCCGTGGGTCCCTATCGCCTGCTCAGGGTCCTGGGATCGGGAGGCGCGGGGGCGGTCTACCTCGGCGTGGGGCCGGGCGCAGGGGAGGGAACGGAAGGCGAATCGGAGGCCGCGGTGAAGATCCTCCACCCGAGACTCGCGGCCGACCGCCGCGCCGTCCATCGTTTCCTGCGCGAAGGACGAACGGTGGGCCGGCTCGAACATCCGGCTCTTCTCCGGCTCCTCGACTCGGGAGAGGTCGAGACGAAGTTCGGGAAGCTTCCGTATCTCGCGACCGAATACGCGCCGGGCGGGTCGCTCGCGGGTCTCGCGGAGAAGGGCCTGGTCGAACCGCGCCGGGCCCTATCGATCATCCGGGGCGTCGCCGCGGGCCTCGCCGCCGCGCACCGGGAGGGGATCGTCCACCGCGACGTCAAGCCAGGAAACATCGTTCTCGACCGGGAAGACAAGGCGAAGATCACCGACTTCGGCATCGCCCAGGTGGATGGGAGCGTCCTCCTCACCTCGACCTCGGCCTTGCTCGGAACGCCCCATTACATGGCCCCCGAGCAGGCAACCGACGACTCGATCGACACGCGCGCGGACGTCTATTCGCTCGGCGCAACGTTTTACCACCTGCTCGCCGGCCGCCCTCCCTTCATGGGGCGGCTCCTCAACGTGCTCCGCGCCCACGTGAAGGACCCGCCGCTCCCTCCCTCGCAGGTCGTGCCCGGGCTCCCGCCCGGGATCGATGCGGTGGTCCTGCGCATGCTCGCCAAGCGCCCGCAGGATCGCTACCCATCCATGGAGGCCCTGATCGAGGACCTCGACCTCGTTCTCCTCGGCAAGTCCCCTCGGCACGCCATGGCCGCGCCCTCGGGCGGCTCCGGGGAGAGTGGGGGAAGAAAACCGCGCCGAACAAACCCCGCGATTGCCGCTTTCCTCGGCGGTCCCGCCCGGATCCGCTGGGGCGCGATCCTCCTCGCACTCGTCTGGTGCTTTTCGGTGGCATGGTTCTCGTCCGAACGCCCTCGCGGGGCGGCGGGCCCTCTCGCGGGGAGCCTGGTCCTCGCCGTCCTCGCCTGGGTGCTTCACGCCGCGCGACTCGGACGGGGCCATACGAAACTCTGGCCGCCCGAGGTCCTGGCCTCGCTCGCCGGGGCGGGAGGGCTTCTCGCCTGGGGGATCCTCGTGGGCCCCGGTGCGTTCGCGATCGCCGCCGCCACCCTTCCCGTGGTCCTGGCAGCGGCGCTCCTCGCGTCGCTCGCCAACGGCGCTCGGGCCTACGGAGACGCGCGGGTTCCGTCGCTTCCGACGGGCGCTTCCTTCCCGAACTTCCTCCTCGTCGATCCCGATGGCTATCCCGTGAGCCGCCGCGACCTCGCCGGACAGCCCGCGCTCCTCCTTTTCTTCTGCGGCGGCGCGTGCGCACCCTGTCTCGCCGAGCTCGCCCTCCTGGCGAGGCGACAGGCTCCCTTCCTTTCGCGCGGCATCCGGGTCGCCGCCGCGAGCCCCGAAAGGCCCGCCGCCCTCCGGGCTCTCCGCGCGAGGATGGGCGTGGACTTCCCGCTGCTCTCAGACTCGGAGCTCGATCTCGCGAGAAAACTCGGGATCGCGGGCGAGGGAAACCCCGGCAAGGGTGCCGAACCGCTTCGCCCGAGCCTCTTCCTTCTCGACGGACACGGGGTCCTCGCCTGGTCGAGCCAGCCTGGCCGGCGTGGCACGCGGCCGGGGGTGGGTGAGGCTCTCGCCGCGATCGAGACGCACCTGCCGTCGCCCCCGGCTCCAGCAACGTGACAGCCGACCGCCTCGGCAACCTACCAGATCACGGGCGCTTCGCTCGCGCGGTTCCTCTGGCCCAGTTCGTCCCGGAAGCACCAGGCCCCGATGCCCGGCTCGAGGAGCACGATCGCGAGTGCCCCGACCAGCCAGTCCGAGAGGACGACCTCGTTGTCCGTCTGCGTGAAGAGGACTCCGGCATTCACCACGGGGCCATCGCGATCGCTCGTGAGTACGCGCACCCGAACCGCGTCCGGAAGAGCCGCGATCTCCAGGAGACCCCCATACGCCTGGACCACCTCCCGATGGGCCTCGGGAGGAGGAGGCCACAGGCCGAGAAGGTTCGCCGCCGCGATCGGGAGAGACAGGTCGGACTTCCCCGCCTCGTATCCAGAGTTGGCGAGGGCAACGGTGCGGATCTCGGCCGGGCGATCCCCTTTCCAGGCACCAGCGCGCTCGATCGAAACCCGAATCCTAACGGCCATCGACGATCGCGCGGCGCGGGTGGAGGCTTTCCCGGTAGGCAACGTTGACAAGGCGTCGCATGCGAATCATCGGGACGACGCGACGCAGGAGGCGAACCGCGAGCCGCGAGGGACCCAGCACAACGAGACGCCGCATGCGGATCACCCTCCGCACCTCCCCGCCGGAACCTGACCCCACGGTCGTTATCTATCTCTCTCTTGGAGTCTACTGCGGGCTCGATCCAGAGGGCAAGGTCTCCCGCGACGCCGCCTGCGCTCGCGCGCTACCGGAACCGCGGCTCGGTGAGGAAGCGCTTCACCGCATCGACGAAGCATTCTAGACCCCAGCGGAAGGCGTCGAGGGGAATCCGCTCGTCGTGGCCGTGGAAGAGCGCGCTGAACTCGATCTCGGGAGGGAGGCGCATCGGCGTGAACCCGTAGGTCCGGACCCCGATCCGGGAGAGCGCCGCCGCATCGGTGTAGCCCACGAGGAGGTTCGGGACGACGGTGGCGCCTGGATCGGCCTTCTCGAGCGTCTCGCGCAGGAGTTCGAAAAGGGGGGTGTCCGGAGAGGTTTCGGTCGGCGCGTGGGCGGAGATCGTCTCGATCGAAAATCCAGGTCCGACCCTGCGCCGGACCTCTTCGAGGAAGCCTTCGACCGTCTGTCCGGGCAGGAAGCGTCCGTCCACGACCGCCACGGCGCGGCTAGGAACGACGTTCTCCTTCGTTCCCGCGGCGAGGCATGTGGGGTTGGCCGTGTCGGAGAGAAGCGCCTGGAAGTGCCGGGCGCGAGCCCGCGGCACGAGGCGCCGCGCTGGTCCCGAGAGGCCCGGGACGAGTAGCGCCCGGAGGAAGAGCCCGCGAAGGGGCCCCGCCGCCCGCGCGAGGCCGCGGATGAACCGCGCGGCGGGAGGGGTGACGCGCATCGGGAAGGGACGGCGGGCGAGCCGATCGACGGCGGCGGCGAGCCTGGCCACGGCGGAGTCGGGCCTCGGGAGCGAGCCGTGTCCGGGCTCGCCCTCGGCCACGAGGCGGAACCAGCAGAGTCCTTTCTCGGCCACCTGAACGGGGTAGACCCTCTTCCCGAAGAGGTGGAGGGTGAAGCCACCGACCTCGTTCAGCGCGAACTCGGCCCGGACGGCCTCGGGGCGGTTGTTGACGAGCCACCCCATCCCCCACTCCCCGCCGGCCTCCTCGTCCGCGACCGCGGCGAGGATGAGGTCGCGCGAGATCGGCCACCCCTCGCGCTTCGCCAGGAGGAACGCCATGAGACCGTAGACCGTCATCGACTTCATGTCGACCGCGCCGCGCCCCCAGACGCAGCCGTCCGCCACGGCTCCGGAGAAGGGCGGGTGAGTCCAGCGGCTCGCCTCCGCCGCGACGACGTCGGTGTGCGAGGTGAGGAGGAGCGCCCCGCCCTCCCCGGCGTTTCCGGGAGCCGCTCGCTGCCGGCTGACGAGGCTCGCCCGGCCGGGTAGAGGCTCGTGTATCTCCCCGGCTAGCCCCTCGCGGGCGAGGACGCTCTCCAGGTACCGCGCGGCGAGGATCTCGTTACCCGGCGGGTTCGTCGTGTCGATCGCGAGGAGGGCCCGGAGGTGTCCGAGCGCCTCATCGTGGACCAGAGCGGCGAGAGCGGGAACGGCCGTGGGCGCGCCTACTGCTGCTTGGCGAAGAACTCCCTGGGCCACGAGACCTCGGGGAGCTCGAACCCGGGCACGTTGAACATGGAGACGAAGCCGTCCTTGCTCTCGGCCTCCTGCTGGAGCTTGTCGAACGCGGCCTTGGCGTCGTCGAACTCGCCCACCGAGAATGTCGAGACCTGCTGGAACCCTGGTTTGGGAGTGTTCTGGCCACCACCCGCGTTCCCCGCCTGCGCCTGCATGGCCGCGAGGATCTTGGCAAGCTCGTTCAGACGATTCAGCATCCCTTTTCGGACGAGCCGATAGCCCCAGGCGTCGCCGTAGGTGATCTTGAGGATGATGTATCCGTCGCTCTTGGTGCGCTTCCTTCCCTTGCAGACCGGGCAGGGCTCCGCCTGGGGGGCATTCGCCCCGCCGCCCGCCGGCCTGCCCCCCATGCCCATCCCCATCCCGCCGGGCCCGCCGCCGGAGAGCGCTTTCAGTTCGTCCATGACCTCGCCGGTCCCCTGGCAGCGCCAGCACTCGAAGTAGCCCGTCTTGTCGGCGTCTTTCCGCGCCGCGGCGTCCGCCTCCTCCTGGGTCGCGAACTTTCCGGAGACCTTCGTGATCTTGGGCCTCGCAGGCTCGTCGCCCGTGCGGCTCTTGCGCCACTCCTCGGCAGCCTGCTTGTAGGCGTCCTCGACCTCTCCCTTGGTCTGATCGTACTGGGAGGCCGAAAGGACCCTGTACTCGAGCTTCTCGCCCTGCTCGATCCTCATGACTGAGAACTCCTCCTGGGCCAGGACCGCTGGAGCCGCGAGGAGAAGGGCCACGAGGGTGGCCGCGAGAAGAGTGCCGTGACGCATCGGGGAACCTCCTTCTTCCAGGTACCTCGCCCGCGTGCATGCGACGCGAGGCTTGACAAGCGCGGATTCTCCACCCGAACGCTTCAGCGTGTCAATCCGGGAGCTTCCCTGGAATCCGGTGCTCCCCTATCGCACGACCCCGAGCGGCGTCCCGGGCCGGGCGAAGGCGACGAGAGCATCCTGGTCGGTGGCGAGACCCAGATCCTTCATCGCCTGCGGGGAGAGATCGACGATCCGGCCGGTCCTCGTGTTCGGGCCCCAGTCGACCGGGCGGACGACGATCGCGCGGCCGTTCTTGGGGTTCAAAACGAGGATCCGCGCGTTCTTCCAGAAGTCGCGCCCGTTGGGGCTGTAGTCCCAGCGCATGGCCACGTAGTAGAAGTCCTGCGGCCGCCGGGCGAGCGTCGCGGCGTCGGGAGAGAGGGGGCTGTTGAGGGACCTGAGACGCTCTCCGGTGATGGCTCCGGTCTCCGTCGAAGTCACCCCGAAATCGTTCGGACCGCCGAAGGAGCTCGTCTTCCCTCGCACGAACGAGCGGCCCTCGTAGCTCTCCACCCGGCCGTACGGTTCGACCGCGATCCCCAGCGCCCGCCGGAGCGTCGCGTTGGAAACCCCGGCGCGCGGGATGTGGGAGCCGGAGAGATCGAGGCCCGCGTGGGACGCGACCCACGATCCCGGCGGTGCTCCGGGTGGAGGCGGTGGAGGCGGCTGCGAGCCGCCGATCGCAAGCGCCTTCGTGTAGCCGCCGTGGACCCACCCGAGGATGCGCCCGAACCAGATCTTCCTCCAGGCGCCGGAGGTCCCCGCTCGGACATATCGCTGGCCGCGCCCCGCAAGGCCGATCGAGCGGTATCCCGTCCCCGGACCGGTCCGCACGTTGAGAGCCGAGGCGGTGACCTCCTCGATCGTCCCCTCGCGCACCGGCTTCGTGTACCCGCCGTAGATCCATGCCGAGCGCCCCTCGTACCAGACCTTGAGCCAGCCCGACTGCTCGCCGATCACCGCGAGCCGCGTCCCCGAGTTCACCTCGCCGACGAGCGTCCCCCAGACGCCGGTCCGGACGTTGAGCGTGCCCGCCGTGACCTCGACCGCCCGGGCGTCCTGTCCGCGGACAACGCCCGCGGCCAGCGCACCAAGGATCCCGACGAGTGCCACCCCGCGGAGGATCGATCCCGTTCCCTGTCTCATGCCCCATCCCTCCCGACGAGCTTCATAAACTCTGAAAGAGATTGAAGCAATTGAAGGGCCGGCGAGTTCTCGCGCCAGAACATCTATGGTGGCAGGCGCTTCCGCTGATCCATCTCGTCGCGGAGTCGGCGCTATCTGCTAAGCCGGGTTTGCGATCTGTAAGAACCCGTTTACTTCTGGCGTTCCGTCAAGGAAGGATCTTGTCGAGAGGCCCGGGCCAGCGGTCGATCCCGCCCGCGAGATACCAAGTCCGCGTGATCCCGCGGTCACGGAACCACTGCGCGGCCTGTTTCGGCCGGTCGCACGGACAGCAGTAGAAAACGACAGCGCTCTCCCTCGGAAGGGTCGGCTCGAGCTCGCGCGCGGCCTTCTCGTCCGCGTGCCGCGCCCCCGGGATCCGCCCCGCGGCATGTTCGGCCGCCGTCCGGACGTCGAGGAGCACGACGGTCTCGCTTCCGGCCAGGAGCCGCCGTAGCTCCTCGGGTTCGATCGAGAGCGCTCCGGGTCCGCCGCACGACCGGCACGGGCAGGAGGCCCGCAGGAAATCGAAGGAGTAGATCCCGGAGGCGTGCCCGTCGCTCCAGTGGATCTGGATCGCGTACATGCCGACCGGCTCGATCTCGACGGGGCGCACCGTCGCCTTGATCTTCACGGGATCGAGGAGCCTCTTCCCGCTCCACTCGTCCACGCACTTCGCGCAGGGGCATTTCCGGCGAAGCTCCACGACGTCGTAGACAGACCGGTGGCCGTCCTCCCAGTCGATCGCGAGCTCGCGGTCGCCTTTCTTGCGCATCGCCGCCGGCGCGGGTCCGGCCATCGGAGGCTGGCTCCCTACCACTTCATCTTGCCGACGGCGGCGCGCGCCTGGGCTGTCTGCGCCTGGATCCTGGCGAGTTCGGCAAGGGTCCTCTCGGCCACGGCATGGAAGGCCCTGGCCGCCGGCGAGTCGGGGTGCCGGATGACGATCGGCTCCCCCTGGTCTCCACCCACGACGATCTCGGGGTCGATCGGGATCTCGCCGAGGAAGGGAACGCCGAGCTCCTCCGCAGTCGAGCGCCCTCCGCCCTTCGAGAAGATGTACGTCCCCTCGCCGCAGTGCGGGCAGGCGAAGTGGCTCATGTTCTCCACGATCCCCAGGACCGGCACGTTCACCTTCTGGAACATCTTGAGACCCTTGCGGGCGTCGATCAGCGCGACTTCCTGCGGCGTGGTGACGATGACCGCGCCGGAAAGCGGCGCCACCTGGGTGAGCGTGAGCTGCGCGTCGCCCGTGCCCGGGGGCATGTCGATCACGAGCGCGTCCAGCGCCCCCCAATCGACCTGGTGCAGGAACTGGTTCACGAGGCCGTGGACCATGGGTCCCCGCCAGATGATCGGCGTGTCGTCGGTCGAAAGGAACCCCATCGACATGAGCGAGAGGCCGTACTTCTCCAGGGGGAGGAGCTTGTGGTCCGGCGTCGTCCGCGGCTGCTCGAAGATGCCGAACATCGTGGGCGCGCTGGGGCCATAGACGTCGATATCGAGGAGTCCCGACGTCTTCCCCATCCGCACGAAAGAGAGCGCGAGATTTACCGCGACGGTCGATTTCCCCACCCCTCCCTTGCCGCTCGCCACGGCGATGACGTCCTTCACCTCGGGGAGAACGTCCCGCGGCTGTCGCTCGATCGGTTGTTCCGCCATCTCTGTACAATCTCTTCGCTGGAAAGGACTTGTTCCTCGACCTGTAGGCCCGTAACTATAACCTTTTTCGGCCTTCATGCGCCTCCTCGTCACCGACGACTACGACGCGCTCTCCGAGCTCGCCGCCTCGCTCGTCCTCGCCCGCTGGGCAGCAGCGGAGTCCTTCGTCCTGGGGCTCGCCGCGGGGCGAACACCCGCGGGGCTCTACGCTCGCCTCGCCGCCGGCGCCCGGAGGGCCGGCCTCGATCCCGGGCTCGCACGCTTTCTCGACCTCGACGAATACCTGGGCGTTCCCGCGACCGACCCCGGCTCTCTCGCCGGCGCTCTCCGGCGCGAGTTTTTGGGTCCCCTGGGCGCCGACCCCACACGAATCCACCTGTTCGACGGCCGCGCCAAGAACCCCGAGCTAGAGTGCAAGAAGAGAGAAGAGCTCCTCGCGTCGATCGGAGGCGTCAACCTCCAGCTCCTCGGGCTCGGCGAGAACGGTCACCTCGCCTTCAACGAGCCCGGCTCGTCGTTCGGATCCAGGACGCGCGTCGTCGAGCTCGCGCCCGAGACCCGCAGCGCGTTCAAGGGACGGAGCGCGGCGCCCGCGAGGGCGATCACGGAGGGCCTCGCGACGATCCTCTCCGCTCGCCGCATCCTGCTCGTCGCCTCCGGCGAGAAGAAGGCCGAGCCGCTCGCGCGGGCGATCGAGGGACCCGTGGACGAGGCGGTCCCCGGATCGGCGCTCCAGCTCCATCCCGACGTCATCGTCGTCGCCGATCGCGCCGCGGCCAGCCGACTCGCCGGGCGGCCTCGGCTGGTCGAGGAGGTCCCCGACCTCGCGGTCCGCCAGGCCGACGACCTTCCCGGAGACCTCCGGGTCGCGGTCGTCTCCCCGCACCCCGACGACGCCTCGATCGGGTGCGGAGGGCTCCTCTCGCTGCTCGCGCAGCGGCAGGTGACGGTCCTCTCTTTCGCGAGCGGACATCGCGCGGACATCCCCGGGAAGACCAGGTCCGGGCGCATCCGCCTCCGGCGCCGCGAGCTCGAGGAGGAGTGCCGGATCCTGGGCGCCGAGCTCCGGCTCCTCGACCTCGCCTTCTACGACGACGACTACGCCTTCAGGAGCGACGATGTCCGCCGGGTCGCCGACGTCCTCGCGGAGCTCGAGGCCGGCTGGATCCTCTCCCCCACGCCCAAGGACCGCCACCCCGCGCACAGGACGAGCGCGCTCCTCACGCTAGAGGCGGTCCGGCGACTCTTCGAGGACGGCCGCCGCTCCGACCCCATCGAGTTCTGGGAGTACGAGGGCCCCTGGCACCTGTTCGACACTGCCCAGATCAACGCCGTCGTCCCACTCCCGGCCCGCGCGCTCGCGACGAAGCGGGCTGGAATCGCCCAGCACGTCTCCCAGATGGAGCGGGGCCGCTACGACGAGGCCTCGCTCGCGCTCGCCCGGTACCGAGCGATCACCCTCCCGGAGCTCGCTCTGGCCGACTTCGGGAAGACTGCGGCAGACCTAGGCGATGGAGTCGAAGCCTTCCGGCGCGTCATCCTCTCGCGCTCTGGTGCTGGCGCGAGCGAGCGCGATGCCGGACAAGAAGGCGTCCGCCCATGAGACCGAGAGAGCTCGCTCTTCTCATCCTCCTCTCTGCGCCCCTTTCCGCCCTCGGCCAGGACCGCCTCGAGCGACCGCGCGTCTTCGTCGGACGGACCGCGGGACCTATGCGGGTCGCGCTCGCCGAGCTCGCGCCAAGAGCCAAGCCCGCCTGGAGGGACGACGTCCTCCACGACGCGATGCGCTGGCTCGTCCAGGGCGACCGGGACGCGGCGGATCGCGCGGTAGCACGAATCCAGATCGCGGGCTCCACCGATTACCAGGAGCTCACCTTCTGGCTCCCATATCACGCGATCGCGTACGATTGGCTGCAGGGGTTCGACGGTTTCTCGCCCCAGGAGAGGGCGAAGGCGCGGGACGCGCTCCTGGTGGGCATCCGAGCGTGCGCGCCGCTTTACCTGGAGGAGGGGCGGCAGATCTTCCACAACAGCTACCCCGGGAACGCCTGCCCCGCCGCGCTCGCGGCGATGGTCCTCTCTCCCGAGTCGAGCGAGGCGAAGGAGACCTGGGAGAAGGCGCACGAGAAGATCCTCGCGGAACTTCTGCCCGGGCTCGCCTACCGCGACGGGGCCTTCCAGGAGGGATATTCCTACGCGATGGAGCTCTACGAGCCGCTCCTCCTCTACCTTGCGGCCTACGAGAGCTGGACCGGCGAGGACATCTTCCGGAAGATCGAGCGCGAATTCGGCGACTGCGTGCGCTCGGGCCTCCTCTGGATGGTCTACGGCGCCCGGGGCGGCCGGACCTTCGTGCGCTGGGGCGACATCGTCGGAGGCTCGCGAGCGACGACGCGCGAGGAGAGAAAGTGGATGTTCGACCTCGTGGCGTTCGCAACCTCCGATGCCGACCTCGCGGCCTTCAGCCGGCGGCTCTCGGAGATATGGAAGGACGGAGTCCACGGCGCGACGAGGAACGCCCTCTGGAGCTACCTCTGGGAGCGTCCGGAGCTCGCCGGTCGCGCCACGCGCCAGCTCCCGCCCGATCGGCTCTGGGGAAAGGACTCCCTCGGACACGCGATCCTTCGCGCCGGCTGGGAGGACGGCGACACCGTGGTCTCCTTCCAGGCGGGGGACCACTTCGGCTTCCACCAGCACCAGGACCAGGGGAACTTCACGATCTGGCGCGGGGAACCCCTCGCGGCGGAGGGCGGACTCTATTCCCTCGAGAAGCCCTACTACGACCGCTATTTCACGACCGCCTGGGCCCACAACCTCGTCGTCCTCTCGGGCCCCGGGGTTGCCCACGACGGCGCCCAGCGGCCCCTCCACCTCCACCATTGCTTCTCGGTCGAGGAGTACCGGACGCTGCTATCCAATGACTCGCTCGAGACGGGGAACATTCTCTACTTCGAAAGCCGTCCCGATCACGCGGCGGTCGGCGCCGACATCACAGCCGCCTACGACCCCGTCTCGATGTCGGGATTCGTCCGGCAGCTCGTCTTCCTTCGGCCCGCGACGGTCGTGGTTCTCGACTCGGTCGCGACCGCCAAGGGCGACCAGATCCCCCGCTGGCTTCTCCAGACGGTCGAAAAGCCCGAAATCGTCGAGAACGGCGCCGTCCTCACGAAAGGAGAAACGCGGCTCTACGTCCGGCGCCTCCTGCCGGAAAACGCCGAGGCGCGGGTCGTCGAGGGATTCGTCGCCGCGGGCGAGACCTACACGCCCGGCCGCGGCCCGCAGGAGTTCGACGAGAACGCCCGCTGGCGCATCGAGCTCTCCCCCGGGTCCGGCGGGCGAGTGTTCTTCCTCCACGTCCTCTTCGCTGCGGCCCCCGGCGGGACGCCCCCCGCCGCGCGGCTCGCCCGCGATGGCTCCTCCCTCGGCGCCACGGTGGGGGGGCGCACCGTCCTCTTCGACCCGTCCGGCCGCAGAGCGCCCCGCGTGCGCTGACTGGAAAGACGTGCGGCCGGAGACCGGAGGTTGGCAGCCTGGCTGGTTTCAACAGACCTTGCAGCAAGCCATTCCGTCACCTTCGTCCTCATGCGTCGGCGGAGCCGGTGGACAACTGAAAACCTGGCGGTTCGGCCCCTGGCTGCAGCCAGGCCGGGACGGGTGCCTCGCTCATGTCTTGAGAGAGGGCTGAAGGCCACGGCCTGGTGAGCCACCTGCGCTCCGGCGGCCAGTTCACAGTCCGCAGAGAGCCAGCAAGCGAGCGGTCGTATACGATTCCATGGGGAGATCCTCGAAGTCCCTGTCGTTGCTCCAGACCGGGATCTCCTCCTTCAGGGCAAGCGCCGCCAGGTCGACATCCTCAAGATCGCGTTCGCCGAGGTGCGACTCGGCCTCCTCGATCTTGTCATCGTACTCCTCGCGGTCGTAGACCCGCATGACGAGGAGAAGGGCATCGAGATTCAGCCTGATGAGGGCCTCGTCGAGGGAGTACTTCCTGGCCAACTTGGGCAGGTACCTCTTCACCTCCTCCATCGTGAAACGGGTCGTCACGACCTCGACTTTGGTCCGGGTGAAGATCCGCTGGGCTCCCTTCTCGACGATTGCCGAGAGCAGCACCTGCGCGTCAGCCGCGACTCTTCTCGGAGGATCGGAACTCCTCCAAGTCACGGTAGATCTCCCCCGGCGCGACCCCCTTGTCCTCCAACTGTCGGCGCACCTCCGCTCCGACGATTTCGATGAGGATCTTTCGCATTCGTTCGTCGAGATCGTCCGCCACGAGTGGCAGTGGCATCAGGATGGCCGTGGGGGTTCCGTGCTTCGTCACCACGACGGGGTCGTGCCCTTCGAGGATGCGGCTGATGTCCTTGCGGAAGTCGCGAACCGAGGTGACCTTCATCGCCTCCTGCTCCCGGCCCGTTCTCGGGCGGATCTACGTAGCGGACCGAACCTGCAGGAGAAGTGTACATGCCTGTGGGCACAAAGTCCTCGCCTAGATGTTGACATGAGCATAGGCCCGTCCGTATGCTTTGGCAAATGTTGCACCAGCGAATTCACTATCTACAGGCCAGATAGACTTGTAACATGCCTAGAATCAAACACATCCGAAAGAGAACAGGCTTGACACAGGCCGCCCTTGCAGCCAGCGCAGGGGTCACGCCGTCGCTCATCTCGAAGGCGGAGTGCGGGCGTGCACGACTCGGTCCGGCGACCGCCGCCAGGCTCGCGAAGGCGCTGGGCGTGAGCATGGCCGAAATCCTGCCTCCGAGTGCCGCATGCGAAGTCGTCCGCTGGAACGAGATCGACAGGGGAGTCGCAGAATGCGCGGACCCGACGCGGTTCGAGGATCTGGCCAATCTTCTCCTGGTGCGCAGGGGGTACGACGTGATTCCGTCGGGCGGGACGGGAGACAGGGGGCGCGACGGCCTCACTCCTGGTGGCCACTGCGTCCAGGCGTCGATCCAGAAGACCTGGACCACGAAGCTGCGGGAGGAACACGCGCGATACCGTGGAACGGCCGAGGGGCAAAGGCCGCGAGTGCTTCACTACGCCACCAACCAGAAGATCGCGCCGCCGAAGCGCGACGAGTGGGAGGCGAAGTTCCGCGAGCTCCACATTCGCCTCGATCTCCGCGACCGCCGGTGGCTCGTCCTCCAGGTCTTCAATGGACCGCCGGAGATCGCTCGTGACTTCCTCGGCCTGGAGCCTGTTCGCCGCTCCGCCTTCGTGCCCCTCGAGTTCCATGCCGAGCCGGGTGTCTTCGGAGAGGGACACAGGTTCCCTTGTCGGGGTCGCGAGAAAGAGCTGGGAGATCTCGACGCCTGGTTCGGGACGGAATCTCCAGCCATCTGCATCCACGGCGCGAGCGGCGTCGGCAAGTCGCACCTCGCGCGCTCGTGGCTCGATCGCATGGAGAAGGACCGGGGCGTCCTGGTTCGCGTGGCGGTCCCGTGGGCGCCCGTGGAGGATCGCGATCTGAAGGAGGTCGGGCGGCTCGACCGACCGCTTATTCTCCTCGTTGACGGCTGGCGGGGGGACGATGAGCACCGCTGGCTCTCCCGGCTCGCCGCGGATCGCACCGCCACCCGTGTGGTGGTGGTCGACGCCATGGATCGCACGCGAGAGATGACGGGGATCTTCCGGAGGAACTGCGCGAAGCTTCGACTGGAACCACTCGCCCCTCATGATGTCGTTCTTCTCGTCGAGGCCTTGCCCGAGGGCGAGGGGCTCAACCAGCAGAACCTCGAGTTCGTGAAGAGCGTGGCAGACGGCTTTCCCGGTCTGGGTGTCCTCGCCGCGCGTCACCTATCCAGCGCCTCGGGCCAGCTGGCGAAGGGGAGCTTCCCTGGCGAGCTGCTGGACCGGCTCGTTGGAGCCGTCGCCGAGAGTGCCCGGGCGAGCGCGGACGCAGTCGAGAGAACGCTTGGATGCCTGGCCCTGCTGGGGCCCATGGCGGTCGCGGACCTCGCTCGTCTTCTCCGAGAGATCGATCCCGTCGCGCGGGCAGACGAGATCAACCGCCGAATCGTCATCGAGTCCGAGAAGATCGGCCTGTGTGCGGCCGGGTATGACAGAATCCGGCTTCGTCCCCTCTTCGTGGCAGGCTGGCTCCTCCAGAGGCTGTTCACGCGGGAGGACCATCGCTCCTTCGCCTCGGGGCTATGGGAGCTTGTCGCCGGGGGCCCACGTCTCGGCAAGGCCGTCGTCGGTCTCACCTGGGTGAGCAAGGGCTCTCGCGGGGAGCACCCGGAGATCGAACTCTACATCGACAGGGGCCTCCGGCGCGCCCGCGAGAGGCTCCAGGAGGGTCCGGGGACCTGGGTCGGGCTCCTCCAGGATCTCGGCCCACTGGCCTGGCTTCGGCCACCAGCGTTGCTCCAGCTCATCCGAGGAGTGCTGGAAGCGCCAGGAGTCCAGTTCGCCCAGGGTCTGGACAGCCTGGTCGCGATCCTGTTCCAGCTCGGCGGCGAACGCAATCTCCGTGACGGGATCAGGCGAACCCTGATCGAAGTCCATGAGGCCATGCCTGCGCTCAGTCAGAGCATCGGGCATCTATGCGAGGAGGCCGCCTCGTTCAAGATCGACCGTCCCCATGCACTTCAGGACCTCGCGCTCGACGTCTGCGAGCAGGTCCTCGGGGCGGGGCCTTCGACTCCCGAGTGGATCGATCGGTCGCTGGGGAAGGTCCTCGGTCCATCGGTCTCAGGGATGGAACGGGTCCCGCAGGAAGAGGACTCGATCCGCTGGTACATGGGTGTCATTCCTGCGACCCAGCCGGTCCGCGCACTGAGAAAGCGTGCGCTCACTCTCGTCGAGCGAATGTTCGAGAAGGGCGAGCGACTCCGCGCGATGGAGGTCGTCTCGGTTCTCGCCTCTCCGCCCGAAGGGTTTTCCCCCCCCTCGGTCGAGACGAAGAAGATGCTCAGGGGGGAGGCCCGGCGGTCGAGTACATGGTTTGGCGAGAGAATCGATTCCGAGTCGCGCGAGGAGGTCTGGCATCTCCGCCGCCTGCTCCGCGAGCTCGACTTTCGCCGGCTCCTTGGGAGGGAAGAAAAGGCCCTCCTCGCGAGCATCGAATCTGCCCCAGGTATCCAGACAGCTCGCCTTTTCCTCGACGCGGATGACGACCGAGCCGACCCGCAAGGCGCCCCGGAGCGACAAGCGCGTGCGATCGAATCGAGGATCAGGAACGACGTCCGGAAGAACGGCGAGCTATGGACGGAGATGGAGGGCGTTCTCGCTCTCGTCAAGGGGAGGGCTGGCGCCTGGCGGATCGCGCTCCCGTTCCTCTACCTCTCGATGAGGGACCCCGAGGGTGCCGCCGATCGTCTGGACGGAATCGCGGCAAGCGAGACCGGCGTCGCCGCCAACATGGCCCTGGGGATCGCCCTGGGCCGACCCGATCTCTTCGGCACGAGGGTGCGGCGCCTCGCGCAAGAGCGCGACGTCAAGAGGCTCCGGCACTGGGTGGCTGGCATTCACGCGCGGCAAGCCGACAAAACGGTCCCCGCTGGCGTCCGTGAGGCCGTGCAAGCCATCGTGGATGAGGGGGATCCCGCCCTGCTCAGACTGCTTGCTGGCCAGAACAACACTCTCTGGGCGCTTCGGGACGTCGAGCCCGGACTTGTCGAGAATGTCCTGGTGGCGCTTCTCGAAACCGGGAGCCCGGGGGACGCCGTCCACGTGGCGGACGAGCTGGTGATGTTGGAGGATCTTCCCGCGGGCAGGTCGTGGCGAGACCTTGCGCGGATGTGCCTTCAGCGGCTCGCCGCCCTCGACGATCTAGACAGTCCCCAACAGCAGGTCTCCAACCTGCTGGCCCAGGCGTGGAGACGAGACGATGGACTCGTTCTCGAGTTCCTGGAGCTGCGCCTTGCCCGCGCCGAGAAGAACCGGGACCGATTTCTCCCCTCCAACATGGAGTATTTCACGCGAAGCCTCGAAGGAGACGCGCGGGCCCGGAAGATTCTGGATCTGGCGTTTCCTGCTGCCGGCGGGGAAGGACCGAGGGCCCACGCGGCTCGACAGATACTGAGCATTCTCCCTGCCTCGGAGGACCGCGAGATCGAGCGCCGCATCGTCCGCCTGGTGGAGGAAGGAGCCGGGCCTCAAGTCATCTACCGGCTCTTGCGCGAGCTTCGGGAAAGGGAGGATCTCTTCTGGCGACTATGCCGGACCATCGTCGGCCGAAGGCAGGATCCGGATCTGGAAGACCGGCTGCGCTGCCTGATCGACTGCACGCCGGGCCTGGTCGGGGGGGGCATGGCCGCTCATCATCAGGACAACCTGAAGCGTCTCGAGCCGTGGCTGGAAGACGAAGACCCCTTCGTGAAGGAGTTCGCTCGGAAGGCCACGCTCGATCAGAAGCGCGAGCTCGATCTCGAGCGGCGGAGGGACAGATTCGATACGTGACAAGCAGAGGAAACATGTACCTCGGCGGCTGAGGTAACTGTGGGGCCGCGTCTTTCGGCGACAAGTCACGGCATCGTCGCAATGGCGTTGGCAACGAGCGATCCACCGAACGCGTTGACGGTTTCCTCCGAGTCCCGACCCACGACCGCTTTGCCGGTGGCGCGCTCTATCAGATCGAGCAGCCCCGCGGCACGGTGGCGCAGAAAGGTGTCGAAGGCGTCGTTGCGCAGCGCCACCGGATCGATCATGTGCGTGCGAAGGATCTCGTCCAGACGCTCCGGCGCCATCGCGCTGCTTTTCTCGATCTTGGCGAGGTAGTCGCTCGGCGCCGAGCCGCCGATCGCGCGGTTCGTCTTGGCGGTGAGTGGCGCCTTGTTCACGACGCTGTTCCATTTCTCCCTCGGATACTTCTTGCCGAGGCAGTGCTTCTTCGGGAAGACGTGGTGGATGTCAATCCCGAGCTCGGAGTAGGTGGTGAGCTCGATCGAGTCGCCGCCGACGAAGTCGAGGCTGCCCTTCTGGAGCAAGAGCGCCATGAGACCCTTGTAGGCCGCGCTCAGCCGACTCTGCATCGACAAGAGGCGCACCGGGGCGAAGCTCGCGTCGCGAACGGTGCGCGGCTCCTCGCCGCCGCCGATCCAGACAGGCACCTGGACGGCGTCGAAGGCAAAGCGCCCCTCGGTCGCGCTGCCGTAGAGCTGGCCGAACACGCCGCACCAGTACCAGCGCGCGAGCTTCGCCTTGACGGCTTCCTGCTCGAAGCGCTCGCCGACAATCGAGCAGATGACGCCGAGCGGGATGAGCTGGGTCGTGTACGGAATGTTCTGCGCCTCGAAGATCCGCTCTCGGAGCAGCAGACGCTGCGCCGCCATGAGCCCGCGCTCGACCTCGGGCGCGTGGCTCTGGTACTCGTCGAGCGCTAGGCGCAGCACATCGGCGCGCTTGCAGCTCACGCCCTTGCCTCCCCGCTGCCGGCGGTGGCTCGCAAGGAGCGTCACGGCGGTGAGGAAGTCGCTGGCGGCGAGCACTTGAAGGAGCCGCTCGTCCTTGAAGCGCGCCTCGCGCTCCTCCCACTCTTTCCTGAGGGGGAAGTCGTCGGCCGCGAAGGTGGCCGTGACGAGCTCGAACACGCTGAGCTCCACGCCCCCGGTGTTCACCTTCTCGAAGACCTGGCAGAC
>JACQVV010000199.1 GCA_016209595.1 Planctomycetota bacterium
ATCATCAACCGGGCCACGAGGTACGTGGCCGGTCACTACTACGGCTACTCGCGATACGGCCGGCATGGCTACTACCCTGAAGGTGACAAGCAGTAGGGCGGGGGTTTACCCCCCGCCGCGCCAGGGCCGGGACAAGCCCGGCCCCTACATTCGGGTGACGGTTGCCGCGCTCTGTCTCTCTCTCCTTGCCGGCTGCTCCTCGGAGCCTCCGGGAGAACCCCCCGGCCCACCACCCGCGGAGGGCCCGAGGTGGGACGCGATCCCCCTTTCCGAGATCCCGGAGCTCCCGGAGGGGGGCGACTACACGGTTCGCATGGGGGACGAGCTCGAGGTCCGGGTCTACGACCAGCCCGACCTTTCGGTCACGGCCCCGGTCCGGCCCGACGGGAAGATGTCGCTCCCCCTGGTCGGGGACGTCCTCGCCGCCGGACGGACCGTCGAGGACTTGAAGGACGAGATCGCCAGTCGCCTGTCGAAGTTCGTGCTGGAGCCACAGGTCTCCGTGATCGTCCACAAGTTCGCCGGGACGAGGGTCCTGGTCCTGGGGGAAGTGAAAACCCCCGGGGCAAAATCGCTTCCCAGGAACGCGCGGGTGCTCGACGCGCTCGCCGCGGCCGAGGGACCCCGGATTGCCGAAACGGGATTCGGCGCTTTCGCCGGCCCCGACCTCTCCCGCGCCTACCTGGTTCGCGGCGGGCGGGTCCTGGGCGTCGATTTTCGGAGACTCCTGGAGGATGCCGACTCGACGCAGAACATCCTCGTCGCGGAGGGCGATTTCATCTACCTGCCGAGCTCCTTCGAGAACGAGGTCTTCGTTCTCGGGGAGGTCAAGGAACCCGGCCCCGTCCGCATCCAGGGAACGACCTCGCTCATGGAGGCGATCGCCAAGGCGGGCGGACTCGAGGAGAACGTGACCACGGGATCGATCCTCCTCGTGCGCGGTAGCCTCACCGATCCCAAGACGTACTGCCTCTCGGTGGACGACATCCTGGCCGGCCGCGCCCGCGACGTGCCGCTCGTGCGGGACGACATCGTCTTCGTCTCCTCCTCCACGTTCGACGCCGTGATCTCGGTGGCCTCGAAAATCCTACCGCTCCTCCAGAACGTCATCGCCGCCCGCCAGGCCAAAGCCGCGATCAACACGATCGACCAGTCGGACCGCGTGAAGGACTAGGCCGGGGAACGGGGTTCGGGGTACGGGGATCAGGAAGAAGCCCCCGCACACAGGGGCCGAACCCTGAACTGCGGGTCGCAAGGCGCGCGAGCCGCAGACGACTTGGAGGAGTCGTCGAGGCGAGCAAGCCGAAGCGAGCGGCAGCGAGCGGTTTACGCCGGCCAGCGCCCCGCAGATCGGACGAGGCGTGAGAAATGCGCGCTAGGTCGGACCACCGGCAAGGCGGGTGTTCGGCTTGGCTCCCCCCCCGTCGGACTTCGTGCCTGCCTTGGACATCGTCAGACGGCGGAGGTCCCCGTAGACGACCAGGCGAGGAGGATGATACGGCTTCTTCCCCTGGCCTCCCTTCTCGCCTTTCGCTCCATCGGATTGCATCTTGCTCGCTCCTCCCGTTCTCTAGGCACGCCCGAAGAAGGTTCGAAGCCAGAGTTCGAATCCGAGCAGATCGGCCACGTTCCACGTGTTCGTGCACTCGGGACCCCGGATCTGGCCGCGGAGCCGGACCAGACTCTTCCGGAGCACCCTCGGATCGACATACCCCCGTTCGACAGAGAGCGGGGTCCCGCCCAGGATCTCCATGAGCTTCGGGTAGTCGCGAACCATTCCTTCGTTCACGGGATCCGTATAGTCCGCCTTCCAGTTGCGGCGCCGGATCGGCTCGGGGAGAACGCCCCGCATAGACTCACGAAGCAAGGCCTTGGGTACCCCCTTCCACGTCCGGACTTCGCCGGGAACCGCCATGAGGAAGGATACCAGATCCGCATCAAGGAACGGGAACGCCATCTCGAGCCCGTGGAGGGCGGCGATCTTGTTGTCCCATTCCATGCACTCGACGTGGTAGCGCGACCTGGCCTCCCCGTAGACCGAACTAGCGTGGGCGCTCGGGAACGATGGACCTCCCGGCGGTCCGGGGTCGCGGCGCGTGCGGGCCCTGCTCCGGAAGGCCGGCGTGAACCAGGGAGATCCGTTCGCGCGCCTGGCCAGCGAGCGGCGAACGACTCTCAGGAAGGGAACGAGGCTGCCGGGGACGTAGTGGCGCAGGGCGCTCCGGAGGAAGGCCCGCTTCAGGGATCGCACCTCGTCCGCCGTGAACCAGTTGCCGTACTCGGCCAGATGGGTCCGGAGCTCCCGCCATCGGAGGCCGTGGAAGAGGTCGATGAGATAGTGGGTCGAGAAGAGGATCTGGTCAGCCCAGTGACCGGTTACGAGGACGCGGGCACCACGGTTCCGCGCGGTCCGGTGGATCGCCCGGGTGACCTCCCACATGTAGTCGAGGAGCGGCGTCTCGGCGTGCCAGATCTCCTCGGCGGCCCCCTCGACGAGTCCGAGCAGCCCCTCGATCCCCACCCTCTCGATGGCGAGCCCGTAGGCATTCTCGATCTCGAGGAGGTAGGTCCGCTCGTCGGCCGCGGACCCGTCGGCGGTGACGTGCGAGACGCCGACCACCGCGGGGTGGCGGCCAGGGGACCGCCGCCTCATCGTCTCGGCGAGGCAGAAGATGGAGGAGGAGTCCAACCCGCCGCTCACCGAGACGGCCGCGGGATGGGCGCTTCGCATGCGGCGGCCGACCGCGCGCCCGAACTCCTGCCCGAACGCCTCGACGTACTCGGGGTAGGACGCGAGGCAGAGCCGCCGCGACGGATCGAAGTCCCAGAACCGCCTCGTCGCGAAACCGCCGGGCGTGACGATGGCCATGTGGGCCGGGAGGATCCGACGGACCCCCAAAAAGCACGTCGCCTCCGGGTCTCCCGGCCCACCCTCGTGGAGCAGAAGCCGGGCGAGCTCGGCGTCGTTGGGCCCGGTCTCGAGTCTGGGTTCGGCCAGGACCGCTTTCACCTCGGAGGCGAAGACGAAGAAGTTCCGACCCCGGAAGTAGTAGAGGGGGCGGATGCCGATCCGGTCGCGGGCGAGGACAAGCCGCTCCTCGAGGGGATCGAAGAGGGCCAGCGCGAAGTCGCCCTTCAGTCGTTCGAGGAACGCATCGCCGAACAGGGCATGGGCCGCCAGGATGAGGGCGGGGTCGGAAGCGTCGCTCGGAAGGTCGCCCCCACGCCCGGCAAGGAACTCCTCCCGATCGTCGAGCCGTCCGTCGAAGACAACGACCGCTCCCGTCCTTGGGTGGACGAGAGGCCCTTTCTCGCCCGCCGACTCGGGCGTGACGCTGGAAAGCAAGGCGGCCAGGCCAACCGGGCCCTGGACCCATGTCCCGTCCCCGTCGAGTCCCCGGTGGCGAAGGCGGGAGGCGAGGCGCTCGAGATCGGCGCCTGTCACGGGCCGACCATCGAGGTTGTAGAGCCCGGCGATGCCGCCCATGGGCTCTTAGCAGCCCGTGGACAAAGTCATTCTGGCTACGCGCGGCGCTTTCGGCCGATCTCTTCGTCGCGAATCCTCGTCGTATCCCCCTAATACGACTGCGGTTCGCTCCTCGATCTCGGCCGAAATCGCTCGCGCTCGCCTTCGAAGCACTTTATCCACGGGCTGCTAGTCTGGCAGGGAATCGGCGTCGCGAAAAGCGGGAAAGAAAGCTATTGCCTCCCCTCCCAAGACCCGCATAGAATATACCTAACTGCACAGGTTGTGCGCAACGAACGGATCTCGTCCGAGTGACGTGGGGGAGGGATGGATCTGGGAATGGCTGGCCGATTCCAGATCAGGGCTCGGGGCTCGATCGTTGGCCCCGTGTTGGCCCTCCTCTTCGCCTTCGCCATGGCGCCCGGCGCGGCACGGGCCGCCAACTACACCTGGACCGGCGGCGGCGACGGAACGAGCTGGGAGAACGGGGCCAACTGGGGTTCGGCGAGCTACCCCAACAACGTCAACGACGTGGCCAACATCAACAACGCCGCGGCACAGGCCTCGGGGACGATCACGACGGCGGCGAGCCACACGATCCAGACCCTGCGAATGGCGCCGGCCGTCACCCTGTCCCTGGGCGCGAACGACCTGACGGTCCGGCGAAACATCGTCGTCAGCGACCTGGGCAACGGCGTGGCCCGGATCACGGGGAGCGGCAGGGTCATCTCGTCGTCGGACACCTCGCTCCTGAGGGCCGTGGACGGGGCGAACGACTGGCTGGAGATCGACAAGTTCGAGGTGAACGACAGCGGCGCCGGAACGACGCTCACCCTCGAGACGGGCGACACCGTGCGGGTCCTGGTCCAGTTCAGCTTCGTCTCGAGCGGCAACTTCATCGTTCAGGCTTCGTCGAGGTTCGCGATCCCGGGCGGGACGGTCCCGGTCGGGAGCACCCTGACGACCCAGGCGGCGACCCTCGAGGTTTCGGGGGCCTTCAGCGTCGCCGGGATCTGGGTCCAGAACGCGGCCGACATCATCCTCTTCACGGCCTACGCCAGCGCGAGCTCCTCGATCAACGCCGGCACGAACCCGACCGTCCTGCGCAACGTCGAGATCGGGACGGGAGTAGACGCGCCGACCCTCACGCCGACCGTCGATCTCTCCGTGAACGGGAACTGGACCGTCCGGAGCGGCGCGACGTTCAGTGGCGGGACGAAGAAGGTCACCTTCCCCGCCGCCAACACCCTCTCCGGGTCCGGGACGAGCCGCTTCAACAACACCGACTTCACGAGCACCCATACTCTCGCCGCCGGGACGCCGATCGCTGCCACCGGGACGCTCGCGATCCTCGGTGGGGCCACGCTCACCGCGAGCGGCGCCACCCAGAACGTCATCACGATCGACGGAGGGACGTTCAGCCGCACGGGTACGTTCAATCAGGGGATCTCGAAGGTCGTCTTCGCCGGGGCGACTCCGGGGATGCCGACCTCCGCCACGACCTTCTACGATCTCGAGATCGCCGCCACGACCTCGGCCCTGGCCGGAGCCGACTACACGATCGGCAGGAACTGGATCTCGACCTCGGCGGTGTATGGCGCCGGATCCTACACGGTCACCTTCGCGGGCGCGGCGGGCGGATACTCCGGGAGCGCGAAGACGACGTTCGGGACCGCCGTCGTGAGCGGAGCGGGGAACGTCCTCACGCTCGACACGGGGGATACGGCCCGGGTTTCGACCCTGACCGTCGCTTCGGGCGCGTCCCTCGCCCTCTCCGGCAACTGTCGCCTGGAGGTCGCGGTCTCGCTCTCGGTGAACGGCAACCTGACCGCGTCCGGTTCGACGCCCACCCTCACCGACACGGGAAGCGACTTCGCCTTCACCGTTGCCGGGGGGGCCGGCACGACGCTCTCCGTGAGCCAGCTCGCCGTCCAGAACCCCGACAACTCGGGCCTCAGGATCGACGCCCTCCCGGCCGTCCTCTTCGCCCTCAACAACGTCGCTTTCACGAACGACGACGGGACTGCGACGGGAACCTACCTCAACTTCAACTTCGCCGTCTCGGGTGGTCCGTACGTCCTCTCCGGCCTCTCCTTCGACGCGAACTGCCAGTACAGCGTCCGGACCGCTGCCGGGAGCTCCGCCAACGCGATCAACCTCCAGGGGCCGGGCGGCGCGAAGGGGGACGAGCCGTACGAGAACGACGGCGACGCGGGCGTGGTGAGCCCCGGCTCGATCGTCTGGGCGAAGAAGATCTGGACGAACGGAACGGGCGACGGCCTCTGGTCGACGCCCGGGAACTGGAGTCCCTCCGGGGCGCCGGGTTCGACCGAGGCGGTCCTCATCCCCGACAACGCGAGCCACGTTCCGGCCGGCGGGCCCACGATCGACAACCTGGCGAGCCCCGTCACGGTCGGTTCGCTCCGCGTCGAGGACGGCGGCACGGTCGTGACGACAGGCAACAACCCGACCCTCACAGTCTCGGGAACGATGGCGATCGACTCCGACCTGGGCGCTGGCTCGCCCGGTTCGTTCGACTTCCGGGGGACAGGGAACCTCACTCTGTCCGGCGCGGTCACGAACGGCGGGACCCTCACGATCGGGAACTCTGGGACGGTGAGCTTCGGGGGAAGCGTGACCAACCAGGCCGGGGCGACACTCCTGGTCAAGAGCGGCCCGGCCTCGGTCGGGGTCACGGGCTCGATCGCGAACCAGGGGACGCTCGACCTGGCGGACGGTGCGAACCCCGACTACGGCGGGACCGTGAGCGTCTCGGGGAACTTCACCAACGGCGGTTCGGCGACCTTCCTGCCCGGGACGGCGGGTACGTTTCTCTTCAATGGGGCCACGGGCTCGATCGACGCCGGAGGCGACCCGTTCGGCAACCTGACCGTCTCGGGGACCTCCACGTACACCGCGACGACCTCACTCGCCACGAGCGGACTCCTCGACGTGAACGGCGTGCTCAAGATCCAGGCCGCCCTGACGATGACCGGGACCTTCGACGCCTCGGCCGGAACGATCGAGTATTCCGGCTCCACGGCCCAGACCGTCTCCGTCCCTCCCGGCGGGGTCGGCTACCGGAACCTCTCGATCGCGAACGCGTCCGGCGCGACGATGGGAGGGAGCTTCGGCGTGGCGGGGACCCTCCTCGTGAATTCCGGCGCCCTCTTCAAGGGCGGGACCGGCAACACGCTCACGCTCTCCGGGACATGGGACAACCGGGGTTCGTTCGACGCCGGGGATCTCGTGCTCTCGACCTCGGGGACGCCGACCATCGGCGGGACGGTCGTGACGACCTTCGCGAGCGTGACCGTGAGCCCCGGCTCGACCCTCTCGGTCGGCGCGATCGGGACCTTCCGGGTCTCCGGGACCTTCACGAACAACCACGCCACGGACGGCTTCGACGAGACCGGGAAGACGGTCGAGTTCACGGGAAGCCCGAGCACGATCGCGGGGTCGCTCGTGACCACGTTCGACAACCTGACGATCACGGGAACCCTGCAACTTTCCGGCGTCACCCAGGTCCGAGTCCGGAACCAGTGGACCAACAACGGCTCCTTCACCCCGGGAACCTCGACGGTCGTTTTCGCGGGCGTCTCGGCGGGCGACCAGGGGCGGATCGCGGGCTCCTCCGCCACCACGTTCGCCCAGCTCGATCTGGTGAACTCGGGGATCGCGCCGACACTGGTTCTCGACGGAACCGACGCCGTCACCGTCACGGCGCTCTTCACTGTCCAGGCGGGCGAGACCTTCCGCATGGAGGGACAAAGCGTCCTCCGGCTCGGGACGGGGATGGTGGTGGACGGCGCGGGAGCGAGTTTCGTCGCGACCGGCGACAAGCCGACCTTGACCGACACGGGCGCCGACTTCTCGTTCAAGGTGCGCGGTGGAGGGACGATCGATCTGGACGGTTGCGTCTTCCAAAATCCGGACAACTCCGGCCTTGACATCGAAGCCACGGCCGGGGCGGCCTTCGACCTCGATACGGTCGACTTCAAGAACGACGACGGAGCCGCGACCGGCTCGTACCTCACGATCCGCCGCGCCGCCATTCCGACGGGGACCTATGTCTTCACCTCCTGCTCCTTCGACGCGAGCTGCCAGTACAACGTCACCGCGACCGATCCCGGCTCGGCGAACAACGCGATCAGCCTTCCCGGCTGGTCGGGGGCGAAGGGAGGCGAGGCCTACGACAGCGATCCTGGGGATCCCTCGCCCTCGATCGTCGAGTGGCCGAACAAGGTCTGGGACGGCTCGACGGACAACCTGTGGTCGCGCGCCGCCAACTGGACCCCGGCGGTCGTACCAGGGACGAACGATCGGGTCCTCGTCGACTTCAACGATCCCTCCTACGTCGCGAACACCCCTCTCTACAACCTGGGCGCGGCCGGCGTCACGATCGCCGCGCTGCACATCTCGGACGGCTCGACGCTCGACTCCTCGACAGGGGTGCGCTCGCTCAAGATCACCGGCGTCGTCGAGATCGAGCCGGACGGGGGCGCCGGCTCGCCCGGCACCTTGATGTGGAAGTGCACGAGCGACCCCGCGCGCGGGGGCTTCGACGCCGGCGGGCTCGTGACGAACGAAGGGTACTTCTACATCGAGGCGGGGAACCCTCTCATCGTCGATTTCCGCGCCGGCTTCGTCAACAAGGGGACCTTCTCCAACCGCAACACCGGCTCGGGGTTCGCGGCGCTGGCCGCGGCGAACGGCGGCTTCACGATCCAGGGCGACCTCGACAACCAGGGACCCTTCAATCCCTTCGCCAGCCAGGGAGTGACGGAGCGACTCGAGGTCCGGGGCTCGTGGCTCAATTCCGCCTCGGGGACCTTCCTCACCGCCGCCCAGGACGCTCTCGACCAGGTCGTCCTCACCGCGGGGACCGACGCGAGCCCGGCGACGATCCAGTCGAACGGGGGAGCCTTCGTCAATCTCTCGATCCCCGCCGGGGCCGTCTACCGCGCGACCGATGACTTGACGATCGGGACGGCGAGCCAGGCCGGACGGCTGCGGGTGGACGGGAAGCTCATCCTCGCCGGCGGTCTCTCCTTCGTGAACGCGGCGACCGTCTTCGAGACGGGGACCGGGACGATCGAGTTCGCCGGAACCTCGCCGCAGACGATCCCGGCCCCCCCGAACGGCGCGGGGGGTTCGAACCCCTACTTCCATCTGGGAACCTCCAACACGAGCGGTTCGGGCGCGACCCTCGGCGCGAACATGACCGTGAACGGGAACCTCACGATCAAACCCGGCGGGAAGCTCTCGGGGTCGACCAGGACCTTGACGCTCGCTGGGGACTGGACGAACGACGGGACGTTCTCGGCGGGGACCTCGACGGTCGTCGCGAGCGGAACCCCCTCGACCGTCCGCGGGTCCGTGCTGACTCGGTTCGCGAACCTCTCGATCGACACCGGCGATTCGCTCGCCATCTCGACGACCACGAGCCCCGCCAACTCGGTTGCCGTCGACGGGACCTGGTCCAATGGCGGGACGTTCACGGCCGGGAGCTCGACCGTCTTCTTCGGGGGAACATCCAGCCAGGTGAACGGCTCCCAGGTCACGACCTTCAACCACCTCACGGTCGAGACGGGAGCGACGCTCTCGGTCGGGGCGGTCCAGATCGTGAACGTGAACGGAACCTGGACCCAGGACGGGACCTTCTCGGCTGGGAGCTCGATCGTCCGCTTCACATCCGCGGCGGGCGCCATCGCCGGGACGAGCGCGACCTTCAACGTCGTCCAGGTCCAGAGCGGCGCGACCCTCACCCTCGACGGGACCGACAGCATGAGGGTGACGGGGGCGGTCCTGCCCGGGGCCCCGGACGCGGTCGGATTCCTGGTTCGAGCCGGCGGAACGCTCGTCTTGACCGGAACGCCAACCTTGCGCCTCGGCCAGGGGATCTCGATCGGGCGGAGCGCGACTCCCGGCGGGACGTTCAGCGCGAGCGGCGGGACCGTGACCGACACGGGCGCGAACTACTCCTTCGATGTCTACGGCGGGACCGTGGCGATCTCCGCCCTCGCTCTCGACCGTCCGGACGCGAACGGGATCCGCGTGAACGACAGCGGGAGCTACGGCTGCGACTTCGACAACGTCAACTTCACGGGGGGGAACCCCACGACCGGCATCTACGTCAACCTCCGCTACTCCTCGATCCCGGCGAGCACTTTCGTCTTTTCCGGCTGTTCCTTCGACGCGAACTGCCGGTTCAACGTCCACACCGAAGCGGGAGCCTCGAACGGCGCGGTGACGATGACCGGCTTCTCGGGGGCCCGGGGGACGAAGGACTACGAGGACGACCGCGGCGCGGGCGAATCGAGCCCTCCCAATGGCGACTCGACCGGGTCGATCCTCTGGGCGAACTACCGCTGGACGAACGGGACGGGAAACGGGCTCTGGTCGGGGCCGGGCAACTGGTTTCCGGTCGGGCCGCCCCCCTCGACCGCCTCGGTCCTCATCCCAGACGACACGAGCCACGTCCCCACAGGCGGGCCCACGCTCAACATGAGCACGACGGTCGGCGCCCTCACGATGGCGGACAACTCGACCTTCCAGACCGACGGCGGGGCGAGGAACCTCACCGTCACGGGGCAGCTCGCGCTCCAGTCGCTTGGATCTCCGGCGAGCTTCTCCTTCGCGGGGTCGGGGAACCTGACGGTCGGAGGCGTTCTCGACGACGCCGGATCCCTCTCCTGGTCCTCGACTGGCTCGGCCACGTTCTCGGGCGACGCCACGGTCCAGTCGGGAGGGACGTTCCGGGTCGCGAGCGGCCTCGCGGCGGGCGACATCCGCTTCGGCGGGAGCGTGACGAACAGCGGGACCTTCGATCTCACCGACGGCGGCAACCCGGACTACGACGGCACGATCCGGGTCCTGGGCAGCTGGACGAACGGCGCCCTTGCCCTTTTCGACGCGGGGACAGCCTCCACTGTGGCCTTCGGCAACACGACGGGAAGCGGCACGGGGACGATCCAGTCCGCGGGCGACCCCTTCTGGGGCCTCCGGGTCGAGACGAACTTCACCTACACCGCCTCCGACGACCTGACGGTCGGGGGGACGCTCGACGTCAACGGAGTGCTCTCCCTCGCCGCGGGGGTCTCGATGAGCGGCACCTTCGACGCGACCGCGGGGGTCGTCTCCTACGCCGGGACTTCGCCCCAGACCGTCGTTGTCCCTCCCGGGGGGCCTACTACGACCTCGACATCGCCAACTCCGCGCTGGCCGTCGCGACCCTGGGGGGGAGCCTCTCGGTCCGGAACGTCACGATCCAGTCGAACGCGACGCTCGCGGGCTCCGCGGCGACCTTGACCCTCTCCGGCGACTTCACGAGTAGCGGGACCTACACCGCCGGTACGTCGACCTTTTCCGTGGCGGGGAGCCCGTCCACCGTTCGTGGTTCGGTCGCGACGACCTTCCACCACGTGGTCATCCAGCCGGCCGCGACGCTCGCGGTGAACACCGCGACGGCGCCGGCGAACCACATCCGGCTCACGGGGAACTGGGACAACCACGGGGCCTTCACGCAGGGCACGTCGACGGTCACTTTCCTGGGCAATCCGTCCGTCATCGATTCAGCCATCCCCGCCGACAACGTCACGACCGTGAACCACCTCACGATCGCCTCGGGGGCCTCGGTCAACATCAGCCCGACCGGCGTCGCGTCGATCGACGTCCAGGGGACCATCACCAACAACTCGAGCGGGACCGGGTTCACGCCTGGGGCCCATACCGTCCGGTTCGTGGGCACGAGCGGCGCCGTGGCCGGGAGTCCGATCGCGATCGACTCGGTGGCCTACGGCTCCTCGGCCCGCTTGACGCTGGATGGGACCGACGACCTCACCGTGAACACGCTCATGACGATTCCCTCGGGGGCCACGCTTCGCCTCCAGGGGACCTCGAAGCTCCGCCTCGGAACGGGACTCGTGCTCCGGGGGAGCCTTCTCGCCTCGAGCGGCTCGACCCAGACCGTGACCGACACCGGGACGAGATTCCGCTTCACGGTCGATCTGGCCGCCCCCGGCGACACCCTCGATCTGGACGACGTGAGCTTCTCGGGTCCGGACGCGAACGGCCTGGATGTCCTCTCGACCAGCACCCAGTCGATCGACCTGGACGGCGTCGCCTTCACGGGTGGCAACCCCACGACGGGCGTCTACGTCCGCCTGGGATACGCGACGATCTCGGCCGGCACCTTCTCCTTCTCCGGCTGCACGTTCGACGCGAACTGCCTCTACAACGTGCGGACTCCAGCGACCGTCTTGGCAAACGGAGCGGTCGCGATGACGGGCTTCGGCGGGGCGAAGGGGGACCAGGCGTACGAGGACGACCGGCAGGCAGGGGTCATCGATCCTGGCTCGATCACCTGGCAGGTCATCACCTGGGACAACGGAGGGGGCAACCGGCTCTGGTCGAACCCGACGAACTGGAACCCGGACGGGCTTCCGCCTTCCAACTCCAGGATCGTCATTCCCCAGCTCGCGCCCGGGCCGGCCGACGACCCGATCCTGAACCTCACGACCACCGTTGGTTCGATCCAGGTCAAGGACGGCGGGACGATCACCTCGGACAACGGCGGGCGGGTCCTCACGGTCACGGGGAACGTGGGAACCGAGAACGTGGCGAGCCCCGGATCGATCGCGCTCTCGGCCGCCGACCGGATCTCGATTGGCGGAAGTCTCACCGCGGACGGCTCCTTCAGCCACGCGGGAGCCAACCTCAACATCACGGGCTCGGTCGCGGTCGGGACCGGAGGGTCGTTCTCCTCCAGCGGGACGGGGGCCGTCATCCAGGGGAGCCTCACAAGCAGCGGCTCGCTCGTCCTCGACACCGGCTCGATCCGGATCGAGGGGAGCTTCTCGAACTCGGGGACGTTCCAGCCGACCTCGGGCACCGTGACGCTCGGCAAGACGTCCGGGGCGGGCTCGGGCAACGTCACCCTCGGGACGGGCCGCTTCTACAACCTGCGAGTCCTCGCCAACTACACCTACACGGCCACGGACGGCCTCACGATCGGCGACGGGGCGGGAGGGCAGCTCGACGTCGACGGGACCTTGCGCCTCTCGCAAGCGCTCGTCTTCAACTCCGGTTCGACCTTCGACGCCACGGCCGGGCTGGTTTCGTATGCGGGGAGCTCGATCCAGTCGGTCGCGGTCCCGCCGGGCGGCGCGTACTACAACCTCGAGATCGCGAACACCGGCTCGGGGGTCGCCAACGCCGCCGGGAACCTGAGCGCTCGCAACTTCACGATCCAGCTCGACGGAGAGTTCGCGGCCGGCGGCTACGTCCTCAACCTCGACGGCGATTTCACGAACAGCGGCACGTTCAACGCCGGGTCCGGCCGCGTCAACTTCCGCGGGAACCCATCGGTCATCCGGGGGAGCTCGGTCACGACGTTCTACGACCTCTCGATCGACTACGACAACGCGGTCACCGCGCTCCTGTCCATCGACGTCGCTCCCGGCTCGCTCACGGTCCTCTCGACCTGGACGAACAACGAGGCGAGCGGTTTCGTTCCCGGGAGCACCACCGTCCTCTTCGGGGGGGCGACCTCGACCGTCGCGGGCAGCCAGACGACGGAGTTCTACAATCTAACGATCGCCAGCGGAGCGACCCTCTCGATCTCCCCGGCGACGAGCACGCTCCAGATCCGCGGGACGCTCACGAACAGCGGCAACGGGATCAGTTCGGGCTCCCACACCGTGGAGTTCACGGGAACGGCCGGGCAGTTCTCGGGAAGCGCGATCACCTTCAACATCCTGCGCATCGTGGGGAAGCTCACGCTCGACGGGACCGACAGCGTCACCGTCGCCGACGGCACGACCGGGTTTGTCGTCCCCGCGGGCGGGACCTTCGTCATGAACGGAACCTCGACGCTCCGGCTGGGGCAGGGCGCGACGAACGGGCGGGCCCTCATTCAAGGGACGCTCACGACGAGCGGGGCGACGCCCACGATCACGCGGAGCGGGACGGGGCGATTCAGCTTCATGGTTTCGGGGGCTTCCTCGAGCGTGGACGTCAACGCGCTCGCCTTCTCCTACTGCGACGCGAACGGGTTCCGCGTCGACTCGACCGCGAGCACGAGCCTCGATCTCGACAGCGCGAGCTTCACGAACGGCCCGGGGACCGCCGGGAGCATCTACATCAACCTCCGCTACGCCTCGATTGCCGCCGGCCAGTTCAACTTCACGAGCTGCTCCTTCGACGCGGCGACGCAGTACAACGTCCACACCGAGGCTACCGTCGCGGCCAACGGGGCGGTCAGCATGAACGGGGCCTCCGGGGCCCAGGGGGACGAGGCGTTCGAGGACGACCGGGCATCGGGCGTCATCAGCGGCGGCTCGATCACCTGGGCATCCTTCACCTGGACCAACGGGACCGGGGACGGTCTCTGGTCGACGCCAGGGAACTGGAACCCGTCCGGCCCTCCGGCCGCCGGCTCGAAGGTCGTGATCCCGGCCGACAGCAGCCATGCCCCAGCCGGGGGCCCGACCCTGAACAGCACGACGAGCATCGGCTCGCTCACGATCCAGGACGGCGGGACGGCGACGACCGGCGCGGGGAGCGTGAACTTCACGGTCACGGGGAGCCTTGTCACCGATCCGAGCGTTTCTCTCGGCGGAGGTGTGCTGACCTTCGGCGGAACGGGGACGCTGACCGTCGGGGGGGCCTTCACGAACAGCGGCACCTTCACGAAGAACGGCTCCGGAACGCTCTCGCTCGCGTCGCTCGCGAACGCGGGCTCCTTCACCCACAACGCCGGCCCCTTCTCGGTCACGGGCAATCTGACGACGTCCGGGAGTCTGGTGATCGGGACCGCCACGGTGAGCGGCAACTTCGTCCGTTCCGCCGGGACCGTCTCGACCGGAACGGGAACGGTGACCCTTTCCGGGGCCTCGGGGACGGTGACCGGCATGAGCGGGGCCTCTAGCTTCGCGGGGCTCGCCGTCCCGGCCAGCTCGACCTATCGGAGCACCGACGCCCTCGGCATCGGCGGCCTGGCCAACGTCGACGGGCGCCTCGAGATCCAGACGTCGCTCTCGTTCGGCGGCGGAGCGAGCTTCGACGCGACGGCCGGGACCGTTGCGTACGTCGGCACGAGCGACCAGTCGGTCGTCGTGCCGCCGGGGGGAAGCTACTACGCCCTGGAGATCGCGAACACCGGCGCGTCGATCGCGACTCTCGCCGGGAACGCCACCGTCCAGGACCTTTCGATCCCGGCGGACGGCGGGTTCGCCCTCGGCGCGAACACGCTCAAGGTGAGGGGGCTCTTCACGAACAGCGGCGCCTTCTCTGCTCTCGCCGGCGGGATCGTCGACTTCATCGGCACGGCCTCCCGGGTCAAGGGGAGCTCGACCACGACCTTCGCCTCGCTCGCCATCGACCTGGACAACGCCGTTCCAGGGGCGAGCCTGGGAATCGACACGACGAACTCCGGAAACACCATCCAGGTGAGCGGGACCTTCACCAACAACGACTCGTTCACGGCCTCGACCCCGAAGGCGTCGACGGTCGTCTTCACCGGGGCCTCGAGCGCGCTCGCCGGGAGCTCGACGACGACCTTCGAGAGCCTCACGATTGCCACGGGGGCTACCCTTTCGGTCTCGGCCTCGCCCGCGGCCTTCGAGGTCAACGCGACCTGGAAGGTGGACGGATCGTACACGCCGGGCGACGACACCGTCCGCTTCGTAGGCTCCGCGACGACCTTCGTCGCAGGAAGCGCCGTCGCGGTCTACAAGGCCGCGGTCACCGGGACCTTGACGCTGGATGCCGGCGACGCCGTGACGGTCCAGGGGGACGGCGCGGCCGGACTCACGGTCGCATCGGGCGGGACGCTGAAGATGATCGGCGCGGCGGTCCTCCGCCTCGGGACGACGGCGACGGCCGGAGTCGCGGTCGTGTCCGGCTCGTTCCAGGCAAGCGGCTCGACCCCGCTCGTGACCGACGCGGGTGGAGGGAGCCCGAATCGCTACTCCTTCACCGTCACGGGCGGAGGGACGGTGGCGCTCTCGGCTTTGACCTTCGACCGGCCGGACGCGAACGGCCTCCGCGCGGCCGCGACCGCGGGGACCGCGATCGACGTGGACGGCGTGGCCTTCCAGAACGGACCGGGGTCGGCCGGGAGCGCATACCTGAAACTCCTCTACGCCGCCATCCCGTCGGGGCAGTACAGCTTCCTCGGCTGCTCGTTTGACGCATTGGCTCAGTTCAACGTCCACACCGAACCGGGGGCGTCCGACAGCGCCGTCTCGATGGGCGGGACCTCCGGGACCAGGGGGAGCGAGCCGTACGAGGACGATCGCGGCGCCGGCCAGGTCCCGGGCGGCTCGATCTACTGGCCGCAGTCGAGGTGGACCGACGCTGATGTCGCGAACTCCCTCTGGAACAACCCCCTCAACTGGAGCCCGGCGGTCGTCCCCGGCGCGAACAACCAGGTCGTGATCGACCCGGCGTACTTCGTGGGGCCGAACTCCCCGACGCTCAACATCTCGACGACGATCGGGTCCCTCAGGATCGAGGCCGGGGCGAGCGTCACGGGCGACAACGGGGCGCGGAACCTGACCGTGAACGGGGATCTCACGACGGTCGCGGGGTCCCCGGCGGGGCTCGTCGATTTCCGCTCGACCGGGACCTTCAAGGTCCTCGGGACGCTGGTGAACGGCGGGTCGGTCACGAACACGAACGGCGGGCTCTCGCCCTTGCCGATCCTCGACGTCCAGAGCGCGACGAACGCCGGCTCGCTGAATCTGACGAATTTCAAGGCGACCGGCTGCATCGTCCGGGCGAGCCTCTCGACCTCGGGGACCCTGACCATGGCCGCCGGGGATCTCTCGGTGGGGGGAAACTGGACCCAGAGCGGGACCTTCACGGCCGGGACGGGAACGGTGCTCCTCTCCGGCACGTCCGTCCAGACCGTGACCGCTTCGAGCCCCTTCTACAAGTTGACGGCGTCCGGATCCGACGTCCGGAGCGGGGGAACGGTCACCGTGTCGAACCTCTTCAGCGTGTCGTCGGGCGGGAAGTTCACCCTGCGGGCGACCGAGGTCCTCGATCTCACGGCGAGCGGCCTCACGCACACCGTCACGGGCACGCTGGTCCTCGTGAACCCCACGAGCGACCCTCCCGCGGGGAGCCCGACGACGCTCCGGGTCGGGAACGGGTCGGTCGTCCAGGTGACCGGGAGGATCCAGAGCCAGGGGAGCGCCAACCTCAACTTCTGGAACGGCAACCACACGAACGTGACCCGGTCGGGTGGGGGGAGCTACGGGTTCCTGCTCGATGTCTCGACGGCCGGGGCGATCGACATCTTCGGCATCCGGTGGTCGTACCTCCGCGGGAGCGAGGACGCGACCCCCGCGGCCGCGCGCTTCCCGCTGGTCGTGCGGATCGCGGCCTCGGGGAACGTGAGCCAGTTTAAGATCCAGCACTTCGAGACCCTGGCCGGCGCGGGGAGCCCCGGAGCGGCGAACAACTACGGCAAGCACGACCGATACCTCCACCTCTATGCCTCGGGGGGCGCGTGGAACGGCCTCGATCTGGGCGAGTTCGAGTTCCGCGAGGCGTCGCTTCCCGACGAGCACAACGTCGAGAAGAACTCGCCCGGCGCCTCCGTGACGTTCTCGGGAACCTTGGGCGAGCTCTACGAGGACACGTGGGACCTCGACGGAGACGCCCCCGACGGCAACGGCCCCGACCCCGGCGATTTTGAGATCATCTTTACGAGGCCCGGGGCGGTGACGATGGAGTCGCTCGCGGCCATCCCCTACGACTCGTCGGTGCTCGTCACCTGGCGAACGGGGAGCGAGGTCAAGAACCTAGGCTTCGCGGTCTATCGATCGACCTCTCCCGACTCGGGCTTCGTCCAGGTGAGCCGGGAGCTCATCCTCGGGCTGGGGGATTCGGTAAGCGGAGGGACCTACTACTTCCTGGACCGCGGCGTGACCAACGGGATCGAGTACTTCTACATGGTCGAGGACGTCGAGACGACCGGGCGTTCCGCTCTGCACGGGCCCGTCTCGGCGAGGCCGGAGGCCGGACTGGGACTCCCCGACACCTCCGGCGCCTGGACCAACGGCGGCACGAGCGACGATCCGCCCGCTCCCCCGCCCCCTCCGGACCAACCGCCGCCGCCGGGCGGCGATCCCCCCGGGGAGATCTCGTACCCCTGGATCGGCGACCCGACCCGCTGGCTCGCCGACTGGCAGGAGAAGGGGATCCGGGTGATCTCGTTCACGACGGCGGGGATCGTCCTGGAGATTCTCGTCCCCGAGCCCTGGATCCAGACCGTCGTCCGCGACGGCAAGGAGTACGACGAGGTCCGGATCGCGGGCTATGCCGGGTCGGCCGTCCGGGCGAGCCCGGTCCTTCCCGAGCTCGGCTTCCGGATCCCGGTGGCCGGCGTGGTCGGGGGGACCTACGAGATCCTCGACGCTCGCTCGAAGGATCGGACCGGCGTGGTTCCCCCGCCCTTCCCGACGCTTGTCTACGACGGGACGGGCGAGACCCTTCCGGATGCCAGCTATGTCGAGGATCCGGTCTGGTACGGGGGCGGCGCCTTCCAGCCGGGCTCCCTCTTCGAGATCGGTCGCGTTTCCGGGAGAGGGGAGATCGACTTCCTCCCCATCACCTTCCATCCCGCTCTCTTCCGCGGCTCGCCCGCGGCGCTTCGCGTCTTCCAGCGCGTCGTGGTCCGGATCGCCTTCCGCTACGCCGACCCGTCCGGAGGGGAACCCGATCCCGAGGCGCTCCGGATCCAGCGGCGCCTCGCCGCCGACCCGGGCGCGCTCAAGATCCGTACCGCCGCCGACGGCCTGGTCCGCCTCCGGGCGGACGAGATCGCCCGGGCGGGCTTCGATCTCTCGATCGACTCCGCGTACCTTGCCCTCTACCACCTGGGACATCCCGTCCCGATCGAGGTCGCCGATGGCGGGGACGGGAGGCTAGGGTCCGGCGACTCGATCCTCTTCTACGGCCGCAGGAACGCCCGGCGGACGACCGATAACCCGTGGGCGATCGCATGGTCCGAGGAGGAGGTCTACTGGCTCGTGGCGGACCCGGCCGGGGCCTTGCGAATCGAAGGGACGGACGGCGCGCCCGATCCGGCATTCAGTGTCTCGCCCTCCATCCGGGTCGAAACCCACTCCGAGGAGGCCCTCGACTGGGTCTTCGAGTATCCCGCCTGGGGCGGCCAGGACCTCCAGGTCGGCGGTCTCGCCTGGTCGTACTACGGCACCCCGCGCGAGACGGTCACGAGCACGCTCGATCTGGCGGATCCGGTCGCCGGTCCGGACCCCGCGGTCCTCTCCTACTCGCTTTTCGGGGCACTCGAGACCCCGCACAAGGTAAGGATCGAGTGGAACGGGATCGTGATGGCGAACCTCGAGTGGTGGGGAGTCGTCGGCGTGAAGGGGTCGATCCCGATCGACCCGACGCTCCTCGTGGACGGCGCGAACACCTGCGAGGTCGTCTGCTACGGCTCGGGTCCCTATGGATACGACTTCGCCTACGTCAACTACCTCCACCTCGCCCACGACGCCCTACCGCGCGCCCGGGGTCCTTCCTACCGGTTCACCGGCATGGCGGGAGAGCGGTACCGTGTGAGCGGAATCCCGGCCGCGGACGTCCTGGTCCTGGATGTGACCGACCCGGAGCTCCCGCGGCGGATGGACGGCGCCGTCGCGGCTCCCGACGGAGGGGGGGGATTCGCTATCGACTTCCAGGATAGAAGTTCCTCCGGCGAGGCGGTCTACGAGCTCGCGCTCCCGGCCGCCCTGCGGGGGCCCGCCTCGATCGAACTCAACCGGGAGTCGCACCTGGCCGACACCGCGAACCAGGCCGACTGGATCGCCGTCGGGCCGGCCGACCTCCTCGCCGCGCTCGCGCCGCTCGCCGACGCCCGCGTGGCGCAGGGCCTCGTCACCCAGGTCGTCGATGTCGAGGATGTGTACGACGAGTTCGGATTCGGCATGAAAAGCCCCGAGGCGATCCGGGCCTTCGTTTCTCACGCCCAGCACAACTGGGTCGAGCCGAGCCCCAGGTACCTGCTTCTTGTGGGAGACGGAAGCTTCGACGTCCTCGATGCTGCCGGAGGCCGCCTCCCCGTCTCGCCCGCGAAGACCGCATTCCTGGTCGTCCCCTCCGATAACGAGTTCGCGATGGTGGATGGCGACGACGAGACGCCCGATCTGGCCGTCGGGCGCCTGCCGTGTCGCACGGCCGCCCAGGTCACGAGCGTGGTCGACAAGATCCTCGCATACGAGGCCCTCCCCGCGACCGAACCGTGGTGCGCCAGGACGCTCCTCGTCGCGGACGACCGCGACATCTTCGACTTCGCGGGAGGGTCGGAGGAGCTGGCGAGCCGACTCGCGCCCCGTTTCGCGGTCGACCGGGCCTACATCGACACCATGCCGCTCGCGACCGCCCGCGCCAAGATCACGAGCGCCATCGACCAGGGCGCCCTCCTCGTGCACTTCTCCGGCCACGGGAGCCTCGTGAGCTGGGCCGGACGGCAGCGGCTTCTGCACGCGGACGACATCCGCGCTCGCACGGCCCATCCGCGACTCCCGGTCGTGGTGGCGATGAACTGCCTGAACGCCCACTTCGCCGATCCCTGGTCGGATTCCCTGGGGGAAGTCATGCTGCTCACGCCCTCGCGAGGGGCGGTCGCCTTCTGGGGCGCGACCAGCCTCTCGGACCCGGACAGCCAGGTCTACCTGAGCCGCTATCTCGGGGAAGCCCTGGCCGCGCCTGGCGCCGGCCGCCTCGGGGACGCGATCCTAGATGCCTTCGAGCGCGTGGCCGGCACGGCCAACTATCGCGACCTCTACCACTCCTTCGTCCTCCTCGGCGATCCCGCCTTGTGCCTCCGGCTCCCGCCCGACTGAAAAGACAATGTCGGGGGAGGATACGTCTCCTCTTCCACGTTAGAGGCAGGCTGGAGACCGGAGGCTGGAGACTGGAGGAAAAACAGGCGATGCGCAGTCGGCTGTTCCTCCAGCCTACAGCCTCCAGCCTAAAGCCTGACGTTTGACGCCGTGGTCTCGGTGGCCTCGAAGATCCTGTCCCTCATCGAGAACGTCATCGCCGCCCGCCAGGCCAAGGCGGTCGTCAACACGATCGACCAGTCCGACCGGGTGAACGACTAGCGGTTGCCCTTTCGATTCCGTTTTCGCCGGCGGAGCCCCTCGAGCAGCGCCGCGAGAAACCCCTCCGCCCACTGCTGCATCCACTCCTGATAGTCGGGGTCCTTCATGAGCTCGTAGGACAATTCCTGGATGTGGGCGTGGAAGGCCGAATGGAATCCGCCTTCGGCGATCTGGTCCAGGAGGGCCGAGCGCGGCACGCGGGGAATCGTCGCGGGGCTGCCCTTCCTCCTGGGGAGGCCTTCTCTCCGGCGCGGCGCTTTCTTGTTCGCCATGGGCTCGATTCTACGCGTTCCGCTCTGCCTTCGCCACCTCTGGCAGTTCCTCTCCCACCGGACGATTACAACGCCGGTTCGCAAGGCGCGGGAGGTGCCTCGCCGCGAGGAGCGCCGGGCGAAGGGCCGGATAGAGGAAGCGCAGCCGGCTGGGAAGCGGCAGGGCGGCCCGGTCGGCCGGCCTGGGCGCGAAGAGGATGCCGAGGATGTACCGGAGCCTGTCCCGGGTCGGGCCCAGGATCTCCAGGTGGTCCCGGAATCTCCCCAGGAGGCCGGGGGACGGGGCGCAGCCCGAGGCGAGGCGCCGGCGGATCCGGGTCGCGACCCGCGACACCGTGGGGTCCGCGCGGGCCGCGCTCTCGACCCGGCGCGGAAGAGGCGCCCCGAGGAGGTTCGCCGCCAGGACGAGACCAAGGAGAAGGGCGCGCCCCCCGCCGCTCGCCCGGGCGCTTCGGAAAATGGTGGACCAGTCGAGCCCCTCGCGCGCGCGGAGGAGCTCCGCCACGTCGCAGATCCACCCGAGCCGCTCCCAGCAGTGCTTCGTCCCGTGGGCCGCCAGGACGAGGAGAAGATCCTCGGGTGCGAGATCGGGCACGCGAGTCCCGCCGAGGGAGACCGTCCGCGCCCGCTCCCAGAGACCCTGGAGATCGACCGGCAGGCAGTGGTATCTCCGGCCCAGGGCCCAGTGGATCTCCACTTGCCGCTCGGGATCCTCGGTCGAGAAGAAGTCGATTTCGCACTCCGTCGAGAAGTGGTTCGCCTCGTCGAGCTCGGACAGGCCGCACTCGGGCCGGTAGCCCATCTCCACGAGAACCTGACTTGCCGCGCGGACGTCGGACTGCCGCGCGAGGATGTCGAGATCGGCGAACTCCCGGAGGGCGAGGTTCCCGTACACGGAGAGAGCGAGCAGCGGTCCCTTGAACGGGATCGCGGGGATGCCGCGGGCTTCGAGACGCCGGACGATCTCGATGAGCTCCCTGGTGGCGGAGAGGTTTCGCCGGGCGATCTCCTGGACGCGCGCATCCAGATCCTCCCGGAAAGCCTCGGGCGCCGGAGGGGCGGGGAAGTCTGCGATGTGGCGATGAAGGAGGGGCACGAGGCCATGCCGGCTCGCGAGGTCCGCGAGGTAAGGCCAGCGGATCGGGCCGTTCGTGAGGGCGAGGAGGCGCTCCGTGGCGGCCGGGTCGAGCACGGTCCGCGCACAGGCTCGCAGGAAATCGAACTCAGGTCCCGCGCGTGCCGCGGCAGCCTTGCGCGGCGTCCCGCGCGTCATCGCGCGAGATCGGCCAGGATCCTCTCCCGGACCCGGGGCAGGATGGCCAGCGTCCGTGGATACGAGATCGACCGGACAGGCACGGCCCGGGCGACCTCCGCCGCGAATCGAAACTGCCGCTCCAGACGTTTCCGATCGAGGACCACGGGGTTGAAAGTGCTCCGGACGATCGAAAGGAGAGCCCGGCGCGCGGAGACGGAGCGGACCGAGACCCTTCGGGTCCGGGTGGCCTTCCTTGGCGCGGAAAGTACGTAGATCGCCGCGAGCGGGAGGCCAGGACCGGCCGCGAGTGGCTTCTCGAGCGGGAGGACGAGCTTCCCGTTTCGTCCGCCCAGGTAATTCCCGGATCTTCGCTCGCCAAGGATCCTCCGGGCCACGCGGGGATGGAGCTTGATCCGGGACATGCCGGGGCAGGCGAAGAAAAAGGGGGAGGGGGCCGCTGGCGCGGCAATTGACCCGCAAATGCCCCGGCCGGCGGGTGGAAGGGGGAG
>JACQVV010000200.1 GCA_016209595.1 Planctomycetota bacterium
GAGCTGGAACGACGCGCCCCCCGACATGATGACGGGCAAGGGAATGCCCGAGGGGCAGGGGACGAGCGGCGGTGGCGGCGGGATGGAGATGGGCGACCGAGCCAAGGAGATCGAGAAGCACTTCTCGATCCGGCTCGTTCTCGACCAGGTCGTCGAGGAGGGCCGGAAGCTCCCCGAACGTATCGAACCCGATCCCGCGGCCGGCGAGCTCGCCGGCTGGTAGGGAACTTCCTTCTGGCGGCGAACGGAAATGTCCTCGGGCACATAGCTTGCGAAAGAGAGAGAAAAACGCCAGAATTCACTTGATCGCCTGAACGCCGCGCTGGAAGATGATGCTGGCTTTTCCGGGAAATGGAACGTCTCATCCTCATCGACAGCGAGGGACTGCCATGCTGGCGCACGCACGCTCTCCGGTCCGAGGTTCGGTGCTTCTCGTCTGCCTCGGCGTCCTCATGGTTCTCGCGATCTTCGCCGTCGCGTTCTCACGGCTGATGACCGTCGAGCAGGGCGCGTCCCAGATCTATGTCGTCCACACCCAGGCCCGGTTCGTCGCCGAGGCTGGCATCGCCGCGGGGGTGGAGCGGCTCCGCAAGGATTACACGACCGTCCTCATCGACTCCGGTACCTATGACTGGACGTACGGCGACACGGCGGACACGCCCGTCGAGTACGCCACGATGCCCTCCTACGGCAAGGACGGCGGCGGCAACTGGCAGACGATCACGGTCGCGGGCCGGGTCTACGGGTACTCGGGTACCGTCACGAACCCTGCCCCCTTGAACCTCGCTCCGAACGGGGCCCACTACGTCCTCAAGATCACCGACCTCTCGGGGCGGATCAACATCAACGACCGGATCGCCGGCAGCGCCGCCGACGACGCCCGCATGGCGACCTTCATCAACAACCTGGGCCGGGGGATCGCCCAGTACGCCGTGAAGCCGAATCCCGTGAACGGCCGCGGCGCGCAGATCATCACCTACCGGAACGGGCTCCCCGGCGGCCAGTTCAAGTCGCTCTCGGATCTCTACAGGATGCCCGGCTTCACCAAGGCGGAGATCGATCTCCTCTCGCAGTACGTCACCGTCCACGGCTGGAAAGAGACGGTGGTGATCCCGGCGCCGCAGAGCAACATGTCGAACATCAACTTGAACTTCCAGATGACGCAGCGGACGCCGGTCAACATCAACACGGCGCCCGAGCCCGTGCTCTTCGCCCTCTTCCGCGGTGTGAACGCCACCTGCCTATTCCCGGCCGGGAGCACCTACACGCTTTCCACCTCGACCCCCATCTCCGACAACGCGACGAACCACCTCGTGGACCGCATCAGGAAGCGCAAGAAGAAGGGGACGCCGGAGCCGATCCGCTCCATGTACGACCTCGCGGAGATCCTCGACAAGCACCTCCATCCGCCGCTTCGCGGCTACATGCCGGTCCTGATGGCGAACCTGAACCCGAACACGCACCTCACGAAGTTCAACTCCGACTGGAGCTACAACATCTACGGACTCAAGTTCGGGGGCAAGGACGACGACGACGAGGACGAGCTCCCCTCCGCCACCTTCCCGATCTGCGACAAGACCGACCTCGTCTACTACACGACCGAGGTCGGCTTCGCCTCGACGGGCTACTTCGAGGTGACGAGCCTAGGCCGGATCGTCCCCTTCAGCCGGATGGAGATCGGTGCCTCCTACAAGATCACCCAGACGATGCGGCTCTTCGAGGTTGCCCGGCACACGTCGCAGCGCGACTTCGAACAGAACTGGTCGGGGAGCATGTTCCGCTGCCGAACGTACCCTGAGAACATGCCGGACCAGGGCATGCCCATCAACCCCGCGCGAGGGAGCGCAATCGACGGCCAGGTCGTGCTCGACGATCGGGAGACGAACAAGCCCGGCCCCGGGACCGGCTGGTATTCGGACTTCGACAGCCGGCTCCATCACCGTTCCACGCTCCGCGCCCCGGCTCCCGCCGAGCTCCTCACCTACATGCGTTGGACGTCGGGTGTTCGCCAATTTGCCTGGCCCGCGAACCAGCGGAACCCGGACGTCCGGCACAACCGCCCCGTCTACTCGAGCGAGGGTTCTCCATTCTCCCAGCAGAACCCCTACGACCGCGGGGTTCTGAACGAATTCCTCCCGGCCGCGAACCGCACCCTTCCCTTCTCCAGCGACCTTCACCCGGACGGGCTCTGGTACAACCAGTATAACGACTACCCGAGCGCCCAGTGGCGGGACCAGATCTACGACGCCGTGGACGGAGACCTCTCGACCACAACGGGCCGGGCCATCTTCTACCCGGTCGCGGGGACGGCCGATTTCTGGCTCAAGCCCGACATCCGCTGGAAGACGAGTTCCGGTGCCGTGCGCGCCATTTTCGCCGCGATGACGTTCGACTCGAACGCCCAGGTCCCGTTCTCCGGCAGCACAAACTGGAACGGCCCGTACCACGCGTGGAGCGAGCTCGATATCGGGAGGGACGGGAACACCTGGTACTTCTACCAGGGACAGGGGACCGCAGTCTGGTCGAGCAGTATCCACGCCCTCTGCCGGAAGCCGACAAACTGGACGTACTCCGGGTCCGCCTATAGGTGGCGCGACTACGAGGTGTGGCCTGCCATGCCGAACGTGAACAACTACCTCTCCCCCTTCGAGTGGAACCACGTGCGCGTTCAGTGGTTCTACTCCCACGGGAACGCCTGGTGGTTCTGGCACCAGGCGCGCGTCTACGTCAACGGAACGCTGGTGTGGGAAACCCCTGCGGCCCAGCGATGGCAGCTCTACCTCTGGGTCTTCGGTTTGTGGTACGGGTCCGAGGGGTCCAACATGACCGGGTATATCAGCGCAGGCTATAGCCACCAACCGAGCGGGTGGACCCCTTGGCTCCGCCGCACGACGGGGACGCTGGAGCAGGTCCGCATCTTCCCCGGCGTCTGGCTCGCCAATACCCCGAACCACTACGACCCCACGAATAGCTGGAGCTACTGGCGGGGGCGGTTCACCCTCCCGGCGAACTCCCGGATCCTCTCGATCCGCTACACGGCCTACCCCGGCCGACCGTCCGACGTCAACCGGCAGGTCTCCAGCACCCGCCTGGAATGGGCGGTCGGGGCTTTCACGGGAGGAACCTCGAACTTCGCCCAGGAGCAATCCAACAAGATCCCTCCGGCTTCTGTCGTCGACAAGGTCGGCTCCCAGCTCACCTACACGTTCCGCTTCTACGACAGCCCGAACCAGGGCGGGAGCGTGCAGACCCCCTTCACGCAGTCTCCCTTCGTCGACGACGTGACGGTCTACTACGCGACGACCGTCCAGATCGTCGACCGGATCGAGGGGATGTAGGGACATGTCGGGGGGCATGGCAAGAAACTTGAGCCTCGCGGTGGTCCTCTGTCTCGCCGGGTCTGGGGCGGCGGCACAGGAAGACGCCGTTCTCGACCTCATCGGAATCGACGTCGACAGGAGGTCGGCGACGGAGCAGTATCTCCGCATCTCGCTCCGCACGAACCTCCCCCGCGATACCCGGATCGTCATGGAAGTGTCGTACGAAGGCCGCCCCGTCACCTACCTCTGGGGGGCCACATACCTCTCCGAGTCCCAGGACGGAACCGCCCAGATCCTCGTCGGACCGCTCGAGAAAGGGGTCCTGTCGGGGAAGTACGAGTTCCACCTCATGGTGGACCCGCGCGAGCAGAATCCCGAGATGGTCGAGTTCTGGAGCCGAGTGCCCGGACGGATCGACCGAAAACTCGAGCACCGAATCGGCGACCCTGCCGAGGAGGAGGCCGCGCGCGCGCGGCTGAGGGACGAGATCCTCTCGATCGTGCGACCGGTGGACGCAGCAGTCGAGGAAGTCCTGAAGTCCGAGGCCGAATACAACCAGAAGAAGAAGTTCTTCCGCGGCGAGACGTTCGAGGCCCAAGCGTTCCTCGCCTGGACACAGACCGTCCGCGCGCCGATCGATCGCCTCAAGGCCTACTACGAGGAGAAGGCCCAGGACACGCACATCGTCTACTACGCCGCAGTCTTTTCTGACGATCTTCCGTCTCTCTGCGCACACGCGCGCAGGGTATGCATCGCGGAGACGATCGTGCCGATCCTCCAGCGAGAGGGAGTGCCCATTCCCGAAGAGCTGGCTACGGAGGAGCGCCGGGTCATGGCGCCGAAGAGCGAGATCCTTCGCATGCTCCGCGTCGATTTCAAGGAGCTCTATCGCCGGCTCGACAAGTCCCAGGCCCTTCCGGCCCTGTCGAGCATGATTCCCGGAGAAGCGGACTTGCCGGCAGGGTGGGTTCTTGGACCCGTCCCGCCGGCGCTCCAGGAGGCTCTCGAACGGAACCCGGCGCTCCACGAACCCCTCACGCCAGTCGTCGCGGCGAGACTCGCGCCCTACACGGGGTGGGACACGCTACCACCCGGCGCGAGGGTCGAGGCACTCGCCTACTGCCTCACTCGGGCCGGAGACAAGGAGGGGTTGGCCGAGGGGGCGGGGTGGGTGCTCGCGATCTTCTACCGCATCCCGGGGAGCCCCATCCCCGAGCTTCCGCCCGTCGAGGGAGGCACCGGACCTGGACCTGGCGGGATCCCGCTGGGAGAGGGCCCACCGCGAGGCGGTCCCCAGGACGGAGCTTCGCCTGAGGCAAAGGGCCGCATGTTTGCCTCCTTGGACACCATCGCCTGGCTCCACGCTTCTCCGGGCGACACGGCTGCCGCGAACGCCCGCGATGCTCTCGACAAGTTCCTGGTCGAGCGTTTCGGTTTCAAGCCGGTGAAGCGAGATGGAGGCTAGCATGCGAGAGAGCGTTTTCCGCGGGACCGCAAGACACGTGCCGGAGTATCTCTTCGGCATCGGAGTCGCACTCGTCTTCGCGAGCGGATTGTTCGCGCAGCAGGACGGCGCGATCGAAAAGGTGCTCGCCTTCTCGCTCCCCGAGGAGCGTCCCGTCGCCTATCAGATGCGGCTCGTGTCGAGCCTCGACCGGGAAAGCCCCTTCGCGGTGGACATGCACGGGAGGTTTGAGAGCCCGGAGCGCTCGACCACGGATGCGACTTCGTCGACCTGGGCCGGGGGAAGGGTCGCGAGTTTTTTGGCGAGCGGCGAGAAGATCGCGCTCCGGGAGGAGCCACCTCCTGGGGGGGCGACCCCGGGATGGGTGCTCTTCGAACGGAAGAAGGAGCGGGAGCGCGAGCCGCTATACGGCCGCATCCTCCTTCCGGGCGAGTTCGTGGCGGAGATCGGAACCCACGTGCGGAGCCTCACCGAAGCAGGCTCTCGGGGCATGGGGGAGATCGAGTGCGACGGCTACGAAGGCCCGCTTGCGACCGACAAGGCACGCTCCCTCGCCGCTCGGCTGGGATTCGTCATCGGCGAGAAAGAGACCGTCGAGTCGGTCAGGGCTGGACTCACGCTCTGGGTCGGTCGGGAGGACTCCCTGCTTCGTTCGGTAAACCTCGAGATCGAGATCGAGGTGAAGAGACCCATGGACGCGAAGGGACCCGCGGGGGCCGCAGGAGGAGGAGCCTCCGGACAGGGGGAGCTTGCGCCCGGCTTCCGCGGAACCGGTGCGACGGATTCCGGCACAGGGGGTTCCGGAACAGGCGAGATATCGCAGTCCCAGATCGAGTTCCGCAATCTTTCGATCCTCCTCATCCTCGACCAGATCGTCGACGGACCTCCTCCGCGGCGCATCGAACCCGATCCCGAGGCCGCCGCGCTCGTCGGCTGGTAGGGGGGTCTCAGCGAGCAGCAACGCGTAGTCTCTGTGTAGGGCGGGGGGCGAAACGCCAGAATTCACTTGATCGCCTGAGTGCCACGTAGGAAGATAGTGGTGGCTTTCCCGGGAAACAGGACATCTCATCGACAGCGAGGGACTGCCATGCTGGAGCACGCGCGCTCTCCGGCCCGAGGTTCGGTGCTTCTCGTCTGCCTCGGCGTCCTCATGGTTCTCGCGATCTTCGCCGTCGCGTTCTCCCGCCTCATGACCGTCGAGCAGGGGGCCTCCCAGATCTATGTGGTCCACACGCAGGCCCGGTTCGCCGCCGAGGCGGGGATCGCCGCCGGCGTGGAGAGGCTCCGCAAGGACTACACGACCGTCCTCGTCGACTCGGGGACCTATGACTGGATGTACGGCGACACCGCGGACACACCCGTCGAGTACGCCACGATGCCCTCCTACGGCAAGGACGGCGCGGGCAACTACCAGACGATCACGGTCGCCGGCCGGGTCTACGGGTACTCGGGTACCGTCACGAACCCACCCACGCTCAATCTCGCTCCCAACAACGGGGCACACTACGTGCTCAAGATCACCGATCTCTCGGGGCGGATCAACCTGAACGACCGGATCGTTGGAAGCGCCGCGGACGACGCCCGGATGGCCACGTTCATTAATAACCTTGGCCGGGGGATCACCCAGTACGCGGGGAAGCCGAACCCCGTAAACGGCCGCGGCGCCCAGATCATCGCCTACCGGAATGGGCTCCCCGGGGGCCAGTTCAAGTCGCTCTCGGATCTCTACAGGATGCCCGGCTTCAGCAAGGCGGAGATCGATCTCCTCACCCAGTACGTCACCGTTCACGGATGGAAGGACACGGTCCTCGTGCCGGCGCCCCAGAGCAACTCATCCGACATGAACCTGAACTTCTCGATGACGCAGCGGACGCCCGTCAACATCAACACGGCGCCCGAGCCGGTCCTCTTCGCGCTCATCCGGGGCGTCCAGGCGCGCTGCCTCTTCCCGGGAGCCAACGGCCACACTCTCACGACCTCGGTCGCCTTCGACGACAGTCAGACGGGGGATCTCCTTTCCCAGATCATGAGCCGCCGCAACTCCGACAAGCCGTTCGTCTCCTTCTACGACCTGGCTCGTTTCTTTCACAACCAGCTCGACGACGGCTTCAACTACTACATGCCGATCCTCATGGCGAACTTGAATCCCAGCACAAAACTGGTCAAGTTCAACAATGACTGGAATCTGAACACCTTGGGCGTCGGGGAGAACAGCTCCGATCCCGGCATCCTTCCTCTTTGCGACAAGAGCGACCTGATCTACAACACGACGGAGGTCTGCTTCGCCTCGACGGGCTACTTTGAGGTGACGAGCCTCGGCCGGATCGTCCCGTTCAGCCGGATGGAGATCGGCGCCTCCTACAAGATCACGCAGACGGTGAAGCTCTTCGACGTGATGAGGCACACGACCCAGCAGGATTTTGAGGGCGGCATCACCGGGATCAACCGCTGCCGGACCTATCCGGAGAACATGCCCGACCAGGGCCTCCCCATCAACGCCAGCCGCGGGAGCGCTCTCGACGGCCAGATCGTCCTCGACGACCGGCGGGCCAACCTGATCAACACGACGTGGTGGTCCGACTGCGACACCGGGCTTCAGCACTTTTCGAACATGAACGGGCGGTGGTCGGCGATGCGGTGGACGTCCGACATCCGTCTGGCCGGACTCCCTGCGAATCAGCGGAGCTACGACCTCCACCACAACCGGCCCGCCTATAGCGCCGAAGGGGTTCCGCCGCGGGCCCAGCGCCCCTACGAGCGCCAGGTCCTCAACGAGCTCTTGGCCTCCTCGTACCGGACGGAGAGCTACTGGAGTCAGCTCCACCCCGATGGAATGTGGTTCAACCAGTACGGCACCCGATACGGGCCGAACTACAACGAGCAGGTGTTCGACGCCGTCGACGGGGATACCTCCTCCCGGTGGGGAAACGCGATCTTCTATCCTCCTGGCGGCAGAGTCGAGTTCTGGTGCAAGCCCGACACGCGCTACAAGAACCTCGACTCCGCGATCACCGCCGTGTTCAATTCCAAGATCTTCGATCGCGACGCCCAGGTCCCGTTCAGTGGCTTCAGCAGGGGCTCGCCCATGGCCTACTTTGACGTCACCGACATGCTGCCGTGGTGGCAGCTCCGGTACTTCCAGTGCTCCGGCGTCGCTGGCAGCGTCCACGCGGCCTGCCGGAAGCCGGTCGACTGGGTCTACCCCGACGGCGCCCTCATGTACAGGGATTTCGCCGCCTATCGGCGCGTCGCGGACATCGACAGCCTGATGTCCCCGTTCCAATGGAACCACATCCGGCTCCAGTGGTACAACTGGGACTTCAAACCATTCCGCATCAACGGCCGCACTGTCTTTGCCATCGTCGCATACCAGATCTATGTCAACGGAAGGATGGTCTATAACTCCGGGTTCCAGATGGAATTCTATACCTGGCGCTGGAGGTTCTACTGGGTTATGCCGGGGGACAACCAGCTGGGCTACGTCCGCTACGGCTACTTCGATAACGACCCCAATTGGTACTGGGGCTCCTATTCCTCGCGGCGCTCGACGGCCACGGTCGACCAGCTGCGTGCCGGTCGCAGCTGGGACGGTTCGAATAACAACCACTACAACCCGACCAACGGATGGAGCTACTTCTCGAGCCGCTTCACCCTCGGCTCCCAGGCCCGCATCCTCTCGATCCGCTACACGGAATACCCCGGCCAGTCGAACAAGAACATGGGAAACCAGAACATCGCCTCCACGCGCCTCTTCTGGTCGGCTGGCGGGAAGATCGGCGACACACGGGATGAGGTGTACAAGCACGCCGACCACAACCACCCCATGGACCAGAAGGCCCCGGCCGATGTTGTTGACGCCACCGACAGCCAGCTGACCTATACCATCCGGATGTACGACAACGGGCAACGGCCCTTCTTCCAGTCGCCCTATGTCGATGACGTCACCATCTTCTACACGCGGGGGATGCAGATTCTCGACCGCGTCGAAGGCCTGTAGAAGCCATGCCGCGGTTCGTGCTGACGCTCCTGCTCGGCCTCCTTGTCGTGGGGGCGCCGGCCCGGGGACAAGACGTGGTCCTCGAGCTGACGGGTCTCGAGGTCGGCGGTCCGGGTGAGGCCGAGGAGGGGGAACCGGAGGACGGAGGCGACGGGAAGTACCTGCATGTCGGGATCCGGACGAACCTCCCGCGTGATTCGGGGATCGACTTCCGTCTCCACTTCGAGGGCCGCCCCATCTCCGAGTTGTGGGAGTCGGGGTACCTCGAGGACGACGGCAGCGACCTGACTCTCGTCCTGGGCCCTCTTGAGAAGGAGCTTCTCCCCGGCCAGTACGAAGTCCTCCTTTACGTCGATCCGACCGAGCAGAACCCGGAAAGGCAGGAGTTTTGGAGCCGCTTCTCGGGGCAGATCGAACGGCGCTTCCAGCAGCAGTTGGGGAGTCCGGATGCGGAGCAAACTGCCCGCGCCCAGCACCGGTCGCGCATTCTCACCTGGGTCGACCGGATAGAGGGCATGCGCCAGCAGGTTAAGGCCTATGGCGACGAGTGGCTGGAGCAGAAGCGTTTCCGGGACGGGGGGAAGTTCCAGGTCGAGGAGTTCATGACCTGGGCCAACTCGATCCACTCGATGTTGACGGAGTTCGATAGATTCCACGTGGCGCCCCAGGAGAACGTCTACGTCCCCTACTACGCCTCGGCCTACATCGACATCATGCCGCAGATTTGGGTTAACGGCAGCGTCTACTCGATCAACTACACGATCTACCCCATTCTCCAGAAGGAGGGGATCGACGCCCCGGAGCACCTCCAGCCCCTGAAGGTCCCCATGCTGCCGCCCAAGCCCGCGGTCTTTTTCCTCATCGAGCAGGACCTCGACCGGGTCCGCCGGGTTGTCGGGGAGGGTGAGCTACCCCCGCTCGCCTCCTACGTACCGGGGGAAGACGATCTTCCGGAGGGCTTTGAGATCGGTCCAGTACCGCCCGATCTAGTCGGGATCCTGGATGAGAACCCCACCCACTTCGACCCTGTCGACGCCCGAGCGAGGGACCGGCTGCGGGGGGTCGCTACGGACGTCGATATCCCGACCGAGATCAAGTCCTCGGCCCTGGTCTTCTGCCTGACTTCGGTGCACGATTCCGCGGCGCAGGACCCGCAGGCGGAACCGGCGAGCCGGGTCCTGGCGGTCGTGGTCCGGATCCCGGACCTGCCGATGCTCACGGAGATTCCGGGCAGCCTGGGCGGCGAGGAAGAACCCGCTTTGACTCGACCAGAGTCGCTCCTCTCGGCGAAAGGGACATCGATCGTCCTGGTGGCGCGCGAAGATGTCGAGTCGATGCGAGCCCTCGGCCAGCTCCAGCGATGGTTCGTCGAGGAATTCGGAGCCCTCCTGGTCCAGGATGGCACGAAGAAGAACTAGCCGGCAAGAAAGAAGGAAAGGAAGTCGAGATGTCCACGAACCACGCGGCGGGCCTGGCTATCGCTCTCGCATGGATCCTGGCCGGTGCCGGGGCAATCGCCCAGACGACGGAGGAGCGGGTGGATGGCCTGATCAAGTCCTCGCTGCCCGCCGACAGGCCGGTCGCCTTCGAGTACGCGATCTCGACGAACCTCGACGGCCTCAACCAGCTCACCCTGAATGCCAACGGGGTCTTCGAGGGCCGCGACCGCCTTGCCTTCGACCTCCATGCCTCGACTTGGATCCGGGAGAGGGGCGCGCATTTTGTAATCAAGGATGCGAGCGTGGCCCACAAGGAGGACCTGACCGAGGAGGAGCCCGACGCGGAGATGGTGTGGCACCTGTTCCAGAAGATGAAGGAGGCAGAGCGAGATCCGGCCTATGCCTCGCTCCTTATGCCGGCCGTGTTCCTCTCGCAGGTAGGGTCCTACTCCAGCGAGTTCCGGGAGGGCGGCAAGCGGGGGATCGGGGCATTCACGTGCCAGGGTTTTTCGGGAGAGATCGAACCGCGCCGGGCACGATCCCTCCTCGCGGACTTCGGTCTGGTCCTCGATGACGGGGACGCGATCGAGAACGTGGTCGGCTTGGTGACCATCTGGACCGGCGAGGACGACGGGCTCCTGCGAAGTATCGAGTTCCATCTCCAGGCCCGGGTCAAGATGAAAGGGACGGAGGCGGGAAATGAAGAGGCCGTCCCCGGCATCGGCGGCGGAGGATTCTCGTGGGAAGAGGGAACCGACCAGGGCCCCGGCGCGCTCCGGAGGCCGATCAGTGGGTCGGGACCCGCCGGAGGCGGCGGCTCCATGGGCGGGGAGGAGGCAGTCCGCCGAACGCCCGAGCGAGCCTTCGAGATTAGCCTCTCCTTCGACCATGCCCTCGAGGAGGGCGCCCGGCCCGCCGCCATCGAGCCCGATCCCGAGGCCGCAAAGCTCGTGGGCTGGTAGCGCCTGGACAGGTTTTCGGATGTGCGGGAAGTCGCACCCCGAAGGGGGGAGTCGTCTCGATTCCGCACGGAGTGCCCGGAGCGCGGTATTGGCGGGGGACGCCCGAGATCCTGACTCCGTAAGACATTGAGCGCGGCCGGCGACTGGAGCGCCCGCATGGCCCGTCCCTTGCACGAGCACGGGCGCCATGTTCGCACGCATCCGTGGAGCCGCCGTGGATGGGATCGCCGCCCATCCCGTCGCGATCGAGGTCCATGTCCGGGGGGGCCTTCCCGGCTTCGACCTCGTCGGACTCCCCGACAAGGCCGTTCGGGAAGCCCGGGTCCGGGTCCGGTCGGCGATCCTCCAGTCGGGCCTTTCGTTCCCGAACTCGCACCTCTCGATCAACCTCTCGCCCGGGACGCTCCCGAAGGAAGGGACGGCACTCGATCTGCCGCTTGCCGTGGCGGTCGTGGTCGCGGCGGACGACCCCCCGCGAAACGGCGGATGGCCGGGGATCGAGAACCACGTCCTCGTCGGGGAGCTCGCGCTCGACGGACGGCTCCGGCCCGTTCCGGGCGTCCTCCCGATAGCCCTGGAGGCCCGCCGGTGGGGGGCGGCTGGCGTCATTGTTCCCGCGGCGAACGCCGCGGAGGCCGCTGCGGTGGAAGGACTCTCCGTCCGCCCGGCGGCGAACCTCGGGGAGGTTCTGGAGTTTGTCGCGGGCAGGCGGGAACTCCCCGTCGCGACGCCGGCGCCGCCGGGAACCTGCACGAGGCGGGCGGCGGTGGACATCGCGGATGTGAAAGGACAGCTCCTGGCCAAGCGGGCGCTCGAGCTCGCCGCGGCCGGGGGTCACAACCTCCTCCTCGTCGGCCCTCCCGGCGCGGGCAAGACGCTGCTCGCGCGGGCGCTGGCCGGGCTCCTGCCGCCGCTCTCGCGGGAGGAATCGATCGAGGTGACACGGGTTCACTCGGTCGCGGGGCTGGTCGAAGCTGGCACCGGCCTCCTCGTCGACCGCCCCTTCCGCGCGCCGCACCACACCGTCAGCCGCTCCGGTCTCGTCGGAGGGGGGAACTACCCCCGACCGGGAGAAGTTGCGCTCGCCCACCGGGGGGTTCTCTTCCTCGACGAGCTCGCCGAGTTCGAGAGGGGCGCGCTGGAAGCGCTACGCCAGCCCCTTGAGTCGGGCTCCGTGCGGATCACGCGAGGGATGCGGACGGTCCGGTTCCCGGCGAGGATTCTGCTTGCCGGGGCGATGAACCCCTGCCGGTGCGGTAACTACTTCTCGAGCGCGCCCTGCCATTGCACGAGCTACGAGGTCAGCCGCTACCTCTCCCGGGTGAGTGGGCCGCTCCTCGACCGGATCGACCTCCACGTCCTCGTCGATCGGGTGAGGTACGAGGAGCTCGCGAGCGACGCGCCCCCAGTGGAGGGGAGCGCCGACGTGGCAGAGCGAGTGGTGCGGGCGCGGGAGCGCCAGGCCGCGCGCTACGGGCCCGCGCGCACGAACGCGGATCTCACGGGCTCGGAGGTTCGCCGGACGGTCTCGCTCGACCGCCCCACCCGCCGGGTCCTCGCGAACGCGATGTCCGAGTACCAGCTCTCCGCGAGGGCGCACGACCGGATCCTCAAGCTCGCGCGAACGATCGCTGATCTCGATGGGGCGGACGCCGTGGACCAGCGCCACATCCAGGAGGCGGTGGTCTTCCGCAAGCTCGACAAGGCGCTGGTGTAGGGGGGCTGAAATGGCAAATAGGGTGCGGCCGTGGCTGGAGGAGCGCCGTGAGGCAATCGGCGAGTGGCTTCTGGAGTTCAGCGTCCTCGTGGCTGTTTTCGTACCTCTCGACGTGCTCGTGCTTGCGCCGTATCGCGGTGAAGAGCCCCACATCCTGGCGCTGGCTGTCTACGCGACGCTCGGTGGTGTGTCAGGATTCTTCGGAGTAGAATTCAGTCGAAAGCGCTTCCGGTCGACTGGAGGGGGATCATGACGATCGTCAAGTTCTTGATCGCTTTTGGCGTGCCGCTCATCTTTATAAGCCTCGGCGCGACTTACGTCGTCCTCAGGTTCCTCGATGAGAGGAAGAGTGGCCGGGCGTGACGCGCTCCGGCTACTCCGGCAGGAGCCCCTGGCTCCGCAGCCGCTCGAGCGCTCGTTCCGCCACGCCGGCCGGGAGCGATGCCAGGTCGGCCTCAAGTTGGTTCGTCCGCCCCGGGCCGTTCACCGTCTGGTAAGTCTCCCATAGGGAGGCAATGCGTTCGGGTGGAAGGTCGGCCACGCCCGAGAGCAGGCGCAGGTTCGCCCGGTCGAGCAGCAGGCCCGCGACAAGATCGAGGATCCGGGTCGCTGCGGACGGGTCCTCGCCCAGGAGGGGGGCGAGCAAGCGCTCGAACGTGTCGGCTCCGCACTCCACGAAAACCCGGCGGATCGCCTCGGCGTGCGTCGCGAGCGCCCGGTGGAAGACCGCCATCGTCTCGTCCGCGGCGCCCTCGAGGTCGAGGCCCGCCTCGATGGCCAGGACGACGTCCCGTGCGGAGCCCTCCTCCGCGAGGAGGCGCTCCAGTTCTGCTGAGTAGGCAAGCAGCCGCTCCCTTCTCTCTCGCGCCGGGTCGTCGTCGGCGCCTGGCCCCGCGGGCTCGAGGAAGTCGGTGCGGAACGAGGCCCCCGCCGTCCCCTCGGCGGGTCCATCCTCCCGTCCGATATCGAGGACGGTCGGGACGACGATGCCGAGGGCTACGAGCACCGCGAGGGCAGAAAGGAGGACGAGCGCCGGGGAGCGCGCGGCGGAGGGGAGCCTGCGAGAAGGGAGAGCGGCACGCCGGCGTGAGGAACCTACGGAATGGGTCGAGTCGCCGATCCCGCCGCTGGAGTCGGGTTCGTCGGGGGCGAGGGTGAGGACCCCTTCCCCGAGGATCCTCGCCAGGTCGTCCGCCAGGGCGCCCGCGCTCGCGTAGCGGTCGGTCTGTTCCAGGCCGAGCGCCCGGCGAGAGACCGCGTCGAGATCGGGATGGAGGCCCTCGGCGACCTGGCTGGGCGGTGCCGGACTCTCCTCGTCGAGCGTGGCGAGAAGGCCTGGGAGGCCGGCGTGCTCGCATGCCGGACGGCCGGTCAGGCCAAGATAGAGGAGGTTCCCGAGACCGAAGAGATCCACGACGAGGGGGTCGTCCACCGTGGAGCCGATCCGCGTCCGGCGCCCCGAGATCGCATCCAGATCCGGAGTAGCGCGCGCGCCGTCCAGGTCCGGGGTTGCGCGCGCGCGCTCCCGGTCCGAGGTTTCGCGCGTTTGCTCGAGGCCGCTACCTGCCTTCCCGGAGCGCTCCCGGAGATACACCTGGCGGCCGATCACGAACTCGTGCAGCCGGGGTTTCCCGTCGGGGCCGATCAGGACATCGTCCGGTCCGAGGGGAGTGCGTCCGATGCCCTGACTGTGGAGGAAGTCGACGGCAAGGGCGATCTGGCGCACTGCGTCCACCACCTCGGCGGCGGGTGGCGGGCTTCCCGCCCAGTCGGCAAGCGTCCCGGCCGGCAGTAGCCGCGTGGCGAGGAACGGGTGCCTTCCCCCTGGCCGGAGCTGCTCCAGCAGCACGACTCCCGGGTGCGGCAGCGGGTGGGCCTTGCGAAATCCCTGAAGGAATTCGAATAGATCCGCCCTCTCCCCGGTAGTAGGAGTGAGGACGAAGGTGAGGGCAAATGTCTCGCCCGAGTCCTCCCGGGTCGCGCGATATGTCGGCCCGCACGAGCCCGCCGGAAGCTGGTTGCCGATGACGTAAGGTCCTATGCGGCCGGGAACTAGGATGTCATCAGGAGCGGTTGAAGGAACCATGGAGGGCCTTCTCGGGAGGGCCGGGGCCGATCGCGCGTTCATTCTAGGGGGGCGCCCCAGGGAGTCAAGTTCCTGCGAACCTTCCGGAGGGCGTGACGGTTGGACAGGAAGTGTGGTGGAACCCGGGAGCCCTCCAAGCGGTCGAAGGATGGACAGGATCCGGGGTCCTGGTTACGATGACGACATGCCGGCGGACGGCCGGTGGTGGAATGGGGTGGTGACGATGACCGACGCGAATCATGCCGAGAATCGACCGAGTGGACCCGAGATCGGGGGTTACAAGGTCCTCGGGAGGATCGGCGAAGGAGGAATGGGGCTCGTCCTGCGGGCGCACGACGCCCGGCTGGACCGCCCCGTGGCATTGAAGGTCCTGCATCCCCATCTGTCGCGGGACGAGGAGTTCGCCGGGCGCTTCCTGCGCGAGGCGCGGACGGCCGCCAAGCTCGAACATCCCTCGATCGTCCAGGTCTACACCGCGGGCGAGGACGGAGGGCAGTGCTACATCGCGATGCAGCTCGTGGAGGGAGTGGAGCTCGGCCGCCTCATGCAGGGCGGCTCGCGACTCCCGGTGCATGTCGCGATCCTGATCGCCCGTGAGGTCGCCTCGGCCCTGGCCGCGGCGCACGCCACCCAGGTCGTCCATCGGGACGTGAAGCCCGCCAACATCATGGCGACGGCATCCGGCGGGGTGAAGGTCATGGACTTCGGTCTCGCCCGTCCCATGCGCGGGGGAAGCCGGTACACCGAGACCGGGACCTACCTGGGCACGCCCGAGTACAGCGCCCCGGAACAATGCGTCTCCGACGAGATCGACCACCGCGCCGATCTCTATTCGCTCGGCGTCGTGCTCTACGAGATGCTCTCGGCCACGGTCCCGCACACCGGCGACACGCCCTACGCGCTCTTCAAGCGAATCGTGGAGGAGCCGGCGCTCCCCCTGCGACATCTGGTCCCCGAGACACCCGCGCCGATCCTCGATCTCGTGGACCGGCTCCTGGCGAAGGACCCGGCCGAACGATGCCAGGACGCGAAAGAAGTGGTGGCCACCCTCGACGAGCTCCTGGCGGGCTTCCGCGGCGGCATCGTGCGGGCGCGCGAGGACCTGGCGAGGCTCGTCGCCGAGGCGGGTGAGGAAGCGAAGAGCGAGCACGCCAAGACCCTCGTCGACCCCGACCCCGCCTCCTCGATCGTGCTCGAGGACGAATCTGGGAGAGCAACCTCGAGACGCGCGTCTCCCACCTATCACTCGGGCCTATCCCGGACGGTCCGCCGGACTCTCGTGATGTCCGCCCTCGTCCTCCTCGGGGCGGCAGGGGCGCTCCTCCTTGGATTCCTCGCGTTCGGGCCCGGTCCGAGCGGCGCCGGCGACGATGGCACCAGCGCCGGCGGGACGAACGGGACCGAGTCCGGGGATCAGGGCGCAGAGGCGCCGCGGCCCGAAGCGATCCCGCTCCTGGGCGAGGACGGCCGGGTCACGGTGGCGGTCTTCGACTTCCGGAACCTGGAGAAGCGCGAGGATCTGGAGTGGATGCGTGTGAGCCTCACCGAAATGCTCATCACGACGCTTTCGCGCTGCTCGGCGCTCGCGGTCCTCACGCGCGATCGGGTTCAGGAGGAGATCGCAGCCCAGACGGCCCGAACCGGAGACTCGCCCCTCGACGCGGTTGCCAGGGCGCTTCGAGCAGGGCTCGCCGTGCGAGGGAACATCGTTCCCGTGGCCCAGGGGCACGTGAAGGTCGTGGTCGAGGTCATGCGCGAAGGCCGGCACCTTCAGTCCCAGGAGGAGGTGGGCTCGGAGGACGAGATTTTCCGGCTCGTCGACCGTCTCTCCGCGCGGGTGCTCCGGATGATCGAGGAGTACCTGCAGTCCGAAACGGGGCAGCTCTCGCTCGCGCCGGCAGCGAACGACTACCGGTTGGCGCAGGACGTGGACTGTGAGACCGCCTACCGCGAGAGGCAGGGGCGATGGGCCGACCGGGACCGCACCGCGGTCCGGGAGAAGCTCGACGAGGGGCAGCGGCGCCCGTCGCTCGACGAATTCGCCCGGCAGATGGAGGAGCTCGAAGAACTGAAGAAGCTCGCCGACCCGGAGACTCCGCAGGACACAGCTCTCCCGGACGGCGCTGGAGCGCGCATGGACGACCCCGGACATGGAGGGGGCGGCGGCATCCCCGAGACAAGCGGCGGTAGCGGCGGCGGGGACGGGGAGAACGGCGCCCCGGGTGGTCTCGCGGGTGGCCCCGATCAGGGCAAGCAGCCCGGCGACGCGGATCCTCCGGCGCCGGGTGAGTTCGGAGCGGCCGGGGCTGAAGACGGGAAGGGTGCCAGCGAGGAGTCCTTCCGCCATCTCTTCAACCGCTACGTGGATCTCTTCCGAGCCTATACTCGCCGCCTCGGGGACCGGCCGCCGCTGGAACCGCAGCAGCGGATGCTACACGCCCAGGAGGGCGAGAAAGCTCGTTGGTCCAGGTCGGCGCAGTTCTTCGCCCAGAACAACTGGAAGAGCGTCGACGAGGACCAGGTGGCTCTGCGGTCGCATGGTCAGGCGAAGGCGATGCTGGAGCGCGCCGATCTCTCCGGGGAGGAACTCGAGCTCTGCCTGGAGCTCCTCGAACTCGCCGAGGAGATGGGGTATCCAAGGGAGGAGATCGACACCCTGCGCGCAACCTGCCAGGAGCGGGGACGCGAGCAGGAAGAGGTTCCGGCGAAAGAGTAGTCGTTTGAGCCTTCAGAGATCAACCGGGAGTGGCTCCCCTCCTGAGCGCTAGCTGCCAGTTATCCTCCTCTCTCCCGCTCCCGCTCCCGGGCGTTTTTCGTGCACATGGACGAAAAGCCGGGCACGGGCACGGAAACCCCCGGATCACGCTCAGCGCAAGAACCGCACCCGATCAGCCTTCAGCCTTCTGAGCCGTCACCTCATGGTGGCATTGGGAGCGGCTATTCGGGACCATCCGACGAGCCGGCAGCGGAGAGTCGCGGATTCTTGAAGGATCGAGGAGCCGTTGAGAACCTCACCTGGGGTGAATTCCGGCAACCGACATCCGAATGTAGGGGCCGGGCTTGTCCCGGCC
>JACQVV010000201.1 GCA_016209595.1 Planctomycetota bacterium
CAGCGGAGAGTCGCGGATTCTTGAAGGATCGAGGAGCCGTTGAGAACCTCACCTGGGGTGAATTCCGGCAACCGACATCCGAATGTAGGGGCCGGGCTTATCCCGGCCCGGACGCGGCGGGGGACAAGCCCCCGCCCTACGACTTTGTCCGTCGCCCTGGCCCTTGCCTTCCCCTACTGGCCCGCGATACGCTCTCCTCCATGAAGGGAAAGATCCTCGTCCTCAAGGTCCCGCGCCGGGGCAGGATTCCCCGGATCGGGCGGTTGACCTTGCCACGGCAGAAACACGGGCAGGAGGTCTCGATGGAGAGTGCGAGGGTCGCGCGGGGCGTGTCGGGTGGCGGTCCGGATCCGAATTGAGCTTCTGGGGCCGGATGGCCGGTGCCTGCGAACGGCCGCGATCCTGAACGGCGGGTTTGAGGTACCGGGCCCCCACCTCCTGCTCCCGCGCTCCTGCGCGGAGAGGCTCCTCGGCGCATACCGGACGCACGCGGTCCGGCAGGTGCTGGATGCCGCCGGAGGGTCCGCGGAGTTCTGGGCGGTCGATCTTCCGGTGGGCGGGTGCGTCACGACCGACGACCGGAAGGGACCCCTGGTCGAGTTCCGCGTCCTCGTCTCCGAGGGCGATTCCGAGCTCCTGGTCAGCGACTCCGGCATCGATGCCCTGGGGGTGCGGATCGAGTCGTTCGAGCCGGGCCGGTGGCGATTCGACGGCGAGACCCGGGTGCGGCCGACCGAGGCGGCGGAGTACTGGTAGGCGGTGAGTGCCGCTCCGTGGAGGGAGGATGATGGATCAGCCGACCTGTCAAACAGACGCCGCAAGCGGCAACCCCTTCCGCGAGATGGCGTTCGCGTGCGTCCCCGCCCTGGTGCTGGCAATCGCCTTCCTCGCGCTCGCCGGACATCGCAAGGACTACCTGGGCCACTACGCGGCCGGGTTCGGCGCGACACTGGCGGCGCTCCTCGTCACGGACTGGACGGCGTTCGCGGGCGAGCGGCCGCGAGGCCGTCCCCTCGTCCTCGTGGCGCTCTGTCTCGCCTGCGTTGGAGGGGGGGCTTTCCTCGAGGCGACGATCTTCCGGCTCGCGGTCTTCGACGAGGTCGATTTCTTCAACCAGAGCCTGGGCGCGGCGCTTGCCGGTCTCGCGGTCCTGCGTCTTCCCGGTGGGCAGCGGCCCGGGACACGGCTCGCCGGACTCTCCGCCGCGGGTCTGTTCGTCATCGCGGGGGTCTGGTTTGCGTTCGCCCGATAAGTTGGCCCTGGCGGTGCTCGTCGCCGCCGGGCTCGCGTTCTCCGTGGGAAACATCTGGGTGACCCTGGCGCGCTCGACGATCCCGGTCTCCCTTTCGGGAACCGTGACGGACAAGGAGCTCCGCGAGGAAAAGCATCCCGGGGTGGACGACGTCTACCTGGTCACCTTCTCGGACGGCCGTGTGATCCAGGTCGATCGCTCCGTCTTCGTGGCCGCGCGCGTTGGAGCGCCGCTCGAAAAAGAGGCGTGGTCGCGCCGGCTGCGAACGGGAGAGCAAGATGTCGATCTCGACCTTTCCACGGACGCCCGGCGCATGTTCATCCTCATGCCGCTCGCGGCCGCGCTCGTCCTCGTGGCGGCCCGGAAGCGTGGAGCGCGGCTCCCCTGCGGCGGGTAGAATCGAGTCCCCGAGTCCGAAAGGAAAGCGCCATGATCCGCCGAGTCCTCGCGACCGCCGTTCTCTTCCACGTCTGGTTCGTAGCCGCCGTCTTCGCCGGTCAGGTGGAGGTCCTCGCCCGCGAGGGGAAGGGCCGGCTCGAGCGCCAGGACGGGCGCCTCGTGCTGTACGTCTCGGGGACGCCGTACGAGATGGGGTTCCAGCACGGCCGGCTGCTCCCGGACCTCGTACGGAAGAATTTCGACGCGGTGCTCGACAACCGGGGGAAGATCGGCGAATCGACCGAATACCAGGCCTACAAGGTCCTGGCGCCGGGGATGCACTTCTTCCTGCGGCGGCACGTCCCCGAACGGTTCCGCGAGGAGATGAAGGGGCTCGCCGAGGGGTCGGGTCTCCCCTACGACCGGATCGAGGCGGGGAACCTCTTCCCGGAAGCCTTTCACTGCTCCGGCATGGCGCTCATGGGGAAGGCGACCAAGGACGGCTCGCTCTACCATGTTCGCATCCTCGACTACATGACCGAGGCCGGGCTCCAGGAGACCGCGCTCGTCATCATCCACGAGCCCGAGGGCGGCCACCGGTGGATGAACGTCGGTTTCGCGGGGTTCATCGGCTCGGTGACCGGGATGAACGACGCCCAGGTCACGATCGGCGAGATGGGGGGCCGGGGGCTCGCTTCCTGGAACGGGATGCCGATGGCCTTTCTCGTCCGCGACGCGCTGGAGCGGGCCGGGACCCTCGAGGAAGCCGTTTCGATCTTCCGCGAGACGCCGCGCACCTGCGAATACTACTACGTGATCTCCGACGCGAAGATCCCCGATGCCCGGGCCGTCTGGGCCACGCACGACGACTTCGAGACCGCCGGCCCGGGTGAACGCTTCGGATTCGTGCGGGTCGGGAAGCCGCCGCAGGGGGCCGCGGACGGGAAGGCCTTCGTGCGCGGGTCGCAGGTCGTGGTCGAACCCCACCGGATCCTGATCGAGGACTCTGAGAACGACGTCGAGGGGTTCATCGCGCTCCAGCCCGAGAATTGCGTGGTGGTCTCCGGACCCGACCGCTACCAGCACTTCGTCGACCGGCTCTTGCCGCGCTATGGCGAGGTCGACGAGAGCCTCCTCATGGAGATGGTGAAGCGCCCCGTCGCGATGAGGTCGAACCTCCACTGCGCGATCTTCCATCCCGCGACGCTCGAGGCCTGGGTCGCCATCGCCGCGCCGGACGGCAGCCCCGCCTGCGACCAGCCCTACGCGCGTTACTCGCTCGCGCCCCAGGACGGCGGTACGGCGAGAGACTGAAAAACACGGCGCCCCCGGCGGCCTCGCGACCGCCGGGGGTTTTGCTACACGTGGGGCATCCGTGCTCGGGTTGGGATCGCCCGCGCAGGCGCATGGACTACCGGCGCGGCGATGTCGAGCGACGGCCCAGGGCGCGAGGG
>JACQVV010000192.1 GCA_016209595.1 Planctomycetota bacterium
GTCTCCTTGTACGCGACGCGCGGCTCGCCGAAGTTCGCGGCGATCTTGAACTCCCGGAGCATCTTCTCTCGCAGGATCTCGAGGTGGAACTCCCCCATCCCGCTGACGATCGTCTGGCCCGTCTCCTCGTCCATGCGCCACGTGAAGGTCGGGTCATCCTTGGCCATCCGCTCGAGCGTCTGGAGAAGCTTGTCGCGGTCCGCGCTCGACTTCGGCTCGATCGCCATCGAGATGACGGTGTCGGGGAACTCCATGCTCCCGAGCGCGATCGGGTGCTTGATGTCGCAGAGGGTGTCGCCGGTCTTCGTGAACCTCAGGCCGATCACGGCGGCGATCTCCCCCGGCCCGACGGACTCGACGGCGGTGCGCGCGTTGGCGTGCATCAGGAAGATGCGCTGGATCCGTTCCTTCTTGTCGGCGCGCGGGTTCTGGACGGCCATGCCGGTCTCGAGCTTGCCCGAGTAGACGCGGATATAGTCGAGCTCGCCGTAGGCGTCGGTCCAGCTCTTGAACATGATCGCGCTGAGCGGGGCGTTCGCGTCGGGCTTGCGCGTCAGGGGCTTCTCGGTGCGCGGCTCGACCCCCTCGACCGGTGGGATGTCGAGCGGGCTCGGGAGGTAGGCGACGACGGCATCGAGGAGCGGCTGCACGCCCTTGTTCTTGAGCGAGCTCCCGCAGAAGACGGGAGTGAGCTTCATGGCGAGCGTGGCCTCGCGGATCGCCTTGTGGAGCTCCTCTTCGGTGAAGTCCCCTCCCGCGAGGAAGCGCTCCTCCATCCAGCCGACCTGGTTGGCGACGGCCTCGATGAGGTCGACGCGGTGGAGCTCCATCTCGTCGGCGAGGTCCGAGGGGACGGGCTCCTCCTTGACGATCCGCCCGTACTCGTCCTCGTCGAAGGTCAGGAACTTGAGGCGGACCAGGTCGACGATCCCGCGGAAGGAGGACTCCTCGCCGACGGGCCAGGTGAGGGGGACGGGATTGGCGCCGAGCTTCTTGCGCATGGACTCGACGGCGCGGGGGAAGTTGGCGCCGAGGCGGTCGAGCTTGTTGACGAAGGCGATGCGGGGGACGCGGTAGCGGTTGGCCTGGCGCCAGACGGTCTCGGACTGGGGCTCGACGCCTCCGACGCCGCAGAAGACGCCGACGGCGCCGTCGAGGACGCGGAGGGACCGTTCGACTTCGGCGGTGAAATCGACGTGGCCGGGGGTGTCGATCAGGTTGATCCGGTACCCCTTCCAGAAGCAGACGGTCGCGGCGGCCGTGATGGTGACGCCGTGCTCCTGCTCCTCGGGCATCCAGTCGAGCGCCGTGGTCCCCTCGTCGATGTTCCCGAGCTTGTGCTCCTTGTCGGTGTAGTAGAGGATCCTCTCCGACGTCGTGGTCTTCCCCGCGTCGATGTGGGCGATGATCCCGATGTTGCGGAACTTGTCGAGCATGGGTCGCCCTGGGGACAAGGGCGCAACATTGTACCGGGGGATTGCGCCCGACGGAAACGGATCCAACGAACTACTTCACGCGCCAGGCGCGGGTCCTGCCTATCTCGAATCGGGGCGCCGCCTCGATCGGCAGACTCGGCAGCGCCGGAAGGAGAAACTGTTCAGTCGTGGGGCTCAACTCATCGGCCACGATCCACCGCGCCCGGATCCTCTCTACCAGCTCTGCCAGTCTCCGCGGGTCCCGGGTGTACGGGTACAGCACAGCGCCCAGGTCCGATCTGAGGGCCAGGACGCAAGGCTTGCGGCACACCACAATGGTCCCCGGCGGAGATTGCGCACGGATCCGGTCGGCGACCTCGAGGTACCGAGCCATGGCCGGCTCGATCCGCGTTCCGCCGGCATTCGGGAGCCACAGCGTCACTCGCGCGGCGGAGAGTATCGCAAGTGCGAAGACCAATGGCGGCCCCAAGCGGAGATGCCTCGTGTGCGCGCAGCAGACCTCGACTCCCGCCCACAGGAGGACTGCGACGAGTGGAAGGAGGGGGTAGGCGTATCGGCCCCCCTCGTACGCCGGGAAAAGCGACAACTCGAGCGAGTAGAGGGCCGTCCATGCGAGGGTGAGCATGCGGCCCCTTCTCCAGAGTGCCACTCCGCCGCACGCGAGCAGAAAGAGGAGCGCCATCCGCCCAGCGCTCTCAAGCGGGCCGAGCTTGGCGAGGTGATGGAAGAGTGCGTCGGTCGCTTCGTGTGCCAGGTATGCCGTGCCGCGTACGCCGCGATCCAGGAGGTCGCGCGCTCCCGCAGTGGACTGATCGAGGTCCAATGGGTCCCTCGCCGAGAGATTCCGCAGGTAGTCCCCGTGCAAGTTGGGGCCACCGTGCGCTCGCCAGACCAGCCAGACGGTGGCCAGCAGGCACAGCGTGATCGCGCATGTTCCGGCAGAGATAGCCCGAGCTGAGCGGCTCCTCGCCTCGCGAGGAAACGCCGCCAGCAGGATCCATGCACCCAACAATGGCAGACTTGCCGCGCGCACCGCGATGGCCGCGAGGCAAAGGGCAACCCCAAGGATGAACCAGCGGTGCCAGGCACGGGATCCACGCGCTGCTTCCCCCGCCGCGAGGGACCCGAGCACCAACACCTGTGCGGGAGCCTCGGCCAGGAGGCTCCCCGAAAACCGCCAAAGGAGCGGCGAAGCGAGCAGCAGGAAGGTGCACGCGATCGCGGCTTGGCGGGAGAGGAGGATCCAGGCAAGAAGATAGGCGAGTGCTGCAGAGATGCCCGTGCACGCGATCGTCATTCCTCGAATCGTGCCGAGCCCCTCGCCAAAGACGGACTGCGCGATCGAGAGCAGCCAGGGATAGCCCGGCGGGACGAGGACGTGACGAGGGGAGTCTGGCAGCCAGGTCGATACGTAGCCTTGCCCGGACAGAAGCGCTCGCGAGAGCAGCACGTACAGAGCCTCATCCTCCGATGTCACGGGTCCCTCGCCGCGCAGGCTGAGTCGCGTCATGAGCACGGCGAGCAGAATCAGCAGGAGGACTTCGGCCCATCCCACCGGGACGGAGATGCGCGCGGATCGCTCCGAGGAGCCTTCAATGGTCATAGCGTGGCGTAGAATAGCGCTCCCCAGCCGTGCCAGCAATCCATTCTCCCGATTCTCCAGATCACTCTGTTAGACTCTGGTGCCACGGTCGAGGATTCACCCCGAGGAGCTGCGAGATTGGTCCGCAGGCACTGCCTGGTTGTCTGCTCTCGGTTCCCCCCCGCGGGGGGGAGCGGGGTGCAGCGCGTGGCAAAGTGGGCGCGGCACCTCCCCGCGCTCGGATGGAGCCCCGCCGTGCTCACGATGCGCGAGCGGCCCGGGTATCCTCGGGACCCCTCGCTCCTCGCGGGGCTGCCGAGCGATCCCCCCGTGGAGCGAACAAGAGCCATCGACGCGTGGGTCCTGGGATCCGCCCTGGGAAGCCGGGGAGTCCACGCAATCGGAAGCGCACTTCGCCTCACGGCCTCGTTTCCCGACGCGGACGTCGGATGGGTCCCCTCCGCCGTCGTCCGCGGCCTCGCCCTCGCGCGGCGCCACCGGGCCCGTGTCGTCCTGTCCAGCGCCCCCAACTGGAGTGCCCACCTCGTCGGCTCCCTCCTCGCCCGCCTGCTCGGCCTCCCCTGGGTCGCCGACTTCCGCGACGAGTGGACCGATCACCCCACGTTCGTGGGGCGCGGCCTCCACGCACGTCTCGCTCGCCGCCTCGAGGACGCATGGCTTGCCCACGCCGATCTCGTGATCGCCACGAGCAGGGCCTCCCGTGACCGCTTCCGCGAGCGCGGCGCCCGGCGCGCCGAGGCGATCCGCAACGGCTTCGACCCCGACGACCTCCCGGGCGCGCCCTGGGCCCCCGCGCCGAGAGGAGAGGCCCTCAGCTTCCTCTACGCAGGCGCCGTCTACGGCCCAAGCGACCCGAGGACGTTCCTCTCCGTCCTGGCACGCCTGATCGAGCGCGGGGAGATCCCCGCCTCCGAGGTCCGCGTCCGATTCGCGGGCGCCTGGTGGGACCACCGCGTGGAGGCCTCCCACCCGTGGCTGGAGGTTTTGGGCTACGTGGAGCACGCCTCGCTCGCCGAGGAGTACCGCCGCGCCCACGTCCTCCTCCTCTTCATGAGCGGCTGGCCGCGCTGCGTCCTCGGAAAGCTGTTCGAGTGCGCTGCTACCGGTCGCCCGTGCCTCTCGTGCGTCCAGCCCGACGGGGAAACCGCGCGGCTCCTGCGGGAGGCGCGGGCCGGCATCGAGGTGCCCTGGGGGGACGAGGGTGCCCTCGCCGAGGCGATCCTCGGGCTGCACCGCGCCTGGCGGGAAGACCGCCTGCCGGGAGGAGCCGACCCCGCCGTCGTCTCCCAGTGGACGCGGCGGCGCGGCGCCGAGCAGCTCGCCGCGCTCCTCGACGAGGTAGTCGTGCATTAGTTGACGATGCACCGCAGAGTCGCAGAGTGCGCAGAGA
>JACQVV010000193.1 GCA_016209595.1 Planctomycetota bacterium
GACCTTCGGCACCGTCGGCGCCCAATAGAGAGGCGGCCGCGCCGCCCTCGATTTCCTCATCGAATCGCCCTCCCGTGGCGTCCCGCCCGGCATCGGGAGTAGACCGCTTCAACTCACGTGAGTACGACAGATCGTACCTGGCCCCCCTCCCAAGGGGCCCACGGATCAGCAAGTTCCCCCCTCGGACCCGGGGTCCAACGACCTTGCGACAGGTCCGCGGACGTCGTTTCGTTCAGAGGCGACGCAGGGGCCCGATGCGAGCGTCGCGCCACGACCGCGGCGGAAGACCAGGAAGTACGAGTGCACCTTCTTCGTCTTCGGCGGCGGGACCATCCGGTACCGAGGAGGCCTCCCGCCGATGACGTGGATCACCCGGTCCCACGGTTCCCACGCGGAACGCAGCACCGTCGAGAGGTCCGTGGACAGGTCCACGAACCGCCCCTCGTGGTGGTAGTCCGCGCACCGCACGAACAGGAACCCGTCCGGCCTCGTGATCCGCGCCCAGGCCTCCGGGCGGACGAGCGCGAGGACCTCCTCGGGGCACGTGAAGGCGGCGTTGTACTTCGGGCCCGCGTACCCGGTCCGCCCCGCGTCCTCGGCCCACGGCGGGTCGAAGACCACCGCGTCCGCGACGAGCGCTCGGATCGGCGGGTACCGGCAGTCCGCCAGCGCGCTCAGCCTCGCGACGGTCCGGTCCAGGTCGAGACGAATCACCTTCACGCCCTTCACCTGCGACCACATGCGCCCCGTGCGGTACGTCAGGTCCACCGCGACCGCCCCCGGCCGCAGGTAGTGGCCGACCACCCGAGCCCAGACCTCGGCGACCGTCCCGCGCTGGACCGACTCCAGGTACGGCGCTGCGCCCTCCACCGGGAAGAGCGTCGGAGCTGTGTCACTCATCACGATCCTCCTGGCCGCGTCCGGCTCCTTCCTCCCCGGCAGGGGCTTCTCGGGGACAGACTCTCCACGTGGGCCTCGTTCTGGACGATTTCGAGGTCGAGGGCGACTGGACTCGCACACCTGGCAGGGACAGCGAGTGGGCCACGTCGAGGAGGCCCGCGCGCGACGCCGCGCCCCTGAGGACCGCTGCGGACCTCCGAAGCGATGCGAAGACGTTCGAGAGCTGTGCGTGCCGAGAACCGCGACGGACTTGGCCCGCGCGTAGAGTCCGCCGTGCGGGTTGAGATGACCTCCGTCTGCGTCAGGGCGACCGAGGGGCTGAAAGCGGCCGCTCGGCTCTCGCGGGTCCCCACCTGGGCGCCTTGGGGCACGGCTGGGGGGCTGCTGCCGCGGAATACAGGAGCCAGGAGAGCAGCCACGAGGAGCGCCGCGGCGGCAGAGAACCAGCGATACATGGGGGGATGTGCGGATCTCCTCGCCGGTCCGGGCGATGCGCTGCCACCCCCCGTCCGCGGGCAGTCTGCTACGGTGATCCTTAGATCAGACCGCACCTGAATGGGGGGTGGCAGCGCAATTCGTTGATCCTGCAAAGGTTCCACGATGACCTCTTCGGGGTCCGCCCCGACGTGGATCGGCACCTTCGGCTCCCCCACGGCCTCGTCCGCCGCCGCTGATTCCGCCGACCCGTCGGTGGGAACTGCGAACTCCCTCTCAAGCTCCCGGATCGTGGTGAGCCGGTGGACAGGCAGGCCGGGGATCGGGTGCCCCGCGAACAGGAAGACCCTGAGCGGTACGTCCTCCTCCGAACGGAGCGCCGCTCGCCCCCGCCCGATCGTCTGGACAACCTGCGCCGTCCGCTCGCTGTCGATCAGCGCCGCGACGTCCGCATCGGGATGCCGTCGCACCCACCGTGCGCGCGAGACTCCTCCCCCGTCGCGCCAGGCGTACGGAAGCAGCGCCTCGGTCGGTCCCTGAGGGAGGCGGGCGCTGCCCGCGAAGGAGGCGCGGACGGCGCGCATCTCCGCCTCCAGGCCGCGGATGTTCGGGACCTGGTGTCCGATGACGAGGAAGCTCGATCCATCCTGCAAGCGATTCACCCCGCGCGAGCCCCCTCCGAAGTGCTCGAAGCGGGCGTGGGGGTTCGAGACCGAGACGACCTCCCTCTCCTCGATGCGGCGCTGCCGCTCGGCCTCCCACGCCGAGAGGGCCTCGGGCCCCTCCCTCTCCGCCCGCCTGCGCCCCGCGTCCGGGTTGAAGCACTTGTGGAGGAAGATCACGGGGGCCGTCTCCCCCACCGTCATCGCGTCCACCAGCGGAGTCAGGCGCGGCAACATCCGGACCGCGAGGTGCCGCCGCGTGAAGAGTGCGTCCGTGACCTGGACGACCTCCACCCGCTCATCGAGGGACAGCACGACGGGAGGCCGCATCTCTGGGAACACCCTTCGAAGGATTGGCCACCGCGGCGTCGCGTCGAGGTTGAGCACGGTCTTCCCCGCGAGGACCGCGAGGTGCCCTCGCCGCGGGACGCGGACCTCGATCCCCCTCGGTGTGAGTTGGAGACGTGAGTCCAAGTCGCCCGGTGCGCGTGCGAGGTCCTCGCCGAGCGCCTCGACCAGGTCGAGCGTCGCGCGGAGCGGGACCGTCCAACGGTCCCCCTCGCGCAAGACCTGCTCGAAGGGTAACCTCCCGAGCCGATCGACGCCGAGCTCCCCGAGCGCGTCGAGGAGAGCGCCGAGTCCGCCACTCCCGTCCCCCACCGTGCGCCTCATCGCCTCGACGACGGATGGCGCGTCGTCGTCCCTCTCCGCGGGGAGCGCCGTTACGAGGACCCGCGTGAGGACCTCGAACCACCCCTCCACCCCGCCGAGGCCGAGTTTGACCGCGAGCGCGCGCCAGTCGTCCACGTCCTGTCGCGTGACGGTGACGACCTCGAAGACCTCGCGCGTGAGATCCTCATCGACGATGATCACGTCGAACCCCGCGAGCTCCGACGGGTCGGCCGCGAAGAGGGCCTTCGCCGCGAAGACGACCGGCGCGTCCTCGCACGCCAGGAGGTTCGCGAGGTAGCCAGCCCCGCGGCACCTGGCCGCGAAGGGGCACCCCGCGTCCTCCCCCGCGCTGCAGTAGTTCGAGGAGACGGCCTGGCGCTTCCGGGCCAGCTCGCCGGAGCGGTTCGACCCGCCCCGCGCCTTGTCCGCGCAGAAGCCCGGCCGCCCGCGGATCGGCGTCCTCCCGTCGCGCACGCGCGCCACCCGCGCGAGGTCCGCGAGGAGGGGGTTCGCGAGTATCTCCTCGATCTGCTCGTGCGTGTCCATGAGGAAGAGGATGCGATGGCCCACGAGGACCCCCTGCCGCAGGGCCTCCTGGACGGTGAGCGCCGCCGTGACCGACTTCCCCGCTCCCGTGGAGACCTGGTAGACCCGGAGCCCCGGCTTCCTCGCGGCGATCTCCTCCTGCATGGAGGCCGCGAGGACCGTGCGGGCCTCCTCGACGCTCACCGTCCCCGGGCGTGCGGGGAGGCGCGACTCGGCCCACCCCCAGGGGACCTGGACGACCCGACCGACGAGGCGCTCGGGCGGGAAGGCGAACGCGCGAACCTCGGGGAGACCGCCTCGTGCGAGGAGGTCGTCGAGGCCCTTCCCCTTCGCGGGCGGCCAGTGAGCCTCCTGGATCTCGAACCCCGCGTCGCGCAGCTCGCGCGCGAGGGAGAGCTCCGCCGCGGCGACCTGCGGCTTCTCCCGCTTGTCCGCGTCGAAGGCGAGGACGACGGCCTGGGCGCGGAGCCCCCTGAGGACCGTGACGACTCCCGCGCGGATCGTCGCGCCCGGCAGGGAGACGACCACGGTCCCCAGGAGGTCCGCGGAGAGGTTCGCTTTGATCTCCCCTTCCGTGATCCACACGCGCGCGGGCTCGCGCAGCTCGTGCGATCGGGCGACGTGCAGCGGCGAGCCCGGCGTGGGGGCCTCGGGGCGCGACTCGGATCGCGAGGAGAGCCAGCGGTACTTCCCTCCCCCATCGGTGTCGTCGGGACGGATGCGGAAGGCGACGATGTGCCCGTCGAGGTCCTTCACGGGCACGAGGAGTCCCGGCGCCCCTGCGAGCGTGAGGAACGCACCGCCCCAGCGATTGGCGACCTGGATGACTCCGGGAAAGCGGACGAGGTCGTGAACGGGGAAGCGCTCCTCGAGGTCGCGGAGAAGCTCGATCCGCCCGGCCCGCGCGAGGGACCTGTACTCGTGGCGGCGGATCGCCTCCTCGGAGAGTCCACGTCGCGCAAGGTCCCTGCGGTGTCGCTCGGAGAGAGGGAGGCCCCCGAGGATGGCGCGGGCGATCGCGTCGTGCCGCTCTGGCGGCAGGGGGTTGACGACAGGGCGCCAGATGGGAGGGAGCTTCTCGATCGCCCTGAACGGGGCATCGGGCAGGACGTGGAGCCATCCTCCGGCGGTCCCCGGCCACGGGCGGGGGCTCTCGGACCGCATGCAGTGGGCGAGGGCCCCATCGCGGCTGACGCGGCACCAGGTGGGTCGAGCGCAGATAGGGCACGGGCCCGAGCGCTTCACGCGCACCCAGCCCCGTACTCCACCGTTGCCGACCCTCTGGGGCATGGATGACTCCACCACCATGCCCGGCGAGGGACCGATCAAACCACTCACCCGATCATTCCCAAAGGGAATCCTGTTCTGATGTTGCGGCTCGAAGTCCTGTCCTCCGGCCGGTTTGCGAGCGACCGTTCCTGGCCGAACGGAATTCCCGGCTGATCACCCTCGGAGGCGGCGACTCACTTGACCCGCGCATCCGAGGAATCTCGTCGCCGCCCCGAACTGCGCGTCTTTCGCCGTTCCGCGGGCACACCATCTCCGTCCCCGACCGGCGGAGCGCCTCCGCGCTGACCCGTGGTCGGGAGACACTTTCCCTAAGCACGCTTCTGGGAGGGAATCGGCGAGGAAGGAAAGACTTGACGCCCCAGGGGTCCCTGGGGAAGATGTGGCCGACTGGTAGGCCCTACAAGTCTTCCATCCTGACGGCCGCGGTGTCGCAAGCACCGCGGCCGCGGCCGTTTCTAGGGACCGCAGCGGGTCCGTCGTTCCCGCAGGGTCCACTCCCCCACTCTCGGTTCGAGGTCTTGCCCCAGCACCTCCTCGTGAATCGGGACCAGAGGTCGAGGTCGTCGCTCAACGACCCCGGCCGTCGGCCTCGATGAGGAGCTGTAGTCCACTGCGCTCGTCTCGTCGGGACAGAGCATCCCCGTCAACGATTCGCATTGAAACGGCGGAGAGAAATGCTTGACTCCCCAGCGGTCGCCGGGGAAGATGTGGCCGTTCGAGAGGCCACCAAGCCTTCAATCCACGGCCTACGGTGTTACCAGCACCGCGGGCCGTTTCCGTTTCCAGGCGAGGCCGAGGGATCGCTACTCCCTCGTTCGCCTCTCCCCCACTCTCGATCCTGCTACTTCGCCCCCCTTCTCCGAGACGGTCCGCTCCGCTGCAGGAACTCCGCGACCGCGCGGCGGGTCAGGTCGGCGATGGAGGTCCTCTCCTCGAATGCGTGGCGTCGGAGCCCCTCGTGGAGGTCCTCGGGCAGCCGCACGATCATGGCCTTGGTGCGCATCGTCTTCGTCTCGGGCATGGGATTCGTCCTTCGGCGAGTATCAAGATATCGCCCGGGGGGTGGGACGCAAGGAATTGTGCTTTACGAATTGTGCCTTTCGGATGGGCGACCCCGGAACAAGGCCGGTCGCGCGTCCGGGCGCGATCACATCACACCGCCAGGTGCCCATGTCGGGAGTCTGGCCTCTCCGGGCGCGGCTCCTGGGGACTCACGTCCTGACGACGGTCTGGATCTCCTCAAGGCTGACGTCCAAGCGGAGCCTCCATCGGGCGAGGTACCTCCCCTCGGGAGGCATGAGCGGATCAAGGAACTGGTAGGCGTCCGTCGGTCGCTCGCGGAGTCGCTCGACCTGGCCGGGCGCAGGGATATCGCATGCCTCAAGGAGGTGCCCAGCGCGCCGAATCACGGCCCCGACATGGAGGCGGAGGGCGTACTCCACGAGCCCCTGGACGTTCGCCTCTCCCCTGTGCATCCAGAAGCCCTTCGCGACCTCCGTGAACCCGCGGCAGTACTCTGGCTGCCGGAGTCCGTCGATGACGGTCCGCTCGATGTCGCTGACGACGACCCTCTCCTGCTTCTCCACCCACCCTTGGGTGATCCCGAGCAGGTGGACAAGCCCCATTGGTTCGAAAAAGGTCAGTGCGTAGGGCCGAGTTCTTGCGAGCGAATCAATGTTGACACCGAGCGGTGCCCCGATATGCTGGGCGGCGAAGCTGGACTACTCAACAGCCCGAGCTCATGATCAATTCGGAGGAGAAGTACTTGAGGTGTTCGGTTTGCGGAGGGGCCTCCTCCACGGGGAATTACAAGCGGCTCCAGAAGGTGGCAGTCTGCGAAGCTTGTTGCTCAGCGCTCCCTTCCGCCACCGGTGATCTCGAGGGGAATGAAGCGGTTGACCTCTGGCTCGACAAGCACTTTCCCCGATGCCCGCGGTGTGGATTTCGGCTTGGAACGCTGATCGAATCGGGTACACCCCTCACAGATGACGAGTGGCAACACATGAAGGCGATTGATTCGGAGTCCAAGGCGGAACGAGATGAGCGGCTTTCGGGTTATCCTGCGGCCAAGAGGGTGTATCCCTTTATCGCCTCCCGCGATATCAAGGGCTTGGGTTATTACGCGCAGTTCTGGAAAGCAGCCTATGAGAACTGCCCAGAGTGCCACTCGGCCCATCCATCAACCGCCAGACCAGGCCCTTCAACAGGTGGGAACGCTAGTCGCGATGTGCGATCAAGAAAGAACGAGCCTTCGAAACCGCGCCGGCCATGGTGGAAGTTCTGGTAGCGTAGTCCAGGATGGTTTGGCTGCGGATGGGCGATGGAGCGGTGACGTAGGCCATGAGCTGGGGCTGAGTCGTCATGATGTGCCCCGCTGCGTCGAGGACGATGATATCGGCGGCGCAGAAAGTGCCCGAGCATGGAGTGGGCGTACCGATTGTCGCTCCGGAACTACAGCTCTCTCGGAGAGGTCTAGGGCGGAGGGTCCTTCATGAGGTACGGAGAAGGTTCCCCTTCCTGCCACCATCGGACCGAATCGCCATCGAAGAGCATGGTACGGCAATTCGGACACCCCTGTCCCCCCGTCCCCAGGCCTGACCGGGGTGCGATCGGAACCATGTGATCAGAACACACCAGGCTTCGACACTTGCCGCACCAAGAGAGCCACTTGCTCTCCGAGCACATCATGCACCTGATCCGCTTACGCGCCTCCCTCGGCTGGGCGGACGCAGTTCGAACCTCTTCGGAGGGCGCCGGTGTCGGTGGGGTGCTCGGAATGAGCGCCAATGCGTCTGAGACGGCCTCGCTCACCTCAGGATCGTCGTCTGGCCCATGACCTTCGAGGGCCGCGCGCGCGACAGGTCCGCTCGGCGTGAAGGCCCCCTCGACGGCGATCAGCCCCAACGCCTGTGCCGCGACCCATCGCACGGACCGTTCCGAGGCCGCCAGGCGGGAAACGTATCGCTCGGTCAACGCCTGGAGCGCTTGATGGGCAAGGCCAACGAGCGTCGCATCGTGCTCCTTCAGGACACTGACGAGGGGCACGATCACGCGGGTGTCCGTGCAATTTGCGAGGGCCCTTGCTGCAGCCAATCGGACGCCCGGATTGACGACACGCCTGGACGGCCCCGGGATGAGTTCTTCCGTCAGGACATCAACTGCTTCGTCAGGCCCGAGTCGACCGATCGCCTCAATGAGGGGAACTTTGTTACCCGGGATGTCGGCGACGACTCCGAGCAACTCCGAGAGCTTGCCGACCACCCGCTTGTCGCCTAGCTTCCCTAGGGCTCTTGCGGCCTCTGGCTGAAAGTTTCCACGAGTGTCCATGAGTCTCTCGACTAGAACATCGACTGCTCGACGATCTCCAATGTCCCCAAGCGCAGTGATCGCCGCTTCGCGAACATTTGCATAGGAATCCTGGGAGGCGAGGGCCAGCCGGTCCAGGGCGCGCGCATCTCCGATCTGGCCGAGCGCGAGGGCCGCATACTTCCGGACGTAATCGCTCGAATCGTCCAAGGCGTTCAAGAGCCCCGCTACTGCGCGTGTCGCCTTGAGTTCGCCGAGCGCTTGCGCGGCGTGCTCCCTTCGATCGGCTTGAGGATCCCAGAGCAGCGCAACGAGCGATTCGACGACATCGAAGACCTTGCCACAACCGGGGCATCGTGCCTTGGCGGTGGCGTGAGCGGGATGAGCGCGCAATCGCTTGCCGCAGGCGCATGTGAATTGGTACATCTGTCGAGCAGCCGACAACGTCCACAGGTCTATCTACCTACATATCGGCGCGTTGACAAGCGTACATCGTAGGTTCACGCCCGACAAGGTGTATATCCGGGGGCGTCGGGCGAGATGAGCGGTCGAGTGCAAGGGGCGAGATCTCTATTGGCCCTCAAGATTGGCCCTCAAGCGTCGAAGGCGGTCGGGGCCTCACCTTCGGCCGCGGAGGGTAGGGCTCTCCCCGGCGCTCCTCGATGCGCGCGACGAGCTCGCGGATCGCCTGCGTGACGAAGTCGGCCATCGTGCACCGCTCGGCGTGCGCGACGTCGGCGACCTTCTCGACCACGTCCACCGGCAGGCGGTACGTCTTGAGCGTGACCGGGAACTGCTCGGGCTCCTCCTGGGGCTCGGGTCCACCCTGTACAGGACGTACACTCGGTGCACCCCCGCCGATGAAGTCGAGGGGGTTGGACCCGATCCGGCTCGCAGGCTTCGACATCGACTTCACTCCCCTATCAGGCCGTCTGCGCCGCGATCACGTGCGGCGTCTTCATGCGTCCCGCGATCTCGACGGCGAGCGCGCGGTAGTCCTCGGCCGCGGTCGTGCTTCCCCTCCCCCGCTGCTAGTTCGCCGTGATCCCGGCCTGGCGCAAGGCCCGTCGGACGCTGCGGTAGACCTCGGCGAACTCGGGGAGGACGACCATCTGCCCCGAGAGGCGCGGATCCCAGAGCTTCTTGTAGCGGGCCTCCTTCGCCTGGAACTCGCCCCGCACCTCGGCGATCTTCTCGGCGGCGATCTCCCCCATCGCGTACGCGCGGACCTTCGCGTCCTCGGGTAGGTCGGCGTACTCCTCGTACCCTCGAAGGACGGCGCGATCCTCGATCGGGAACGCGAACCGCTCGCGGATCGTGACGTCGACCTTCACCTCCCTCCCCCCTGCCGGTGCCGGCAGAGGTCCCTCATAGGCGAGGTAGAAGGTGTGGCTGTTCGCGTGGGACTGCCGATCCTCGCGTGCGAAGCGGAAGGTGATGCCGCTCGCGCGTCGCACCTCCGCGAAAACCGGGTCGAGCTCCTGGCGGATGGTCTCGTAGGTCGTCTCCTCCGCGAGGGTGAAGTCGAGGTCCTCGGAGAAGCGGTAGTCGTGGAAGTAGCACCTCTTGATCGAGGTCCCTCCCTTGAAGGCGAGCCGCTCGCGGAGCGGCGTCCGCGAGAGGGCGACGAGGAACCACGCCAGGCAGTAGTCCCTCTCGAGGACGGCCTCGGGGAGGCGGCGTCCCCCGTCCTTCGCGAGGCGGTTCGAGAACAGGGAGAGGTTGCGCGACGGGATCATCGATTAGGTCCTCACGACCGCCTGGATCTCGTCGGGATCGACGTTCAGGCGAAGGCGCCATCGGGCGAGGAACTTCCCCTCGGGCGGCAGGAGCGGATCGAGGAGCTGGTAGGCGTCCGTCAGCCTCTCGCGAAGGCGTTCGACCTGGCCGGGCGCCTGGATACCGTAGGCCTCAAGGAGGTACCCGACGCGCCGAATGACGGCCCCGACATTGAGGTGGAGGGCGTAGTCCACGAGCCTCTGGACGCTCACCTCTCCCCTGCGCATCCAGAACCCCTTCGCGACCTCGGTGAACCCGCCGCAGTACTCCAGCTGCCGGAGTCCGTCGATGACGGTCCGCTCGATGTCGCTGACGACGACCTTCTCCTGCTTCTCCACCCACTCCTCCGCGGTCCCGAAGAGGTGCTCGGGCTTGCAGAGGACGAAGCGAAACTCGGTCCCGAGGACCGTTCGGCCACGCATGGGCGCCGGGGAGGTGATGTAGACCACGAGCTGCGGCTGAGTCGTCATCCCGTGGATGTCCATCGCCGAGCCGTGGGAGACGAAGTACGGCTTCCCCCGCGTGAGCTCACGCGCCACGACGTAGGGATTGCCGAGGTACTCGTGCGCGTTTCCGAGCTCAAAGGGGACCAGGACGTAGAGCCCCGATCGGAGGCGGGTCGCGATGCCCCGATCGACCAGCTTCCGGATGAAGCTGCGCGCCGATGCCGGCTGCAGTCCGGTGATCTCCCCCACCTCCGCCAACGTGAAGACGCGGCGACCTCGCTCGTGGAGCGTCGTCACGAGGTGGGCCCCTTGGGGGCCGAGCGTCTTGGGCGGCTCGTTGCTGTACGTCCGCATAACGTGCCTTTCTAGGGCACATTCTACGAGCGTGTGCAATACGGGTCAAGGGAGAGTGAGTTTGTACGCGCAATACGTGCCTGTTACGGGCACGTATTGCGAGCAACATATCAATTCATCCATGCGGAAGTCCATCTTCAGAACCGGGCCTGCCCCTGCCGATGATCCGTGGCGACTTGGCGACACGGCGATAGCGCGACAAGCAGCCGCGGAAAGGAGCCCATGTCCACCCGAACGATCTCCGTCTGCTCGTGGAAGGGCGGCGTCGGCAAGACGACGACCTCCCAACACCTCGCCCACGCCCTCGTCCGAGCTGGGAAGTCGGTCCTCCTCGTGGACCTCGACCCGATGCACGGCCTCTCGACCTCGTGCGGCATCCGACGCCCGGAGCGGTCGATGACGGACGTCTTCGAGGCGCGCTTCAACCTGGCCGACGTCGTCGTCCAGTCCGCGGACGGCCTGCGGATCGTCCCCGCGGACACGACGCTCGCGGGGGTCGAACGGGCGCTGCAGAACGAGGTCGCGCGCGAGCAATTCCTGAAGCGGTTCCTTGAGGGGGTTTCCTACGACTACGTGATCATCGACACCCCCCCTGCCCTCGGGATCCTGACCATGAACGCGTTCATGGCCTCGCGAGGTCTCATCGTCGCGACGGACTCGAAGTTCCTCTCCCTGGAGGGGCTCGTCCTCGTCTTCGACTCGATCCAGAAGGTCCAAACCCGTCTCAACCCCGACCTGCAGATCCTTGGGGTCCTCCCGACGATGTTCACGCGGACCGTGCACGCGCGGGAGTGTTTGGAGGAGACACGGAGCTTCCTGCAGAAGAACCTGGGCCGAGCCGCGGTCTTCAACCCGATCCCGTACACGATCCGCTTCGCCGAGGCCTCCACGGCCGGGCGCACGGTGTTCGACTACGCGCCGGACTTCGAGGGGGCGAAGGCGTACGAGAGTCTTGCGGAGGAGGTCATCCGATGGGCAACCGACGGATCTCTGTGCGTGGAAGCCTCGACGAGCTCTACGGAGGCGCCCCCGTCGATCGACAGCCCGGCGGTGGCGTAGACGCGCCCGCGCCGGCCGCTGTCGCCACGGCGCCATCTCCCCAGGGCGACATGGCGACAAGGCGACCTGGCGACATCGCGACCCCGGGGGCCGAGGCCGTCCCCGAGGTCGAGCTCCCCTCCCCTGCCGCGCCGGTCGTTGGCGCCATATCGCCTCCTCTCCAGGGCGACTTGGCGACAGAGCGCCATGTCGCCACAGCGCCGCCCCTCCAGGCGGCTCCTGTGGCCGTGCCGAGGACTGTCGCCCTGTCGCCGCGGCCCCATGGCGACCTGGCGACACCGCGACAGGGCGCCGCGCCGACAAGTCGCCACGTCGCCCTGGCGACCTCGCTGCCGGAGCCGGGGGGTTCGGGCGCGGCGACGGGTGGTGACATGTCGCCAAGTCTCCATGTCGCCACGTCGCCGGGAGAGGCTCCGCAGGTCCGCCTGATCAAGAAGGACTTCTACCTGACCCCGGAACAGGACCTGCAGATTGACCGTATCTGCATGGAGGCGAAGGAGCGCACGGGGCGGAACATCGCGCGTTCGGACGTGGTCCGCGAAGCCCTCGCCCTCTACTTCGTCCAGCGCACCCGGAGGTGAGCTCACGCGCGCCTCCGCGCCGAGTACCACTTCGCGGGGTAGCGTGTTCAACATGTAGCGTATTCAACATGGTGGCGAGCTCGGCCGCTTGCGTAGAGCGCGAGTGGATGATCGGCTCGGCTTGCTGCCCTCGCTGCCGGGGGAGTAAGATCGCCTCGATAGCGGGCAATGTGCTCTGATGCTCGCGGACATCTTTCGTGGCGAGGGCAACCAGTGTTGTGGTGGACACTGCGCAAGGTCAGGTCGACCGATCCCCTCATCAAGGCTCGGGCTATTCGCGAATTGGCGTTCCACTCGCTTGATGATCCTCGGGTGCAGGCGGCGTTGACGGAAGCCCTTGCGACTTCTGATCATCGGGTGCAGCAGGCACTCCGGTCCACGTGGAAGGAGATCGCAAAGCGGTACCGGGAAGATGCCTGCCGACGCCTGCAGGCGATCCTGCGCAATGAGAGAGAGGATGCCGAGACCCGAATCGCTGCGTGCGAGATCCTTGTGAGCATCGAGGGCCGGACTGCCAACTCCCATGTCGTGTCGCTCTTGGAGTCAGCAGACCGACGAACCCAGAGTCTGGCCCTCAGAGCGTTGGCTGCTCTCGGCGATCGAGCCTCCGTGCGTAGGATTGCGGCCATGCTTGGCCAAGTATTTGTTCCTCTACAGATTGAGGCCGCGAGGGCACTGGCGAAGATCCGTGGGCCTGAAGCAGTCCACGAACTAGCAAATGCACTCCGCGCGAAGGGCAATAGGAGTATCGATGCAAGGCTGGCGATCCTCTGTGCGCTGGGCGAGATTGCGTCGGATTCTTCCGAGATCGCGAAGGAGGCGCTTGTGGAGAGTCTGCAGAGAAAGGACGACGATGAGGCCTGGATCATTGTCTCCACGCTTTGCGATTTGCGGGACCCGAGGGGAATCCCATGGCTCGTAGACCATTCGACGATCAAGACCAAGTGTGAGAAGTGTCGGAACTGGCTAATCTCCACGCTGAAGGCCTGTGCAGACGTTGCCACGATCGAGCAGCTCAATCAGGTTCGCGACCTTCCGAAGAAGAGGAGGTTTCAGGTAATCGAGTCCATCGGCGACGAGGACATCCCGCGTGGTGAACAGATCATCGACTTCGGTGAAGTACGCCAACTTGCCGAAGCGGAGCTTCAACGAAGATCGATGGGTCGTTTCGCATGTGCGGAGTGTGGCGGGGCGGGGTGCAAGACCTGCGGCGGAACGGGAGTAGGCGATCGGACCTGACGGGCAGGTAAGCGACGCAGCCCCGCCTCTCGTGGGACAGGCGAGTGTTCTTGTCACGCGGGACGCGAGGGGCCCTCATCATCAGATGATGCTGAGTGGGGGAGTGCGCGGTCCTCCATCGCGGACCACGATTCACGTTGCGACTGGTGATTCGGCCCGATCGGCGAAGAGCCCCTACCTGGATTCACCCACCGCGCTCAACGCGTCGGCTGCAGCAACCCGGAGCTCGAGGTTTGGGTCGTCGAGAAGCAGAGGATGTAGGGGATCGCATTCAGGTCGCAGATCCGACCAAGGTCCCGCAGAATGGATGGTGAATCGTCCCCGTCCGGATCAGCGTCTGCTAGGGTGACGTGGCTTTCGATTGTCGGCGTCGCAACGTGAACACAACCAATAGTACTCTGTCACGCCCTCGGGCTCTCCCTCGCGATACGCAACCGGGTGTCGAGTCAGGTTCTCTGGACTCCCGCAACGAGCGCAATGCTCGCCTCGGACACCGCCCGATGTTCCAGGCTTTCCTAGCGTGTACCCGAAGATCGAGAATCCGATGAGCAGCACGCCGAGGTAGAAGCCGAGATCGCCCCCAATGGGGCGCAGTTCCCACAGGCGTGGAAGTTGAATCGCGATGAGCAGTGACCCGATCACGAGCGCGATGATGCGCATCGACTTCATGGCATTCCACTCCTCGCGGCGTGTAGTTGCCGTCCCGTAGCACAAGTCCTGTCGGAAAGTCAACACTCGCATCGGAACTGCAGCAGGGGCTCACCCGGGATCTGCTCGCATTGGGCGAGATGCCTGATGGGCGGTAGGAAGTGTCCTCGTTCGATGACGCACCTCATGCGAGTGCTCGCGCTTGAACATGGAGGCAACCGCCTCAGGACAGATCATTGGCACAGTCCGTGGCTGCGCGCGCTTCGGGCGTGCTTTCCGCGATCCTGGAAGTCGATCGGCGCGCGAACGGGCACGGGTCTCCGCGGGCTGCTCGCTGACGGACAGGCGATGAGCGACGCGGAGTGGGTGGCCAAGTGCGAGCTCCTCAGCGGCAAGGGCGTGGACCAAGCCGGGCTCGCCCCTCTCGGCCGCCGGATCCTCGCCGACTTGGTCGAGCCCTTCGAGGAGCGCTGCCGCGCGTCGTAGCGCGGCCCCAGCTGCGCCCGGCGCATGTCTCTGTGGGGTGACGCTTGTGGGGGCGCGGTGGGCCACTACTCGTGGTCTGTCACGTGGGCGACGAGCTCACGGCTCGAATGTAAGTCCGCACTTGAGGCATTGGAAAAACAGGCGGGGGCGATTAATGCCCCCCTTGATGGCCCTGAACTGGTCTCCTGCGTTTGGGCAGTACGGACACCTGATGCCTCGGCGAATCTGTTCCTGCATGCGCGCGATCGCGCTTGGTTCTTCCTCCTTTCGACGTTGTTCTCTTCGACGCGACGTGTGGACGGCCCAGGGGATGAGGGAGACGCCGAACACGACCGCCACCACGAGGGGGAAGGCATGAGCTGTCCAAAACCCCCAATCCAAGATCCAGCGCTCTACTAGAAGGAGGCATCCTAGCGAGGGGACGCCCACGAGGACGATAATACGATCGCGGCGTTGTTGGTTCTCGGCGGTCGCCAAGATTGCGGCGCAGACCGCTACACCAAGGACTACAAGGCCGTAGGCTGCTGCCATTCCTGTGGCGAGGTGTCCGCTTCCGCCGTGATACCCCCAGTGCCACCCGGAACTACTCTCGACTGCCTCGCCGTGCTGTGAAATGCTGGAATGGAGCCTCGGGGCGTAAGAGATGATGACGGCTACCGCTATCGGCATGAAGAGCAGGTGAATCCAAGGGAAGCTCCGCTTGGACATCGGCGTGTCTCCCTAGCCAAGGGATCGCCGAGGTAGGCCTCGGACGGCGCAGTAGAACACCGTTGGGGGGGCAGGTGGCCGCCTGCCCAAACCACAAGTGGATTCTACTCCGTCGTGGGCGCTGATCGCAACGGCCGAGTCCCACGAGATCGCCTGAGGGCGCGAGGCGGCGCGGGCCTCTGCGAGCTGCTCGCCGACGCACGGGCCGAAAGCGGCGCGAACCGGGCGACCAAGTGCCGGCTCAGCAGCGGAAAGGGGTTGGACTAGGCCAGCATCGTTGCTCTCGGCTGCCGGTTCTTCGCCGACCTGGTCGAGCCCCTCGGGGCGCGCTGCCGCAAGTCGTAGCGTAGCCCCAGTTGCGCCCGGCGCATGTCCCGCCGCGGCGCATCTGTTTGCCCCATCCTGGCCGGAGGCCAGGATGGGGGATTGCCCCGTCCCGCCACGGAGGGACGGGACGGGGCAGGTAGGTCTGTCCCCGCCGTCACGCCCTATGGGGTGAGGGGGGACAGACACTGCCCCGTCCAAGCGCATGCACATGGATCGGTGCCCCGACCGAGACGAGGTCTCGCGTGCGAGAGCGCGACGCGGTTGGGGCGGGGCGGTGGAGGCGGACGAGGCCCTCGCGTAGCGAAGGCCCGCGTCCGGCGTGGAGGCCGGGTCCGCTGACCCGCGTCCACCGCCCCTACCCACGCCAGGGGTGCATCGGCGGCATCGCCGCCTGCCCGCCGCTCGGCCCGCAACGCGGGTCCGGCGGCCACCCCTGGAGGGGTGTTGATGGCTGTATGGGTGATTGCCCTGGCGCGGCTCATGCGCCAGGGCGGGTGTCGGGCCCGCGTGACTCACGTGAGTC
>JACQVV010000194.1 GCA_016209595.1 Planctomycetota bacterium
AAATTCGACCCAAACCTGGGCGCGGAATCTGTGAACTTGTTCTTGCGCGGGCCCTAAGGCCGGCCGGGCCGCCCGATGGCGAAAGCACCGCACGCGCGTAGAATGGCCGCGCCATGGTCGACGATCGTTCCTCCGCGAATCCGCCGAACATCTCTCCACTCCCTGACTGCGGCGGCGGGGGAGGGACAGACCGGAGGAGAGCTCTCTTGAGAGGCTCCGGGCGGGGTCTCGACCTTGCGATCGCAGCTCTCGTCTTCCTCGTGTCCTTGCTGGTGTTCCCGGGGACCCGGCACCTCCCGTCGGCCACGATCGACGACTGCAACTCGGTTCTCGGAGCAACGCGCGTCTTGCACGGTGAGTGGCCTCACGAGTCCTTCATGGTTGGGACCCTGACCCCTGGGCTCCTGCCGTTCGCGCTCAGTTTCGTCTTTCGCATCTTCGAACCGGATCTCCGGAGCCTCGGATTCCTTCTCCTGGCGCTGGGGTCCGGGATCGCCTCGTTCCTCTACCTCGCCGCTCGCCAGATCGGGCCGCGGCCGCTCGCGCTACTCGTGGCGCTCTCCATCTGTGTCGTGGGAATCGCGAACTCCTATGGGCTGATGGCGTCGTGGTTCCCCCTGCTCTTCGGGGCCATCGCGCTCTGGCGCCTCCTCGCGGGTCTCCCCCGGCCCTCGGCCGGAAGCCTGTACGTCGTCGGAGCGCTCTGCGGCGCGAGTTTTCTCTTCAAGCAGACGTGCGGCGTATTTCATCTCCTTGCGACCCTCGTCACCCTCGGGACGTCTATCCTTGCCGAGGGACCCACCGACCGCCAGCCCCGGCGCGGCGTCGCGGTCCTCGGCGTTCTGGCCGCCCCCGGGGTCTTCGTTTCGGTCGGGGGCGTTCTCCTGGCCTGGAGCATCTACGCCCTTAACTTCTACGTCCTCTTGGGCCTCGCTCTCGCTCCGGCGCTCTGGTTCTCCATCCGGGCAGCGGTGAGCGGCCGCCCCTACCCTGCGGCGAGGGAGATCTTCTCGCCCCTGCTGCGGACGACCACCGGGTTTCTCGCCGTCGTCACCCTCCACATCGGCGTGCTCTGGATCCGGGGCGGGACGCCTCTCCTCGCCCGATTTGTGATCAGCGTCTTCATCTTGCCCGGTGTGTACATCAGGCCGTCGGCGAACGTCTACAACTTCGTCGCCGAATGGAGGAAGGGGATCCTCCTAGCGATCCTCGTCGCGGGGTTCGCAGCGGCGGCCTGGGCAGGGAAACGCCTCCGGCGGCCCGAGCGCTTCGGAGCCTTGCTCGCGGCGGGTATCGTCCTGGCCCACCTTTCTCTTTTCCTTCCGCTCCCGATCTCGCTCCGGCTGCGAAACGCCTGGTTGCCGCACACCTGGGAATTCCTCCACGTCCTGCCGGTCGGGGTCTTGACCGCCGTCTTCGCCCTGGCGATCGGGCGGGTGGCCCAGGGAGTCCCGTTCACCCTGTCCTTCCACCGGCTCCAAGGCGCAGCGATCTTCGCGGCCTTCCACATCCTCCTCCTCTGGCCATCCGAAGTCTCCGCGTACCTGCTCCCGGCACTCCCGCCTGTGTTCGTCGTCGCGGGCGGCCTCCTCGCCATGCCCTGTCGGGGCGACGAAGCGTGGGGGGTCCGACGGGTCCTTTCGTCGCCGGCGTACGTCCTCGCTCTCGGGGTCTGGGTCTCTTCGATGGGAGCGTTCCTGACGCACCATCTTGTCCCCCACGCCCAAGCCGGGGAGGCGGATCGCATCTACGTGGATCGCGGGAACACCCGGGCTTACTTCCAGGAGGACGACGCGCGCATGTATCTTCGCCTCGACGACGCGCGGCGCCGCTACGTCGCGGACGGGGAGGCGGCGATTTTCTTCAATTTGCCCGGGCTCTATCTCATGAGCGGGTGCTCGAACCCGACCCGCTCGGTCTACATCTGGGAGGGGCTGTACTGCGGCACCTACGATTCCCCGTGGACTAGCCACCTGGTCGTCGAACTCGTGGACGCCTTGCGGGATGGACCGGTCAAGATTGTGATCGTGCGAAAGCGCCAATGTGGGAGCCTCGTCGAGTCCATACGTGTCGCCATCGACGAGCGCTACGTTTGCGTCGATGAGGTCGAGGACTGTCTGTTCTTCCTCCCTCGCGCGCCCGGGAATCGACCAAGGAGAGACTGACAGGGCAGCCCGTGAACCGCGATGGGCCTGGATCAGAGCCCGGTCGCCCGAGACCCGAGCCAGGACTCCAGGTCCTCGACGATCCGCTCCGCGGCATGGCCGTTCCCGTACTCCTCGATCGCGACGCCGTGGCGCCGGCTCTCGGCCTCGGCGTCGATCGGCGGGAACGTCGAGAGGTCATACAGGCGGTTCCAGCCGGCCTCGATCGTCTCGACCCACTCGGTCTCCTCGCGGAGAGTCAGGCAGGGAACACCAAGAAAATAGGCCTCCTTCTGAAGTCCGCCGGAGTCAGTCAGGAGGAGAGAGGCGCGCCTGAGGAGCCCAAGCATCGTCGCGTACTCGATGGGCGAGGAGACGTGGACGGACGGCACCGTGGAGAGCGCGAGCCGGGCAAGGACCTCCCGGGTCCGGGGATGGATGGGGAAGACCACGGGCCAAGCCATCTCGTTGATGCGCCCCCAGAGACGGCGAAAGCGATCCGCGTCGTCCGTGTTCTCGGCCCGGTGCAGGGTCAGCACCGCGAATGGGCGGGGACCGACCCGGTCGAGCAGAAGGGCGAGTTCCGGTCCCCCATCCGTCGCGGAGAAGAGGCGGACCGAATCGAGGGTCACGTCCCCCGAGCGGACCGCCTTCGCGAGAAGACCCTCTCTCACCAGGTTCTCGCAGGCGGCTCGGGTCGAATAGTACAGGCGATCCGAGAGGTGGTCCGTGCAGACTCGGTTGTGTTCCTCCGGCATGCGGCGGTTGAAGCTCCGGAGCCCCGCCTCGATGTGGGCGACGGGGATATGGAGCTTGACCGCGGCGAGAGCGCCGGCCAGCGTGGAGTTTGTGTCTCCGATGGCCACCACCCCGTCCGGCCGCTCCTCGATCATCGTGCGCTCCGCGGCCGAGAGCATGCGGGCCGTCTGCTCGCCGTGCGTCCCGGAACCGACCTCCAGGTTGTGGCGGGGACGCGGGAGGCCGAGCGGCTGGAAGAAGATGTCGGAGAGCCCTGGATCGTAGTGCTGGCCCGTGTGGACCGAAATCTCTTCGTGGCCGCGGGCGTGGAGGGCGAGGCGTACCGGCGCCATCTTGATGAACTGGGGTCGGGCCCCCATCACGGTCATGACTCTCACGTCGGCTTCCTTGTCAGGGGGAGGGGAAAGGCCCCCACCCCTATTCCATACCGCCTACCGGCACTCCCCTTGCGAGGCGAGAGTCGTACCAGCGGCCCCCTCCTTACCCGGCTGGATCTACCCGTGTCAAGAGGCATGGCAAGGCTCCCGCATCCATGTTATCCTGCTTCGGTCTTGCAACCCTTGACGCACCGCGCCTTTCCGCAAGCGGACTTCGACGGAAGTGCGGCTGACATTGGCGAGTAACCAGGTCTCATGAACCTTTGGCTCCTCGATTTGCTCGCCTGCCCAAGCTGCCGCAAGGGTGCGCTCACCCTCGAGCCGGAGCAGACGGAAGACGGCCGTATCCTCACTGGTCTGCTTCGCTGCCAATGCGCATCGACCTACACGATCGTGCGCGGAATCTGCCGGATGTTGCCGCCCGCCGACGCCGGTACATTCGACCGACAGACCAGCGACCGGTTCGAATACCAATGGCGCACGTGGGGTCGTGGGAAGGTGATCTTCGGCAAGGATATCGACCAGGCACGCGAGTGCTTCCGCCAGTTCTCCCATCCACGGATCCGCGCGAACTACCTCGAGGGCAAGCTCGCCCTCGACGCCGGTTGTGGACACGGCCGCTTCGCAGGGCTCCTCGCGGAACATGGAGCAAGAGCCGTCGGCCTCGACCTCTGCGAGGGAGTCGAGATCGCGAGGGAGCGTACGGCCGGGATGCGTGATGTCTCCATCGTACAGGGGGATATCCTCCATCTCCCCTTCAGGGACGAGGCGTTCGACTACGTCTGGTCGAACGGCGTCCTCCATCACACCCCCGACACCAGGATCGCCTTCCAGTCCCTGAGCCGTGCTACCAAACCTGGAGGCTTTCTGGATATCTGGGTCTACCCCCGCGGAGGAGCCACCTGGGAGATTCTACACCGCTGTCTGCGCGCGGTGACCACCCGGCTGCCCGCGCCGTTCCTCCACGCGCTCTGCTACATCCCCGTCCCCCTCCTGTCGCTGGTCCGCACCTACAGTGACACGCGCTGGCCGAAGAACACGTGGCGCGAGTGCGCGCAGGTGACCTACGACTGGTTCAGCCCCAGGTACCAATGGCACCATACCGCCGAAGACGTCCGGCGATGGTACGAGGAGGCCGGCTTCGAGGAGATCCAGGAGGTAGGCGTCCCCACGGGCCTCGCCGGGAAGAAGAAGACCCGAGGCACGCCGTCTTCGTAACCGTTCAGGGGGAGGGGAACAGCCCCCTCCCCCTTCCTACCGCCGGCACGGCGTTCGCGCGGCCTTGCGGGCCGGGAGGGATTGGCGGCAGGGGCGAACACCGTGCCAGCGGCCCCCTCCCCTTTTCTGGAGACCCTCGGAATCGCCGATCCGATGCGTTCTGCGGGGCCCTGAACGGTTACCCGTCTTCGATTCGCTAGGAGACCTGCTGAGCGGGCGGTTCCCGGCCGATCTCGCAACCGACTCCGCTCCCGGCGGAAAGACCGGTGTGAGGTCCGTCGCCGTCCAGAAAGATCCGGCACCACATCTCGAGGCAGAGAAGCCCCCATAGTCTGCGACCGAACTTCCCCTCCTTCGGGAGGGTTCTTTCGATCTGGGCGCAGTCGAAGATCCCTCGCCGCCGTGTGCGCTCTCCGAGGAGCATCTCGCAGGCGAACCCCCTCAGCGGACCCTGCAGCCACTCAACCATCGGGACGGGGAAACCCATCTTGTGCGTTCGCTCGAGAATCGTCCTGGGTATGAGGTTTTCCACCGCCCTCAGAAAAAGGTACTTCAACTTTCCCCCCTTGAACTTCATCACGGGCGGAATCGTCGCGAACAGCTCCGCGATTCTGTGGTCGAGCAGAGGCACACGCGACTCGAGCGACACCGACATGCTCATTCGATCCTCTACTTGAAGCAGCGCACGCAAGGGGTTCTTCATCTCGAACCGCGTCATCCGGTTGAAAAGCGAATCGATCCGCGGATGAGTGAATTCCTCGACGAACTCCTCGTAGACCCTCGCGGTGTCCATCTGGCCGAGGAACTCCGGCGTGATGAAGCGCTCGACACCCTCCATCCGGTCGATGAGATCGAAGTATCGCCTCTCCGACCCGCTGAAGATCCCCTGTGTGAAGAAGTTCTTCAAGAGCGTGACGTACCCGCGCACCTGGTCCAGGTTCGGAATGATAGACTCCAGCGCGACGACGAACTGGCCCTTGCCCTGTGTGCCAAAGATCGCGCCCCGGAGGCATTCTTCCAGATAGGCCAGAACGAAGCGCACGTAGCCTCCGAAGAGCTCGTCCCCGCCCTGACCCCCCAGCAGAACAGTCACGCGCTCCTTCGCGAATCGGCTGATGATGAACTGCGAATAGAGTCCAGGGCCGGCCGCGGGCTCATCCATGTGGTACATCATGTGATCGAAAACGCCGGCGAAGTCCTCATGGCCTCCCTCGACCGTGAACCACTCGGCTCCGATCGACTCGGCAACCTCTCTAGCGTAGCGGGTCTCGTTGTACGCCGGATCGTCGCCGAAGTGCCCCGTGAACGTCTTGAGGCGCCCCCCGTACCGTGAGGCGGCAAGAGTGGCTACGACGCTCGAATCGAGCCCTCCGCTGAGCGCGGCGCCCAGGGGAACGTCGCTCTGAAGATTGATCCCCACCGCGTCGTCGAGGAGTTCGCGCAATCGGTGGCAGAACCCTTCCTCGGTCAGGTGGGTGTCGATCTCGTACGCTGGTTCCCAATAGCGCTCGATGCGCAATTGCAGCATTTCGTCCCGAAGCGCGAGGACCGCCGTGCTTGCGGCCGGCAGATGACGGATGTCCCGGTAGAGCGTCTTGTCTCCAAGGCAATACTGTAGCGTCAAATAGTCGGCGATTCCAGCCGGGTTCATCGCGGCGCGGCACACTTGCGCCGCCAAGAGTGCCTTGATCTCGGAGGCGAAGGCGAAGGTCTTCCCGTCGAAGTAGTAGTACAGGGGCTTGATGCCGAAACGGTCCCTGGCCAGGGTCATCTGCCGCGCCTCTTCATCCCATATCGCGTACGCGAACATCCCGTTGAGCTTGCGCACGGCGCAGGCTCCTTCTTCTTCGTGAAGGTGAACGATGACCTCCGAATCCGCTCGACTGGCAAATCGGTGGTTCCGGGACGAGAGCTCCTCCCGAAGCGAGAGGTAGTTGTATATCTCGCCGTTGTAGGTCAGCCAGACGCTCCCCGTCTCGTTCGTCATCGGCTGATGGCCGGTCTGTGGATCGATCACGGCCAGACGCGTGTGGGCGAGCCCCACACCGTAGGGAGCGTTCGAACCGTTCGGTCCGACATAGATCCCTTCGCCATCCGGCCCGCGGTGAACTTGTGCCCGGTTCATGACCACGAGATCGTTCCGGATGTTCCGGTAATCCCTCAGCGTGAGGATTCCGGCGATGCCGCACATGTCAGGCGGCTTTTTTCTTGAGGACCCCAAAGAAGCAGAGGGTCGCCAGGTCGAGGGTGAAGTACTCGATCGAGAGGGAGCGTTCGGAACGCATGAGCCTCAAGACGTCTCTTCGGCGGAAGATATGAAGAGGACCTGGAGCCGGCCCCGCGGCCAGCCCACCGAGGATTTCATTGAGCCTCAGTCTTCGCAGGACCCTCTTGATCCCGAGGACGATGTGGTTGTTCGGAATACACAGGACTACGAATCCTCCCACCTTCGTGATCCGGGCGCATTCGCGGAGCGCTCGCTCCGGGCTGGGAACGTGCTCGAGTACCGCGGAGGCGATCGTGATGTCGGCCACGCTCGAAGCGAGATTGACATTCTGGATGTCCGACTGGACATAATCAACCTTGTCCGAACCCAGGCGCCGGCGGGACCTCTCCAGCCTCGCTTGGTCGATGTCGATGCAGTGGAGGTGCCGGCAACTCTCGAGGACCCGTTCCGCGACATACCCGCTCTCGCAGCCGATGTCGACGACGACGGCATCCGGCACAGGCGGAATGATTCTTGAGAGATGGCGCCGTCGGAATCGCTCCATCATCCTGATGATCGGGTTGCGATTCTCCGAGAGCACGTCCATCGAATGCTGCTTGTTCAACTCCTCGTTCCAGGAAACCAGGTCCAAAGGGATCGAGACGCCGGCCGGCGCCCTCCAGCGCGACGAGGGCTCGGACATTCGTCGGCTCCGCCCGTTCTTCGGCCTGCTTCGACCGGTGACGAGCCGCGACGTCAGAAATCGCAGGTGGCTCATAATCGTTCGCATCACCTTCATCTTCGAATGACCGAATCTCCGGTGAGAGAGCGTGGCAGGGATCTCGGCGACACTGTAGCCTCCCTCCAGCAACTCGACCATGATCTCCGTCGGAGCGAGGAAGCGGCCCGATGCGAACCGGACCGCCTGGATCGCATCCCGGCGATACAAACGGAAGGCACAGCTGAACGTGCGGATGTGGCGCGCGGCGCGCCCGATCCATAACCGATAGAGAAGTGAAAGCCCCTTACTGAGGACCAGGCGGTACGCGGGAACGTCTTCCACCCGACCCATCGGGTGGTACGGAGAAGCGGTCACGGCATCCGCGTCAACCTCCCGTTGCTTCTCCAGCATCCGCAGGACGTCGTCGATCGGATAGGTGCAGTCGCTGTCGTAGCAGACGACCCACTCTCCGTTCGCCGCGGAGAATCCGTTCCGCATGGCCTCTCCCACCCCACGATTGACCTCGTGCACGATGAGGCGGTAGTTCTTCCTCGGTGCCAGGACGGCCTCGAGCTCCCTTCGCGTCCCGTCTTCGCTTCCGTCGTCGACGAAGACGACCTCGAGACCCAGACCTGAGATCGCCTTCAGCTTCGGCTCGAAGTGATCCAAGGCGAGCAGCAGCAGCGGAATGCTCTCCTCTTCGTTGTAGCAGGGGACGATGATCGAAAGCGTCATGACGCCTCGCGGAGCGGAACCGGCGGGTAAGGGGCCTTCACAATATATCTGATCCGGCCAGCTTCCCGAGGGTCCAGACTCGGGGTCCTGGGCGGGTTGCGTGATGGCCCGGGGGGGATCTCGCCGGTCGTTCACCGATCGCCCTACCGAGGGGTCCCACGTCCGAGTAGCTGCCTCTCGGCAGGCTTCATCGCGACAACGAACAAGATGTCGAAGAGATTGACATACAGATCGCGCTTCCCCACAGCCTCGGTGAGCCTCCTGAAATGCACGTTGTCCGCGCTGAGGCGCGAAAGCCCGGGGATCTGATGGATCATGGAGGACACTCTTCGGTGGTATCCGACGTAACGGGAACTCACGAGCGTCATTCCGTACCGGGCGAAGAGAGCAGCCAGGCTATTCCGCGAGAAGTAGTAGAGGTGTGTGGGTGGAATAATCAGACGCCACTTGCGTCCGCGGAACCTGGCATTGAGGCTGCGCACATCACCCGTCGTCAGACAGACGATCCCCGCGGGTCGAAGGCAGCGCGCCATCTTCTCGACGTAGAGATCCGGGCGTCTCAAGTGTTCCAGCGTGTCCCAGAGGCAGAAGACGTCTATAGTCCCCGCCTCGATCGGATGCGCGAGAAAGTCTCCCGAGAACGCATCGACGCCCAGGATCCGCCTGGCGTAGTCGGCCGCGGTCGCAGAAATGTCGATGCCCTCGACCTGCCAGAACTCCTTGGCCAGATCCAAGAAGAACCCGTACGCGCAACCGATCTCGAACATCCTGCCGGAAGGCCGATATTGCCGGATCCTTGCGAGATGGCGACGCAGATTCCTTTGGAGAGTCTCGCGATCATCGACATAGTCTCGATAGGCGTCCCCGCGGAAGAAGCTCTCCCTGTACTGGCGATCTGTGTCCGGATAAGCTTCCAGGTCGGCGAAGACCAGAGTGCAATGACGGCATCTCCACAGGTGATCGAACCAACGGTCTCCCTGGTTGGTTGCCGTTCCGCACGCGACGCACGCCGGAGAACGCATCACGCACCTGGAGAAGGGGATGGAGTCGTCAAGTCCGTCGATTCGTCGAACCCGAGGGACTCCTGGATCACGTAGAGGGGTCGCTGCCGGACTTCCTCGAACACCCTTCCCAGATACATCCCCAGGACCCCCAGGAAGACGAGCTGCACGCTCCCAAGGAAGAGCATCACGACCATGAGCGACGTCCATCCCTGGATCGTCACGCCAAGGATGTGCTCGTAGATGGCGTATGCGGCATAGGCGAGGCAGAGGGCGCCGGTCAGGAGTCCGAGGTACATCGACAGGTGGAGAGGGAAGGTGGAGAACGACACGACCCCCCAGAATCCGAGCTGGATCTGCCGTCGGAGCGTGTACTTGGGCACGCCGGCGTGGCGGGGGGCGGTGTCGAACGGCAGGGTCGTGCTCCGGAAGCCGACCCAGGTCGTCATCCCGCGCAGGAAGCGCGCTCTCTCGCGCATCGACCCGAGGGCCCGGACCGCCCTCTTGGAGAGGAGTCGGTAGTCCGAAGCGTGCGGCACGATCTCGGTCCGGGCGATCTTCCGCATGAGGGGGTAGTACAGGAACGCGAGGAGGGCCTTGAGGGGCCCCCGGCCCCCGATCCCGGTCTTGACCCCGTGCACGATGTCGTAACCCTCTCGCCACTTCTCGATGAAGCGCGGGAGTTCCTCCGGCGGGTGCTGGAGATCGGCATCCATCGTCACGACGACGTCCCCCGTGGCGCGATCGAGACCGGCCGTGAGCGCGATCTGGTGGCCGTGGTTCCTGGAGAGCGAGATGAGCTTCACGCCCGGGTCCCTGCCGTGCAGCTCGAGGACCCGATCTCGCGAGCCATCGGTGCTCCCGTCGTCGACGAAGATGATCTCGTAGGAGGACGATTCGCTTCGCAGTGGACCCACCAGCCTCTCGTACAGGGGATCGATGTTCCGTTCCTCATCGAGGAAAGGAACAACCACGGAAACGCGGGGCTGGCGTTTCGCGGTCTCCTCTCTCCCGCCTCCGCTCCGCGGTTCCGCCGGGTCCATGGGGGCGGCTATACCGGCACCCTCATCCGCTGTCAAGCCGGCGAGGGGAGGCGGCTCAGAAACGGGGCTCGCTGACGGTTTGCTCCGCTCGTGGCGCGGGCAAGCTCCTGGGGCCCTTGGACACTCTTCTGGAGGATCAGCTTGGCCGCACGTTTCAGGTCTACCGTGATCGCGGTCAGGACAACCTGGTGTCGCTGCGCACACGCAGGACGCGCCGGGGGGCAGTCCTGCCGCTTCCCCGGCGACGGGAGGTTCTTGGACGGACTTTGGCGGGCATGCACGGCTAGGGTCACGGGTGCGCGATCACGAGGAGCGCCTTCGCCCGCGAGAGGGTCGTGGTGAGCGCCCGCCGGAGGTTCTCGGGATCGAGCGCCGCGAAGCTCTCGTCGAGGACGACGAGGTCGGCGCCCTGCAGGAGCGCCCGGGCCACGTAGAGGCGGCTTCGCTCGCCGTGGGAGAGCTGCCAGCCGGTCTCGCCGACCATCTGGAGGAGCCCTGCGGGCATCCGGGCGAGGAGGGGAGCGAGACCGAGCTCCGCGCAGACGGCCGCAGCCTCCTGGAGGTCCTCCGGATGGGCCGGCCAGCGGCGGCCGAGGAGCAAATTGAACGCGAGGGTCCCGGTGAGGACGTGGTTTTCGTGGAACTGCGGCGCGGCCGTGACGCGGCGGCGCCAGCCGTCGGCGCCGAGCGTCTGGCGGTCAAGACCGCCCAGGAGCAGGAGCCCGGAATCGGGAGCGCGGAGGCCCACGAGGAGCGAGGCGAAGGTCGACTTCCCGCCGCCCGAGGGGCCTTCGAGGAGCACCCGGTCGCGGGGGCCGACGGCAAGCGTCGCTCCGGCGAGGACGGGCTCCGGGCGGGCGGGATACCGGAAGACGACGTCGCGGGCGAGGGCGGCGGGCTCGTCGGGATTCGCTCGGGAGGCGACGGACTCGGGGAGGAGGACGCCCGCCGGCCACGGTCTCGCGGCGGCGCGGTAGAGGGGCGCAGCGGCGCGCCAGGCGACGGCGGCCCCGGCGAGCTGCGCGAGACCGGACGCGAGCTTCTGGAAGGCGCGGAGCGCGAGGAGGATCCCGCCGAGCGCGATCGCGAGCGCCCCGGGCGGCGCGCTTCCCCTGACGAAGGGGAGCGCGAAGCCGGCAAGCGCGAGAACGAGCCAGCCGCGCGGAACGAGCGCGACGAGCCGGGCGCCCACCGCGTCCATGCGGCGGGAGCCGTCGAGGTAGCGCTCGAGGGCCTGGTCCTCTCCCTCGTGCCACCGCTCGCGTGCCTCCTGGGCCGCGCGCGTGCGGTGGCCGACCATCCGCTCGACGAGGTCGTTCGTCATCCCCAGCCGCGAATCGGTCCAGCGGGCGCGTTCGCGGTGGTACCTTGCTCCCAGGAAAAGGCTCGCGGCGAGCCAGACCGCGGCGAGCGCCACGAGAAGCGTCCCGCCCGCCCCGACCCAGAGAACGGCCCCGGCGAAGAGGAGTTCCAGGACCGAGACGAGAGCGAGGAAGCCGCCCGAGAGGGCGAGCGACTCCAGAGCCTCGGACTCCAGGACCCGCCCGAGGAGCCCGCCCGCCCCCTCTCGGCGCACGGCGTCCGGGTCGTAGCGGAGCGCGCCGAAGAGGAGCCTTCGCTTGACGAGCCCCCCCACGCCGATCGCGAGGACCCCCTGCGCCCACGTCGAGAGCGCCCGGAAGGGGACGATCGTGAGGAGGACGAGCCCCCAGGCAAGGAGCCACCCGCGGTCGAGCCGCCCTTCCAGCGCGCCCCTGCCTATCATGTACCAGGAGAGAAGGAAGAGAACGTACTGTGCGAGGTACGCGCCGAGGAAGACCGCGAGCTTCCCCGCGAGGCGCGACTCGGCCATCTGGCGCGCGAGCGGCGCGCCCGGCGAGAGCGAGAGCAGCCAGAGCCCGGCGACCCGGACGCCGCCGAGGCGCTCGGCGAGGATGCTCTTGGCGGCGCGGGAACGCGCGACCTCGGGAACGCCCGCGGCGGAAACGAGCGCAAGGGTCCCCGGCGCGAGGGGCGCCTCCAGTCTCTCGCAGGAGGCCTCGCGAATCGTGGCCGGCGCGGCCCGCGAGATGCGCCCGTCGGGAGCCAGGAGCGCCACCTCGCGCCCTCGCCGGCCGAGGAGCGCGAGGAAGCGGGGCCCCTCGGGACCGGGGATCGAGAGGAGCGCGGGTCCGCCCGTCGCGAGGAGCTCCTCGAGGTCGGCGTAGAGGACCTCGATGGGCTCCGCCTCGATCCCGAGGATCCCCGCCGCGGTCTCGATCCAACGCGAGAGGGCTTCGGGTCCCTCGCGGGCGACTCCCGCGGGCGGCGCGGGCGGGTCGACCGGGCGCGGAGCCAGGCCCGCCCTCCTGGCGAGAAAGTCGATCGCCTCCCCGAGCCTCGCGATGGGCCAGGCGAGGGCGGAAAGGGAGTCGTTCATGAGAGAGGTCCGTTCAGGCAAGCGATGGTGGGCTTGGACGTCGGTCGTGGTCGTGACCGTGGGCCGTGACCGTGGACCGTGACCGTGGACCGTGACCGTGGACCGTGACCGTGGACCGTGACCGTGGACCGTGACCGTGGTCGTGACCGTGACCGTGACCGTGGTCGTGACCGTGACCGTGGTCGTGACCGTGACCGTGGTCG
>JACQVV010000211.1 GCA_016209595.1 Planctomycetota bacterium
GACTTGAGGTGGCGTGTCGGCCTAAGGGGCTGTAAGGAAATAACTGCTACATTCGGCCGGCTACGACGCCGCCAGGCTTCGTTGCGCCTCCTCAACAACCGACTCCGTTAGGTTGTTTCGTCGGCGCGCCTCGCCTGGCGGCGGCTCGCTCGGCCTCGGTGGTGACGCATTTATTTCCTTACAGCCCCTAACCTCTGGTGTCATGACCCGGGTCCAGCGCAGGAGAATCTCGTGAGCTCGGTGACAACGACGTTCTCGGCCGAGTGGCTTTCCGCACGGCGTGCGGGGCTCCGTGGCTTCACGGTTGCGCTCCTCGTCGCGATGGCCGGGCCGTTCGCCGTCGCGCAGGAGACGCCGGTGCCGGAAGATCTGGCGGAAATCGTCCGCGATCTCGGTTCCCCTTCTTTCGAGGTGCGCTCGATCGCCCAAGAGCGGCTCGATTCCCTCGATGCCGCTCGGCTTGGCGACCTCCGGCGGGCGAAAGAGGCGACGTCCGACGCGGAGATCCAGGAGAGACTCGACCTGGCGATCGAACGCATCCAGGTCGAGCTCGCGCGCCGGAACGGCCTGCGGGGAGAGGCATTCTCTCACCTGAGCTTCGGACCGTTCGGGCCGGGCCGGGTCACAGTGCACCTCTACGCTCCCCACAAGGCATCCGGGGTGGTCGGCGTTCACTGCGTCCTTCTCTTTGCCAATGAAGGGGAGGGAAGAGTCGGGATCGGACACCAATCGATCGATGTCGCTGCCCTGCCTGCCGCGAGCTTCCAATCGCACGTCCGGCAGGACCGATCACGCGGGCCGGTCATGTGCGGAAACGGCATCGATTACTGGTGGCAGGATCGATTGGTTGTCGAGGACTTCGCTCTTGCGCCCGGCGAGACGAGGGTGTTCACCTTCTACCTGAACGCGGGATTCGGGAGCTTTCGGTTCGGGGACGACAAACAGGTCGAGATCGGCGTGCGCCTGTCGACCAGGCTGGTGCGAGGGATGCGCAAGGGGAGGCTTTTTGTCGACTGGGAGCCACGCACCACGATCGAGCTCGATCCGGCAACCGACGGAGAGGCGGCTGTCGCGCAGGAGATCGTTGAGCTCGGGATGCGGGACCTGACGCAGGGAGAGAAACAGCGACTTCGCTATCTCCTCGCGACGGAGGCGCGTCCCCAGGAGAGGCTATCGCCCTCGGCGATCCAGACCCTGTACGAGCACGCCGCCGGGCGGGACGTGGAACTCGCGAGGATCTGGCTCGGGGTGATCTACTCGACCCGGCCGCAGGAGGAGGCCATCGAGTACGCGACGAGCCGGATCCGATCGGGCGACCCGACTCCACTGCCCGGGCTCGCCCTGGACATGCCGCGTGACGCCGTCCCCGCGATCTTCCCGTTCCTCGACGCGAAGAGCCCCGATGTCCGCAGCGAAGCCATCCAGGCCCTGACGTGGATCGAGGAGCCCCGCCCCAGCGAGCGCGTCGCCCAGCTCCTTGCCGACCCGGACGAGTGGGTCCGGCTCGTTGCGCTGCGATACGTAGGCGCGCTCCGCGTCCCCTGCGGCGACAAGATCGCGCCGCTCCTCAAGGAATGGGAGGGGGACCGATTCTGCGAGCTCCTCAATACGCTCGTCGCGATCGGAGCGCGGGATCAGGTCCCGGCGATCGTCGAGCAACTGCCTCGGAACAGAGTCTTTGCTTCGTCGATCCTCCGGGCCGTTGGCAAGCTCGGCGGACCTGCAGACATCGTGCGGGGATACCTCGACTCCAAGAATTCGTTTGAACGCGCGGCCGCGGTCGATGCCCTCGGAGATCTGGGCCTCGCCGAGGAAGCCGATCGGATCGCGGGGATTCTTGAGTCTCCGGGCGAGAACCACATGGTCAAGACGGCCGCGATCCGCGCGCTGGGGAAACTCCACTCGGAGAAGCACGTGGCTCTCCTCATCCGTCTGGCCAAGGATGATAGCTCTTTCAGGCTCGTCTGGACTTGCGAAGCGCTGGGCGAGATCGGAACGCCCGAGGCAGTCGCCCGTCTGCTCGACATCGCCCGCGGTCTCCACGCCCCGGCTCAAATGAGCTGGGACAAGGAGACCATCCGGTCGGTAGCGCTCCGGGAGGCGGCTCGGTCCCTTCCGGCCGACCGTGCGGTGCCCGAGCTCGCCGGAATTCTCGCGGACACCGGGGTCCTACGGCGCGTACGCGAAGCGGCGCTCCGCGGCCTGGCGCCTCACGGGCCGGCCGGTGCCCGGGAGATCCAGAAGGCCCTGGACGACCCGGCGCTCTCCGTCGCGGCGATGTGGGAGCTCTCCCGTTACTCGGCGCCGACCCTCGTGGAACGTCCTCTGCGGGTCCCGTGGCCCTATGTCGGAGAACGTACGGTCGGCAACTTCCTCGGCCACCTGCGGGCCGCGGGGATCGAGGTCACGGTCGAGGACCTGGGAACGATCGAGGAAACGCACATCAGGCCCCGCGAATGGCCTTTGGTCTCGCTCGAGGATCTCCTCAACGACACCTGCGGTCTCGGGGAGGGCTTCATCCTGGTCGATCGGCAAGTGCGGGTGGTCCCGCGGGCCCGCGCGGTCGAGTTCTACCGCTCTCTGCTACTCGCCGACGCCCCGGATCGGCGATGAGTCCGGACGCTCGGGTGGGTAAGACCGGGTCGGTCGCCTTGTTGTTGTTCTTGCAGCTCCCGACCCCCGAACCCCGAAC
>JACQVV010000198.1 GCA_016209595.1 Planctomycetota bacterium
AGCCTGAAGCCTGAAGCCTGAAGCCTGAAGCCTGTTCAGAACGGGTACAGCCATTCCCAGGCGCGCGCGAGCCAGCCGGCTTTCTGCGCGTCGTCCACCGTTCCCTCTCCGGTGTACTCGATCGAGAGGCGGGCGATCTTCTCCGACTCGATCGTGTTCTGCGAGGTCACGTCGTCGGCGCGGATGATGCCAGTGAGAAGGAGGGTCTCGGTCTCGTCGTTCACACGCCGTTCCTTACGCGCCTCGATGACGAGCGTCCGGTTGGGGAGGACCTTCACGACCTCGGCGGTGACCTTCTCCAAGAGCTGTCCCGTGCGGTCGGTCTGCCCCCGGTTCGAGCGCTGGTACTGGGACTCGAAGTCCACGCCGGGAAGGGCCCCGCCCCCGTTGGCGGCCTCGAGCGTGTAACGGGAAAAGGGATTGTCCGAGTCGTCGACTTGATGTTGGCTCGTGTGGTCCCCCCGGCGGAACCGGATCCACTGATCGAGGTCAATCTCGAGCTGGGTCTGCTTGTCGACTCGCGTGTTGGCCCGCACGCTCGAACGGGATTTCTCCAGGATGAGCACCGTGATGAGGTCGTGCTTCTTGAACTCCTTCGGGTCGGTCACGATGTCGCTGTAAAGCGACTGGTTCGCTCTGGGCTTTGCGTCGTAGGAGGGTGGCCGCAGGCGTTCGTCCGCTTCGTAGAGCGAGGAGCTCCGGGGGCCCTGGTCGTGGCCCTGGGCGAAGACACCTGGGACCCCGAGGAAGCTCACGACAAGCGCGAGGAAGAGTGTACGCATGTCCTACCTCTCGTTGTTGCCGGTGGGTTCGCTGGCGGAGATTTCGACCGTGCCCGGGCCGATCGCCCGTGCGCGGAATTCCTTGCGCGAGCTCGGGTTTTGCACGAGGACGGCGTCACCGATCGCGGCGTCTTCCTGGGCCTTGGCGATCGATTCGATCGTGAAGCCGTCGCCGCGGTAGATCACACGGACCCGGCTTCCCTTGCGGACGACCGGCACGGCCTCGACCCGCGCGAAGAGAACGGGTTTTCCCGCGGTGACAGGCGCGGCGAGCCTCTTGCCGACCAGGGCGTCCGGGTCGGACGTTTCGCCGGCGATCGGATCGTCCGTCGCGACAATCCGGCTCGACAGGTCGGAGCGGACAAGGACCCGACCCTTCGCGAGGTCGGTCCGGGCGACGATCTGCCGCACGTAATAGCGAGGGGAGGCCTCGACTGAGACATCGAACGTGCGCCCCTCGGAAGTCCGGACCCGAACGTGGAAGAGGGCGTTTCCCCTCTCCGGAACGCCCTCTTCCGCTACCCAGGCCGATTCGATCCGGTCTCCGGCGGAGATTCCCTGCGGCCAGTCGATCCGTCCCACCTCGACCTCAGCGTCCTCCACGCGATTCCCGACCCACTGGCGGACATGGTCCTCGACGGCGCGCTCGACGAGCTTCCGGGAGTCCTCGCGTACGGAGATCCCGGCCGCCTTCGGGTCCGAGCCCGGGAGGCGCGCCGGAGCGGACGAGCGAGCGTGTTCCACCCTCACGGCCTCGGCCCCCGCGAAGACGAGGCCCGCGACGTCGAAGCCATGGCGAGACATCCGCGAGCGGATGAACTCGCGGTCGTAGACGCCCGGGACCGGCCCGAGGTAGATCTCGGCGAAACGGGACAGGGTCGCGCCGGAACCCCCTTCCAGGCGCGCGACCTCCGAGAGCGCGACATAGTCGTTGGCGCTCGCGACGTTCTCTTCCAGGACGACGGTCTGGCCCCGCGCCGCCCCCGCAAGGAGGGCGGCGCCGAGCCAGACCCATGGAAGAAACGTCTTTGAGCACATCCAAAAACCCTCCCGTCGCCGGGCTCGCGGCGGCGGCCCGTCTGCTTCGTTGCTTCGCGCTTGCCAGAGCTGGGCTATGGCTGCGCGCTCGCGCCTCGCATCCGGGCCGCCGGCGCTTCGCCGGGCTCGGTCCGGGTTTATGGATGTGCTCTTGGGGGATTTTCTTGGACTCACGGGCCGACTACCGGCGCAGGCTGTTGGCCGTCCGCAGCATCTCATCGGCCGTCTCGATCGAGTTGGCGTTCACTTCATAGGCCCGCTGCGCCTCGATGAGATCGACGAGTTCCTGGACGACGTTGACGTTGGAGGATTCCAGGAACCCCTGGCGGAGGATTCCCGCGCCCTGGGCGCCGGGGTTGAGCTGCTGTTCGGTGCCCGAGGCGTCGGTCTGGACGAAGAGGTTGTCGCCGATCGCCCCGAGCCCCTCGGGGTTCCGGAAGGTCGAGAGCTGGATCTGCCCGATCTGCTGGGCCTGGGCCTGGTCCTGGAGGACCGCCTCGACCTGGCCGTCGATCGAGACGTTGATCGCGATAGTGTTCTCGGGCACGGTGAGCTGCGGGTCGAGAAAGTAACCCTGGCTCGTCACGATGTTCCCGTCCTTGTCCACGGTGAACGACCCGTCCCGGGAGAAGGCGAAGCCCTCGGGGGCCTGGTTGTCGAGGACCTTGATGCGGAAGAAGCCCGGCCCCTCGATGGCGAGATCGAGCTGGAGTCCGGTGTTCTCCAGCGCTCCCTGACTGAAGTCGCGCCTCGTCGCGACGTCCTTCACGCCCACGCCGACCTGGATCGAGGTCGGGCGCTGGTTGCTCTGGCTCTGGTTCAGGGTGGTCCCGGCCCTGCGAACCTCCTGGTAGAGGAGGTCCTGGAAGTCCACGCGCTGTCGCTTGAAGCCCGTGGTGGTGACGTTGGCCAGGTTGTTGGAGATGACGTCGATCGAGAGCTGCTGCGCCCGCATGCCCGTCGTCGCCGTGTGGAGCGCCCGGAGCGCCATGACCTACCCTCCGTTCTACCGAGGCGAGCGCGCGATCTCGTTCACCGCGCGGCTCAGCGTGTCGTTCTGACCCCGGATCATCGAGGCGTTGGCTTCATACGCCCGGAGCGCCTCGATCATCTCGATCATCTCGGTCACGACATGGACCGAGGACTGCTCGATGGCCCCGGAGAGGACCCTCCCCGAGGCCGGAAACGCCTCGCCCTCGCCATCGAAGCGATAGAGCGCCCCGCCGACCGGCGTTCGGTCCGCGTCCTCGGGGAATACCCGGACCTGAATGCTCTCTGCGAACGTATCCGAGGCGGGGTCGGCGACCTCGATCTCGCTTCCATTCTCGTCGAGGACCGCATGGCCCCCGTCCGCGGTGTGGAGGATTCCGTCGGGCCCGACCCGGAAGTTGCCTGCGCGGGTGAACAGAACCTCATCCGAGTCCGGCGCGCGCACGGCGAAGTAGCCATCCCCCTGGATCGCGAGGTCGAGGGGGTTCCCGGTCGCGATGAGCGGCCCGGGGGACCTGTCGTAAAGGGTCCGGTAGAGGAAGAGACCGCCGCCGACTCCGTCGATGGGGTCGGTTTGCCAGGAGACCTCTGCGGGGTCCTCGAAACTCTCGGGTTTTCGCTCCTGGAAGGTCTGCAGGACGCGGCGGAAGCCCGCCGTGCTCACGTTCGCGAGATTGTTCGCGACCTGATCCGCGCGCATGTCCTGGACGAGCGCGCCCGCGGTGGAAAGGTAGAGTCCGTAGTCCATTTCGGCCTCGGGTTCTGGTTCTCGGGGTCCGGACCGAGAGGTGTAGCAAGGGTCATGCCGGGGGATGGCGGACAAGTCGAGATCGATCCTAACAGTCCTCGATCAAAAGGCTTCGGGATGCCTACCGGATCCTCGGGCCCCTGGGTGCTCGGCGGGCGACAGGAAGAAAGGTTCTCTGGACAGGGACGAAGAGGGCGGGGACCGTAAGCGTGACCGTGTTCGTGACCGTGACCGTGACCGTGACCGTGACCGTGGGAAAAAAAGAGCCCCCCGATCAAGCGGGGGGCTCAGGTTCAAGGAGAGATGCTCAGGGGCGAGGAGGCCGGGAGGGTTCCCCCGGCTTCGAAGAGGGTGAACGGGGGGCTTTTATTTGTTGATCTCTAGCCGGGCTGGCGACCTGCGCCTGCGCCCCTCGTCCCTGCGTTTCAATCTGCGTCCGGGTGCGTCTTGCTCCGCTGCGTCCTGCCGTCACTTGGACAGGGTGGCGACGGTGACATTATCGGTGGTGAGGCTGGTGTCCATGTCGATGGTGGGATCGGTATACGTCGGTTCGACATCCACGCAGCAGGTGAGCTCGATCTCGCTCGGCTCCGTGCTCTCGCCGGTGACCGTGAACTCGATCGTCCGTCCCTTCACCCGCACCTTGCTGATCCGGATGTTCCCGCGCTTCACGCGGGCCTGCGCGCCGTTCCGGAGCGCCACGGCCGTTCCCTTCGGGCTGACCAGGCGCACGACCCCACGGGAAAGCGCTCCGGCCCGCTTCTCGGTGATGAGGAGCGGGGAGACAGGCTGGTCCATTCCAAAGTCGACCGTGGGGACGGGGTCGAGCTTCGGGGTGACGCCGACGCCGGTCCCCGGGTCGCCCGGTTCGACGACGCGGGCGACCAGAACGCTCTGTCCGCCGATGTTTGTCTGGATGCGCAGATCGCCGCGGAAATCGGCGGGGATGTCGAGCGCGAGTCCGATCTCGACCGTCGAGAGGCTCGTGCTCCGCTCCAGGATCCGGAGGACCGTCACGCGACCCTTGCCGCGCAGGTTTCCAATCCGGATGTTGCCCTTCTTGACCTGGCCGCTGGAGTTCCCCAGGGCGACCGCGGTTCCCTTGGGGCTGACGAAGACCAGGTGTCCGCCGAGTGCCCCAGGCACGGTTTCCTCGACGGAAAGCACCAGGACGACCACGCTCCCGGCCTCGATGTCCGGAACCTCGGCGGGGCCGCGGAGGACGGCGCGCGGCTGGAGGAACTTCCCCTCGGGGCCAGTGACGGCGAGGTCGCGAACGTCTCCGAAATCCATGCCTCCCGCGGCGCCGGAGGGGCACCCGTAGCAGGCGACCGCACGGAGCCAGGTCCCGCCGGCGGGGAGCGACCAGCCGGCCGGAAGCGCGAGCCGCCCCCGGAAGGAGAGCCGTTCCTCGGTGCTTCCACGGGGGAAGAGCACCTGGTTGACGACCCGCTCCCCGTCCTCGAACTCCCTGTCGCCGTCGGCGTCGAACCAGGACCGGACGAAGATCCCTTCATCGTAGTCATCGAGGTTGGAGCTCCGCAGGCGGATGCGGCCGTGGACGACCAGGACGAGGCCGTCCTCTTCTTCCTCGATCGCGAAGTTCAGCCGGTCGATTACCTCGAAGTCGGTCGATTCGACCGTGAACACGGGGTAGCCTTCGGGAGCGCTCGACCGGGCAGGCGTCGGTTCGGCCGGCATCTCTCTCGCCAGCGCCAGGACAGGGAAAGCCGCCCACGCGCTCACGAGTGCAAGGACTATCGCGACCCACTTGCGCGCTTTCACGACCGCACCTCCGCCGCACGGCTCAGAAGTTCAAGACCGGCTTCGGCCAGACTGCGCGCTTCCGCGTCGGAACTCGCTTCGGCGAGCGTGCGCAACCCGCTCTCGACGCTGGCGGCACGGGAAGCCTCTCCGCCGTCCTCGAGAAGAAGGGCCGCGGCGAGGGCGCGCCCCGCGTGGGCGCGCACGGCCTCGGAGGGGTCGCCCTGGAAGGCGCTCTCGAGCCCCAGGACGAGCTCTCCGGAGAGGGCGGCCTGGGAAGCGACCGCATCCGCCGCGGCCTCTCGGACCGCGGGGTCGGCGTCGCCGCCGAGCGACTGCACGAGGGCCGACTGGGACTCCGGAGAAGAAAAGGAAGAAAGAAGCCCGGCCGCACCGGCTCGCACCTCGGGAGCGGGGTCGCGGGCGAGCGCCAGCCGAACCAGCTCCTCCGCCTGCCCCGACCCCTCGTCCGCTATCTCCTGCAGGGCGGCCAGGCGGACGACGGGGTCGGGGTCCTCCAGGGCGACCTCCGAAAGGAGCGCCACATCGTCGGCGGGCGAGCTCGCCTCCAGAAGTCCGGCGAGCTCCGGGTCGGTCGCGAGTTCTCCCAGGGAAGCGAGAACCCCCGCCACGTCTCCGTCCAGGGTCCTGACTTCGCGAGCGAGCAGATCGGCAAGACGATCCCGCGCGACGGAATCTCCTTCGCTTGCAACGTACAGGCGGGCGAGGTCGGCCGCCTCGTGAACGGGATACGCCTCGAGCTGGAAGAGGATCTCTCCGCGAAGTTCCGCATCCTCCGTGGCGACATAGGCTGTGAGCAAGGCGTCGTATGCCCGCCCGTCCCCGGAGGCGCCGAGCAGCTCGACCGCCCGGCGCCACTGCCCGGCGGACCCGGTCCCGCTCGAGAGAAGGGCGATCGCCTCGCCTACAGGATCCCGATCGGTCCCCTCGGAATCGGCCGGATTCGCGGAGGGACCAGCAACGATCCGCGTTTCGGACCGCGCGGCGACCGTCCGGACCGACCCCTCGCCGGAAGCGACCCCGCCGAGGACAAGCTCACGCGCTGGTGCTTGAAAAGAGAAGGAAGTGCCGGCGACTTCCGGAATCGCCACCGCGCTCTCGTCGGCCGCGAAGTCCGGGACGGGCGCCGGTTGCTCGCGGAACTCCAGATGAAAGGCGAGTCCGATGCCCAGGATCGTGGGCGCGAGCAGGGCGAAACGGAGGGGTTTCATCACGGTTGGCTTGGCCTCGGTTCTCAATCGTACAAAGAGCACACGCTGTGCCAGAGGCGTGCCGTGCGACTCCACCTTCTAACATATTATACGTCAGTATGTTACTGCAGTAGCGCCCGTGGGATATCTCTCCCGGTGGGAGGTCTGTTGTGCAACCCAGAACACACCTTGTCCAGGTCATGTTACTCAAGTACCTGTAGTAGCGTATCTTGCGCCAAAACAACGCCAGGTGAGTCCATTCGTACACGCCGTCGACCTCCACGGCGCTACCGCCGGCATCAGCGAAGCTTCTGCTGGATCTCTTGCAGTCGCACCAGCGCCTCGATGGGGGTCATCGAGTGAAGGTCGAGGGCGCGAAGGGCCTCGAGCACGTCCTTCCTCTCGACCGCGAAGAGGTCGAGCTGGAATTCCTTCTTCGGCGCTTCGCCGTCCATGCGGGGGCGCTTCCTCCCACGGGAGATCGTCCCGCCCCACTGGCCGGTCTCGAGCTCGTGGAGGATGGCGCGCGAGCGCTCGACGACTGCCGCTGGAAGCCCGGCCAGCCGGCCGACGTGGATCCCGTAGCTACGGTCGCAGGCGCCGGGGACGATCTTGTGAAGGAAGAGAACCTCATCGTTCCACTCGCGGACTTCGACGTTGGCATTGACGACTCCGGGGAGCTCCCGCGCGAGCTCGGTGAGCTCGTGGTAGTGGGTCGCGAAGAGGGTCCGCGCGCGGACGGAGTCGTGGAGGTGCTCGGTGAGGGCCCAGGCGATCGCGACGCCGTCGTAGGTGCTGGTGCCTCGCCCAACCTCGTCGAGGACGACGAACGAGGAACCTGTGGCGTTGTTCAGGATGTTCGCCGTCTCCTCCATCTCGACGAGGAAGGTGCTCCGGCCGCGCGAGATTTCGTCGCCGGAGCCGATCCGCGTGAACACCCGGTCCACGAGGCCGATCCGCGCCTCGCCGGCGGGGACGAACGATCCCATCTGGGCGAGGATCACGGCGAGCGCGTTCTGGCGGATGAACGTGGACTTCCCCGCCATGTTGGGACCCGTGAGGACGACGACGAATCGCTCGTCGGATAGATCGAGGTCGTTGGGAACAAAGCTCCCGGCCTCGGATCGCTCCAGGACCGGGTGCCGGCCTCCTCGGATCGAGAGGGCGCGGCTGGGGTCCATCTCGGGGCGGACGTAGCGGCTCTCGACCGCAGTTTCCGCGAGCGAGGCGAAGGCGTCGAGGTGGGCGCAGGCGTCGGTCGAGGCGAGAAGCCGCTCGATATCGGTGGCGACCCGGCGGCGGAGCTCCTCGAAGAGCTCGCGTTCGAGCTTCTTCGCCCGGTCCCCGGCCGTGAGGACCTTCGACTCGTATTCCTTGAGCTCGGGGGTGATGTAGCGCTCGGCGTTCTTGAGGGTCTGCTTCCTGACGAAATCCGCCGGGATCTTCTCGCGGTGGGTGTGGGTGACCTCGATGTAGTAGCCGAAGACGTTGTTGTAGCCGACCTTGAGCGAGTCGATCCCCGTGCGCGCCGCTTCGCGCGCCTGGTAGCCGGCGAGCCACTGGCGCCCGTCGGTGAGGAGGCCCCGGAGCTCGTCCAGTTCGGCGTTCCACCCCGCCCGGAAGATCCCGCCCTCGGAGGCTACCGGCGGAACCTCGTCGGCGAGGGCGCGGGCGAGGTGGGCCGCGAGCTCCTCGAGAGGATCGACGCAACCCGCCGTCTGGACGAGGGCCTCGCTCGCCGCTCCGGAAAGGACTCCCTCGCGGAGAGCCGGGAGGGGCGCCAGCGAGCGCGCGAGGGATGCCAGATCCCGCGGCGACGCCCGGCCGCAGGAGACCTTCGCCGCGATCCGTTCCAGGTCGTGGACCGGCTGGAGCGACCGCCGGATGATCTGGCGCTTCTCGCCGCTCGTCACGAGCTCCGCGACGGCGTCGTGGCGCCTGCGGATCTCGTCCAGATCCGTTAGCGGCGCGAGCAGCCAGTCCTTGAGGAGCCGGGCCCCCATCGGCGTGACGGTGCGGTCGAGGACCGCGAGCACCGTCCCTTTTCGCTCCCCTTCGCGAAGCGTCCGGACGAGCTCCAGGGCAGCCACCGTCGCCCGGTCGAGGATCATCCGCCGGGCGGTCGGGTAGCGGGAGATCCGGCGGATGTGCGCGAGCTCGGTCTTCTGGGTCTCTTCCAGATACTCCAGGAGCGCGCCGGCGGCGCCGAGGGCCGGGCCGAGCCCCTCGCACCCGAAGCCCGCGAGGCTCCTCGTCCGCAGATGGGCGAGGAGCTTCTCGCGGCCTCGATCGGGGCGGAAGATCCAGTCGGCGCGGCGCGTGACGGTCGCGCCGAACTCGCCGGAGAGCCGGGAGAGGAGGGCGGCGTCGCGTTCGGCGGAATCCTCGCCGACGAGAATCTCGCCCGGCTCCAGGCGGGCGAGGTGGTGGGGGAGCTGGACGGCGGGGAAGTCCTCGGCCTGGAAGATCCCCGTGGAGAGATCGACCCAGCTCGTCCCGGCGATCTCGCCCTCCAACCGGAGCGCGACGAGGAAGTTGTGGTCCCGCGCCGAGAGGACGGTCTCCTCCGTGAGCGTCCCCGGCGTCACGACCCGGACGATCTCGCGACGGACGAGCCCCTTCGCCTCGGTCGGGTCCTCGACCTGGTCGCAGAGGGCGACGCGGTATCCCTGGCGGACCATGCGTGCGAGGTAGTTGTCCACCGCGCGGACCGGGACTCCCGCCATGGGGATGCGGTCGCCGTCCTTCGCACGGCTCGTGAGGGCGATCCCGAGGGCGCGGGAGCCGAGCTCGGCGTCCTCGAAGAACATCTCGTAGAAGTCGCCGCAACGCAGGAAGAGGACCGCGTCGCCGGCCTCGCGCTTCAGGGTCTGGTACTGCTCCATCATGGGAGAGAGAGATGCCGACACCTAACGGGGCTCCGCCCCAGCCCGGACGAGCGTGCTGGTTGGTCGCCTCATCGAACGTCGAACTCTGAACTTCGAACTTCGAACATCGAACTTCGACGTTCCATGTTCGACGTTGGACGTTCGACGTTCAACCGTCGGCGCGTGCAAACTTGACTCATTTGTGAAGATCCCGCCCCTCAGGGCACCTAGCTCTTCCTACTTCGCCTCTTGGCGGTCGAGGCCGAGCCTCTCCATCTTGCGGTGGAGCTTCATCCGGCCGATCTTGAGGGCCTTCGCCGCGGCGCTCTTGTTCCAGCCCGCCTCCTCCAGGGCGCCGAGGATGAGGTCCCGCTCGAAGAGGGCAAGCGCTTCCTCCATCCCCAGCCCCGGGGGGATCGCGAAGCCCGTCCCTTGATACCGGCGCACCGAGGTCGTGGCGCCGGGGCGGAAGTCGCGTTCGCCCATGATGACGAGGCGGTGGACCTCGTTTTCGAGCTCGCGGACGTTTCCCGGCCAGGAATAGGAAAGGAAGGCCCGCATCGTCTCGGGCGCGAGGCTCCTGGGCACGTCCGGCCGATCCTTGTCCGGGGTCGCGCGTGCGCGCTCCAGCGCGACCTCCTTCAGGAAGTAGTCAACGAGGAGCGGGATGTCCTCCACGTGCTCCCGGAGAGGCGGGAGCTTGATCGTCACGACCTTGAGCCGGTAGTAGAGGTCCTCGCGGAAGGCGCCTTCCTTGATGAGCTGCTCGAGGTTTCGGTTGGTCGCGGAGAGGATGCGGACGTCGACCGGGATGGGGGTCTTCCCGCCCACGCGCCGGATCTCCCCTTCCTGGAGGGCGCGGAGGATCTTCTTCTGGTTCTCGAGGTTCAGGTCTCCGATCTCGTCCAGGAAGAGCGTCCCGCCGTCGGCGACCTCGAAGAGGCCGGGCTTGGTCTCGTCGGCCCCCGTGAATGCGCCCTTTTCGTAGCCGAAGAGCTCGCTCTCGAAGAGGTTTTCGCCGATCGCGGCGCAGTTCTCGCT
>JACQVV010000222.1 GCA_016209595.1 Planctomycetota bacterium
ATCGTAGGACGCGCGGGGACCCCGCGGCGGCGGGAGAACCCGCTCTCTACCCCAGCGTTGCATTATTGCTGTAGGGCGAGGGTTTATCCCCCGCCGCACCAGGGCCGGGATAAACCCGGCCCCTACTCCGGAGCGAACTCCCACTCGCCGAGCTGGAGGAGCTGGTCGAATTCCTCCTCTCGGTCCGGCAAGTGGCGGCGGACGAGCGCTCTCGATCGTTCGAGAGCTTCGGTATGGCCGAGGCGGATCGCGACGCCCAGTAGCTCCGTCAGATCCGCGACGTCGCGGCCCCTCATCGACTCGATCTTCGTGAGCACGAGGTAGCCGAAGGGGAGAACGCGGAGTCCCTCACGGTCCCGATTCTCCTCGGCAAGGGCCAGGGCTCGGTCCACCCACCGGGCCTGGATGGAGAGGACGTCGAGCTTGCGCTTCCCCCGGCCGCTCGTCCAGGCGGTTCCCGACCACGTGGGTTGATTCACGAACGCGAGGTCCCTCGACTTCGTGAATCCGGAACGCGCGAGCGACTCCTCAATCGATGCGCGATCCCTTGCGCGGATGAGGATGTCGATGTCTTTCGTCGTACGTTCGGGCTTGTAGAGCCGGCAAGCCACCGCGCCCATCGTCGCCCAGGGTCGCCCGATGCCCTCGAAGACCTCGCCGATCCTCTTCCACCGCTGCATCGGCGGCCCCCCCATGAGGTCTTTCCAGTCCGTGCGGACGCCCCCGCCGCGGCGGACGGCCCGGGCGCGTAGCTCGTAGATCGTCTTGAGGACGTTCACGCCCAGAGTATACTCGTCACCTTGAAAGTTCCTCTCCTGACGTGGCTTGCCGCGGCCGCGCTCCTCCTCCTCGCGGCGTCGCCGTGTTCCGGCCAGTCGGTCCGGGTCTCGGGACCCGTGTCGCCCGAAGGAGCGCCCGAGGTCGATCGGCTGCGGAGGTGGATCGCGGAGGATCTCATCGGCGCGGGCGTCCCGGTCCGTGACGGTGCACCCGAAGAGATCGCGGGCATCGGCCGGATCGAGGGGCACAAGATCGTCGTGGAGATCGAGCGCCGCGGGGCGGGGAGCGTGGGCGCGGTCGCGACGTTCTCGCGCTACGTGCGGCCCGCCCCCGAGGAGATCCTCGACCTCTTCTCGCGACTTCGCTTCGAACTCGCGAACGGCCGCCGGGAGCTCCTGGCCGCGAGGTCCGAGCTGCCCGAGCAGGCGAAGCCGCTGCTTCATGCCTCGACGCGGGCGGATCCGGCATGGGCCTGGCCATGGCTCCGCCTCGCCGAGCTCCAGCGCCGTCAGGGGGACCTCGGGAGCGCGCTGGAGGCCGCGCGGCGCGCCGTGGAACTCGACCCGTCGCTCGGGGCCGCGAGGAACGAGCTCGGCGTGATCCATCTCCTCGCGGGGCGCTCGGACGAGGCCGCCGCCGCGTTCGATGCGGGGATCGCAGCCGACCCCGGCTTCCCCGAGAATTACCACAACCTGTCGGTCGTCCTGAGGGAGAAGATCGAGACCGAGCGCGCGCTCGAGCTCGCGCGAAAAGCCGTGGAGATCCGGCCCGACTATCACCAGGCCTGGCACTCGATCGGGTCGTGCCTCTACGTGGACGGAAAGCTCGCGGAGTCGCTCGAGCCGTTCCGGAAGGCGGTGGAGCTCGAACCCGACTTCCACGCCGCCCGGGTGATGCTAGGCACGGCGCTCTTCGATCTCGCCCGGTACGGCGAAAGCGAGCGAGTCTTCCGGGAACTCCTCGCTCGACGCGAGAACGACTTCGCGGGACACTACTACCTGGGCCGGATTCTCGCCCGGAGCGAGGAGAAGGAACGGCTCGAGGAGGGGCTCGCGCACTTCGAGCGGTTCCTCGCGGACGGCGGCGACGACGAGAGGGTGAAGGGATGGATCGAGGAGACGAGGAAGAAGCTCGGGCGATAGCGGGGTACATCCCGGACCCCGAGCGCCCCTCGCGGATCGCCCGCAAGCGCGCCGAGACCGCGCGTGCCGCGCGCCTGGCGGCGACCGTCCAGGACTCCGAAACCTCGCAGGAGCCGCCACCCCGGCCGCCGGGCGAGGCCGCGCCTCCCTCATCGGCTATCCCCACCGTGCTTCGGATCCGGGAGCTCGAAGAGGCGATCGCCCGCCTGTCCGAGGACATCCGGGCCATCGCCCATGACCTGAGCGCCGGACGGCCCGGTCGGTTCCCCCGGGCCGCGGGTCTCCTCGCGGCGCTCGTCGCCTCGCTCGCCCTGGCGGGCCTCGCGGCCCTGGCGGAGCTCCGGTTCTCGGCGCTGGAGGAGGACGTCCGGAGTTCCCTCGAACAGAAGGACGGCCTGGCGGCGGAGCTCGCTCGCGAGCTCGAAGAGACCCGCGCCGATCGGGAGCGTGCCGCGCTCGAGGCAAAGCCGGCGCCGGACATGGAGGCCGCGGCGAGGATCGATGCGATCGAAAAGGAGCGAGCGGCGCAGTGGGAGGCCGCGAACGCCCGGAACGCCAGGCTCGAGGCGACCGTCACGGAGCTCGAGCGGCAGCTCGCCGCGGCCGTGATTCGCGAGGCGGAGCTCAAGACAACCGTGGAGAGGTTCGAACGGCAGGCCCTCGACCGGATGGTTGACGCGCAAGAAGTACCCCGAAGAACCGAACTTCCGAAGGACGAGGCTCGCGCAGACGCGCGGGAGGCAGCGGGCGGGAAGCCCCCGGCGCCCGCGGAAAAGGAAGAGGAGCGAACGGCCGTCGAACGCCTGAACACCCTCCTCGCGGCCCAGGACGGCGCGCGGCTCTACCGGATAGCGGGGGCCGGACCGTGCCGGGGCGGCTGGCTCGAGGATCCCGTCCTCAAGGTCTATGGCCAGGAGGGGGAGCTCCTGGAGGAGATCCGCGCCGCGAGGCTCTCCGTCGAGCTCTCGCGGAAGGATTCCATGGCGGCGCTCGATCTCTACGACTGCGAGCGTCGCTTCAAGCGCGAGACGCGGGACGAGATCGTGACGCTCCCCAACCACCACGTCGAGTTCTTCGACACCGACACCGAGGTCTGGGCGAGGGAGACGCCGGAGCTCGCCAAATGGCGGGAATGACCTGCCCCTCGTGCCAGGCGCCGCTCTCGGGGAAGGAGCTCGCATGCCCCGCCTGCCGGGCCGAGCTCGTGCTCGCGCGGTCGCCCGAGGCGCCTTCCCGGGAGACGCTCGCGCGGCTCTCGAAAGACGTGCGCCATTCGACGGCGCTTGTCGTCGTGCTCTATATTATTGCGGCCGCGCTCGTCTGGTTCCTTTTCGTCGTCCGCTGAGGAGGACTCCCATGTTCGCCCCGCGCGTCGTCGTCGCCGGTCTTCTCGTCGCCGCCGCCTTCGCGAGTTTGGCCCAGGCCGAGATCGTGATCCTGGTGACCGGACAGCGGATCGAGGGCAAGGTTGTGGAACGGACGGCGGCCGGGATCGTGGTCGAGGTCGCGGACCCCACGGGCGCCACCTCGCGCGTGACGATCCCTATGGATCAGGTGGTCGAGATCCGGGACCACGAGCTCACCCACGACGAGCTCATCGCGAAGGGGGACGAGTTCCTCGCCGCCGGGAAGACCGACGAAGCCGCGCGGGTCTTCGAGGAGGCCCGCCTGGCGAAGCGCGGGAGCGCCGAGGCCTACCACGGGCTCGCCCGGGTCGAGGGAGCGCGGGGGAATTTCCAGACGGCGATCCGCGAGGCGAGGAAGGGGATCATCCTTTCGCGCGACCACCCGGCCCTCCACAGGACGCTGGGGCTCCTATACGCCGAGATCGGCGACTTCGCGGCCGCGATCCGGACGCTCGAACGGGCGATCGCGCTGGAACCGTTCGGAGAGTTCGAACACCGGGTGCGTGAGGACCTCGCGCGCGTCGAAGAGATGGCGGCCCGGGTCCAGGAGGGGAGCCCACTCGTCTCGCGGAGCCGGAAGGACTTCGATCCGGAGCTCGGGAACAACCGCGAGGCGTGCGAGCTCGGACGCTACGCCGAGGAGACGATTCGGAGCCTCCAGCCTGACCTCTCGCACGACCTGTATGTCGAGCTCAAGTCGGATCCCGTCGCGGAGGGCGGATACCTCGCCGGCGGGGATCTCGCCGCCTACCGCTCCGCCGTGCGGATCGTGCAGTTCTCGATCGCCGTCCATCCATCCGACTGGGCGAGGCTGGTCCGTCTCGAACAGAGAGAGCTCGTCGGCGCCTGGATCCGGTACGCCAAAGACCTCTACCCCTTCGCCACGGTCATCGCGGTCGTCCACAACACCCAGCGGATCGTCCTGGAGGCGGTCTGGAGCGACCTCCGCCACGACGTCATCTTCCACGAGCGGCGGCCGTCCGACCGCTAGCGCGACCCGCCGGGAGGCGCATCTCGTGTACTGCGAGTGGTGCGGCCAGGACGTGGCCCATCATGACCTGCGCTGCCCGAAGAACCCGTTCCACCCCGACCGTGGCAGGGGCGAGTTCGTCTTCGCCAACCCGAGCGACCGGAAGTACTGCCGCCGCTGCGGGCGGATCCTCGCCGATTGTGCGTGCGCGGGCGGCCCTGGAGGCGCAGGAGAGAGCTAGCTCTCTTCTGGCCGCTTGCTTCCAGGAAAAAGGCCCGTGCGCGGAGTAGGCCTCATGAACTCGCCGGGACCCAGGAGCGACCCTCCCTTGCGGGCCTCGCTCTCTCCGTAACCCTGCAGAGGAGGGACCTGCGGCGGTGGGAGGGCTCCCGTATGGAGCCACGTTTCGACACGGCTTGCCGTGTCGTGGATCAAGGCCTCGACCTCTCCGGCGGCCCGCTCGAACTCGGACGCGCCCGCGCCTGGCGGACAGAAGACCGGACCCTCGTGCAGGATCCGGATCCGCCCGAAGGGGAGCGGGATTCGCGTGCGGTCCCAGGTCGGGAGGCGGAAGCTCGGCGACGACGCGAAGTGGACGGCGAGGATCGGGAGGCCGGTGGCCTCGGCGAGCTTGATCACTCCCCGCTTCATCACGTGCGGCGGGCCGCTTGCTCCGTCCACCGCATTGCCGAAGGCGACGTGGCGGTTTTCCCGAAAGTTGCGCTCGATCTCGGGCAAAACGCTCCGCTTCCTCGACTTGCCGCGCGACGAACCGCCGCGAATGACCTCGTAGTTGCAGATTCGTAGAAGGTTTGCGAAGAGCTCCCCGGAGTCTGAAAGAGAGACGAGCGCCGTGACGTTGACCTCGCGGAAACCGAACGGTATGAAGCAGATGTTCTCGTGCCAGAGCGCGGCGATCAGTCCCTCGTGGCGGGTCCTTGCCCGGACGATGAGATTGTAGCCCGCGTGCCGGATGTCGCTCGTGGCCCAGACGATCGACATGTACCCGTAGTAGAGGGGGGGGATCGCCCGCGCGGCGAGCGCGGCGAGACGCTTCCCGATCCACTTCCGGAGGCGCCGCCGGAGGGAGCGCTTCCGCTGGGAGGAGGGGTCCGGCACGGTTCGGGCCATTGGCAGGGAGCAAGAAATCTGCGCCAGCTAGTCGGTCAGGTACTCCCGGAGCACCTGGAGCTCCTCTTCCACTTCCTCCGGGCGGGAAACGGTCTCGGCAAGCACGGCTCGCACGTGCTTCTGGAAGGCGATCTTCCCGTGGCGGACGTAGTTCTTCACCTGGTGGATGCTGAGGCCGCGCTCGTTCGCGAGATTGGCCTGGAGGACGGCGGGTTCGCCCGCGATCCGGCCCAGCACGTAGCGGTCGAAGACCTCGAAACCGGCGAGCCGCCCGCGGGTCTCGCAATCGACGGCCATCCGATTCCGGGCGATCTGGAGGACGGTCAGCGCCCACAGCCGCTGGAACTGAACGTCCGCGCCGCGCGCGCCCCGGCCCGGACGCGCGAGGATCGACTCCACGTCCACCAGGTGGTAGAGGGGCCGCGACGGCGCTCGGCGAGCGGCGGTCTGGCGGCGGTAGTCGCTGACGAGGAACCGCTCGATCACCGTGCGGATGAAGCGGCGAAACTTCCCGCCTTCGCGTTCCAGGTTCCGGAAGGCGTCCCGTTCCAGGACGTAGGCGAAGAAGGACTGCGTGAGGTCCTCCGCGTCCTCGGGCGTCGCCCCGCGCCTGCGTATGAGGCCGTAGATCGGCAGCCAGTAGGCGCGGACCAGCGACTCCAGCCCCCTGCGATACCCTGATCCCCCCTTTTCGCGGAGGGCGAGGATCTCCGACCAGTGGGTGCTGGGGAATCGGGTTGAACTTCCTCGGGCCGGCATCGCGTCCTATCATAGGCGCGACGGTTTCCGGAACAAGAGTGGAGGATCTGGATGAGCGGCGCGGACGCTCGCGAGCCGGATGAGGTCCGGCCAGGCCCCTGGGTCGAGCGCCTGGCGGCGGAAGGGCGTCCTTTCTTCGATTCCCTGCTGGGTCGTGACCCGACGGCGGAAGGGACGGGTCGTCCCGGATCGCGGGAGGACGGGGCGGCCCCCGGCGCCGAAGCCCCCCTCGTCCTCTCTCGCTACCGGATCGACGAGGTTCTCGGGAAAGGCGGGATGGGAGTGGTCTACCGCGCCTTCGACCTGGAGCTCGGGCGGACGGTCGCGCTGAAGAGGATCTCGGGGCTCCGGGACGAGGAGAGGATCGCCCGGCTGCTGCGAGAGGCGCGCGCGATCGCCCGCCTGGCGCACCCGGGCGTCGTGACGGTCTACGACGTGGGCGAGGTCGGCGGAGAGCCATACTTCACGATGCAGCTCCTTGAGGGCCGGACATTCGCCCAGGTCCTCGCCCAGGGCCGACTTCCCCCACGTCGAGCGGCCGAAGTGGCGAGGGACGTCGCGCTTGCGCTCGCGGCCTGCCACGAGGCAGGGATCGTCCACCGGGACGTCAAGCCGGAGAATCTCGTCCTGGGGTCGAACGACCGGCCCGTCCTCGCCGACTTCGGGCTGGCCAAGGAGCTCCACGACGCAGCCCCGGAGATCACGGCCGCCGGGGCCGTCGTGGGGACCCTTTCCTACCTGTCGCCCGAGCACGCCTCCCGAGGGGCGCGCGCCGTCACCGCCGCGAGCGACCAGTTCTCCCTGGGGGTGGTCCTCTACGAGGCGCTCGCGGGCCGCGTTCCCTTTCCGGGAGATGAGGTGCTCCTCGTCCTTGCGGCCATCCAGAGCCTGGAGCCTCTGCCCCTCCGGAAAATCGAGCCGCGCGTCCACCGGGACCTCGATACGATCGTCGCGCGGTGCCTGGAGAAGGACCCGGGCCGCCGCTATCCCGACTGCCGTGCGCTCGCCGGCGACCTCGGCCGGTATCTGGCCGGGGAGCCGATCGTGGCGCGGCCTCCTCGCGTCCTCGAGCGGGTTCTTCGCCGCGTCCGGCGGCGGCCCGGGCTCGCGGCGCTCGCCGCCCTGGCCGCGACCTTCGCCCTGTACTCCCTCTACCGGGCGGCGGGACCGGGCACGCTTCTCGTGGAGAGCGATCCGCCTGGCGCGGTCGTTCGAGTCGACGGGCGCGAGCGCGGGCGAACCCCGCTGCGGGTCCGGGTCTGGCCGCCGGGGGCCACGCTCGTCGAACTCGCGGTTGCCGGCCACGCCGGCGAGGCGAGGGTGGTCGAGGTGCCGGCAGCGGGTTCGGCAGCGCTCGAGGTGCGCCTCTCTCCCTTGACGGGGGCCGTCACGGTGACCTCGGGCGATGGGGATTTGCAGGTCGAGTTTGCCGATCCGACGAGGAACCGGACCCACCGCTGGGCCGGTCCTTTCGAGCGGCGCGAGCTCCCGGTCGGTTCCTATGAAGTCCTCGCCCGGAAAGAGAACCACTTCACCCGCTCATACGCTGTCGAGATCCAGGCCGATCGAGAAGCGGAGCTCCACGTGGACCTCGTCCCGCGCGAGATGTGGATGCTCGCGACCTCTCCCGGAGTTGTGCGTGGCCCGGTGCGCGCGATCGAGGTGGACGGCGACCGGTGGCCCGACCTCGCCTTCGTGGTCGAATACCCCGGGAACGGTCTGGGCGTTCTTTCGGTCGTGTCGGGCCGCTCGCGCAAGTCGATCTGGGATCGCCCTGTCGCCGTCCATCCCTCTCGCCTCCTCTTCGCCGCCGACCTCGACCGGGACGGCACCCTGGACGCGGGCTTGGTCTCCCCCGAGGACTACTCCGCCTTCGCCGGACCGGACGGCTCGCCGCTCGTCCGGCGGTCTCTTCCGTGGGGCGAGGGGATGCCGAGCCTGGCCGGCGATCTCGACGGAGACCAGGTGCCGGATATCGTGGTGGCCGAGCCCATCCCGGCCGGGGTCCGCCTCCACGCCCTTTCCGGCGCGGACGGCCTTACGATCGGGACGAAGGAGGTCTTGTTCTCGCCGGTCGCGGACCTGGATCCCGCGGGGGCTCGTCAGGCCGCGCCTCTCATTCCCGGTCCGCCGGGCACCCTGCTCGTTCCGGTCCCCGGCCTCGGGATCGCCTCGATCGGAGCGGGCGGGGAGACCCTGTGGGCGAAAGACCTTCCCGGCCTCGTCATCGCACGCTTCTTCGAGCCGGGAACGGGAGACGGCGCGGTACTCTTCGCCGTGCTGGATGGCGGCACCGTCCTGGCCCTCGATCCGCGAGCCGGGGAGCCGCTCTGGTCCGCGCCCACCGGCCTGGCGGGGGCGATCGACGCGGCCCTCGCCGACTGGGACGGCGATGGCCTGGAGGACCTCCTGGTCGCGGGGGGAATTCGCCAGGGAGAGAGCGCGGTTGTCGTCCTGTCGGCGAAGGACGGCGCGAGACTTGCCGAGGTCTCCGTCCCGGGCGGCGCGCGAGTCGAGTCGCTTCTCGTCATCGACGGAACCCCACCTCTCCCGGTCCTCGTGACCGCCGGCGGGGTCCAGGTCCTGGACCGGCCCGGGGGGGGCCGCGCGTGGAGCGTGTCGCTCTCGAAATCCGTCGCCGGCGCTTCCCTCCTCGACGCGGACGCCGACGGCTCTCCCGATCTCGTCCTGTCCACCGCCGCGGGCGATCTCCGCGCGCTCCGGTCCGAGGAGCCCCCCGTCATCTGGACGCATCGCCCGCTTTCCCTTCCGGCGGAAGCGGTGGAGGTCGCCGGGAGCGGGGGCGAATCCCGACTCGCCGTCCGCCAGGAGGACGGGACGGTCGATCTCCTCGATCCCGCGTCCGGCCGGCAAAAGGAGCACCTCTCGTCCGCGGACGCGGAGGTCTTCTGGCGTACGCGGACCCAACTCGCCGGGCCCGCCGGCTGGCCGGTGCTCGCCGCCGAGGACGGGTCTCCCATCCTGCTCGCCGACACGGGATCGGGTGAGTTCCTGGGGCTCGATCCGGAGACGGGCGAGGAGCGGCTCCGCCTGCCGCTCTCTGCCCCGCTGGCAGCCCCCCCCATCCCGCTCTCCGGCGCCGGAGGAGCCGACCTCGTGCTCGTCTTCGAGTCCGGGGAAGTCGAGCGGGTCCGGCTCCGCCGGCGCGATCCCCGTCCCTATCTTTGGACCGAGGATCGTTCGGCGCTCGCCGCGAGGTGCGCCGGGTGGGCCGCCAGGACGAGGGGCCGGCTCGCATCGCTCGTTTCGAGGGGACTGTGGGACGAGCTTCTCAAGGCGGCGGGCGAGGCAACGGAATCCCAGCCGGCCGATCTCTCGGGCTGGCTCGACCTCCAGAGCGGGTTCGCCCAGGGCAGGACCGGCAAGCGCGACGAGGCGGTTCTGTCGCTTTCGCGGGCGCTCGACTCCGGCTGGCGCTCTCCGGAGTCGCTGCTTCTCCTCTACGAGCTCGGTGACGGGGCGGACGCCACGCGGGCGGCGCGCGCGCTCCTCGGGAGCCAGCCCTTAGCGGCGCTCCGGCACCTGGAGGAACTCCGGGGCCGGCCGGAGCCTTTCGGGGCAGGGCTCCGGCTCGCGCTCGCGGACCTCGACCGCGAGATCTCCCGCGATCCGGTGTGGGCCGTCCTCTGGACCCGCAAGGCCCTGGTCCTGGCGATGGCAGGGCGGACAGCCGAGGCGGCGGTCGTGGTGGAGCGGGCGGAGTCGCTCGATGTCGGCGACCCGAGCGTCCAGGCGGCGGCCGTGGTGGTCCACGCCCTCCGCGAAGATTCCTTCCATGCTTCTCTTGCCTGGAATCGGTGGCAGCGGCTGGGCGTCTCCCGGGACCTCCTATGGGTTCGCGACGTCTACGTGCCATCCGGGCGAGGCCGAGGGCGCGTCCCGGGAATCGACCGCTACCTCGCCGCCCGGCGGGATCCCGCGATCGGGAAGTCCGTCCTGGGCGAGTTCGTGTCGATGGGGTACGAGTCCGCTCGTCTCGAGTGGTCTGCCGCCCTACGAGCGGGCGGGGAACTCGCAAGGGCCTCCGAGGAGATCGCAAACTATCGCCGCGCCTACCCGCTGGACGCCCTCGGGCCCCTGGAGGCCGCCCGCGTCCGGGTCGCAGAGGGCGACCTGGAAGCCGCCGTCCGAGCGCTCCGGCACACCAGGAATCTCGGTTTCAGAGACCCGTTCTGGGTGGAAGCCGACCCGACGCTTCGGCCACTCAAAGGCCGGACGGATTTCGAGGAGCTGCTCGCCGGCTGGTGATTGCGCGGATTCTCTTCGCCAGCCTAAGGGGCTGTGAGGAAATAACTGCTACATTCGGCCG
>JACQVV010000188.1 GCA_016209595.1 Planctomycetota bacterium
CCCGACGGCCGGCCGGCCGTCGGGTCCGGCGCCCGGCGAGGAACCGCGCGCGGCGAGCCAGATGCCGGCCGCGAGGAGAAGGACGAGCGACCCGCCCGCCGCGAGTGCCAGGGCGAGCGACCCGTGCCGCCCCCGGCGCCGCCGGCGGCTCCGCGGAGCCGCCCCCGCCGAGACGGGCTCGCCGCGCAGGAACCGGTCGCAGTCCTCGGCGAGCTCCCGCGCGCTCGCGTAGCGGCTGAGAGGGTCCTTCTCCATCGCCTTGAGGCAGATCGCCTCGGCGTCCGGAGGGGTCTCCGCAACGCGGCTGGACGGGCGTACAGGGTCTCTTTCCAGAACGGCGGCGACGGTCTCCAGGGGAGACGCTCCGCGGAACGGCGGCCGGCCGGTCAGGAGCTCGTAGAGCGTGGCGCCGAGAGAGTAGACGTCGCTCTTGGGGCCGATCTTGCGCAGGTCACCCCGCGCCTGCTCCGGAGACATGTAGGCGGGGGTCCCAATGACCGAGCCGTGGACCGTGATCCGGCTGTCTACCGACAGCGACTTCGCCAGCCCGAAGTCCGTGACGAAGGGCTTCCCGTCCCTGTCCACCAGAATATTGTCCGGCTTGAGGTCCCGGTGGACGATCCCCTTCTGGTGCGCGAAGTCCACGGCGAGCGCGACATCGCGGAGGATCCGCACCGCTTCCTCGGCCGTGATCCGGTCCGTACCCAGCGTCTTGCCGTCGATGAACTGCATCGCGAGATAGTGCTTCCCGCCGTGCTCGCCGACGTCATAAACCGGGGCGATATTGGGGTGCGCGAGCGAGGCAACCGTCCGCGCCTCTCGCATGAACCGCTCGACGACTTCGCTCGCGCCCGCGTCCGAGAGGAGCTTCACGGCAACCCAGCGGTGGAGCGAGGAGTCCCAGGCCTGGAAGACCGCCCCCATCCCTCCCCGGCCGATCTCGCGCACCAGAACGTACTTGCCAAAGACGCGCCGGGGGTCGCCGGCCGCTTCGAAGACCTCCGCCGGGGCGCCATCGTCGATGGCGATCGCTGGAACGCCTGCGGGCTTGGCGATCGCCCGCGTCGGGGCATCCTCCGCGGCCTGCCGCGCCCGGATCGCGCGCTCCAGGCCCGCGAAGGTGAGGTAGCCCTTCTGGATCATGATCTCGCCCAGACGGGGAGGGGGCCGCTGGCACGACCCTTGCTTCGCAAGGGGAGTGCCGGCGGTAGGAAGGGGGAGGGGGCCTTTCCCCTCCCCCTGACGGCGAGCGTTCCCCTCGACCCGCTGCTGGAGGGTCAGACACTCCTTTACCTGCTTCGGGCTCGCCAGCTTCAGCCGGATCAGAATCTTCCCGAAGCGCCGCTCTTCGGCCTCTAAGGCGTCGTCCATCTAGCGAGAGATTGTACCGGCGTCCTCCCTGCAGAGGCCCTGTCAGATCACCTCGTGGACTTCCTCGCCGCCGTAGGCCGGGTCCGGGACGAGCTTACCCGACTTGCAGTCGACGAGGAGGCAGGTGTCCTCGAGGAAGAGCTGCCCGAGGAGGGGCGTGTCCCGGCCGGGCTCCACGATGGCGCGGAGCTCCGTGCTCCTGCCCAGCGTCTCGATGCGAAGCCCCCAGGCGAGATCCCGCCTTGCCTTGTGGCCGTCCGCGAAGACGACCGGGACCTCTCCGTCCACCAGCAGGCCGAGCCGCTCGACGATCCACGTGGGAAGAACGACGCTCATCGAGCCAGTGTCCACGAGTGCCTCGACCTCGAGCGGTTCCACCTCTCCCCGCTTGACCTTCTCCTCTTCGGAGTAGTTCCACATGCGGACCTTGGCCATCACCTTGCCCATCGCCGGCCTCCTCTCGGACGTGGTTTCATTCTACGGCACCCCATCGACGCCCGCCCATGGTAACAACCCCCTGTGACAACTCGGACGACGTGGGGGCACCCCTGGCTACGGGAGTCACTTGTGGCAGAGGTCGAGCGTCAGGATCGCGAAGGGGGTCGCCACGAGAGGGTCGTCCTCGCGGGAGAGGGCGACGGGGTTCGACCAGGTGCCGTCGGGCCGGGCGAGGTCGAGGACCCGGCGCGAGATCTGCTCGCGCCAGTCGGGCCAGGGGAGGAGGGCGCGACCGCCGGCGGCCTCCAGCGCCCGCATCGCCCGGGCGGCCGACCACCAGTAGTAGAAGCGGAGCCCGAGGTCCCAGCGAGGAGGTCCGGGGGCTTCGAACCCCTCCGGAGCATCGAGCGAGGGGTGCGCGCCGAGCCAGCGGATCGCGGCGGCGACGGGCGAGTCCCGGGGCCCGAGCCCGCAGGCGAGGAGGACGTAGAGACCGTCGGTCGTGGCGGTCGCATAGGGGAGGACGCGGACGCGCACGCCGTCGGCGCCGGGAGGGCCGGCCTTGTTGTTCGAGAGATCGACGGGGTTGAAGATGAACCCTCCGTTCGAGCCGAGCTCCTGGCATCGAAGCGCGAAGGCGAGGGCTCTCCCCCTCGCCGGGTGGTCGCGCGCGACGCCGCCCGCCCCGAGGGCCGAGAGGACGAGAGCGGTGACCGAGAGATCCGGGTTCACGGTCGGCGGGCCGACGGTGGGGCGCGACCGGGGCGATCCGCCGAAGCCCCAGCCGCCGTAGGCGGCGTCGGCCGGAGTCCAGCCGAGGGGATCGGCGAGCTGGTCGGCAAGGAGGTAGTCCACCATCCGGCGGACGCGGGACTCCCAGCCCCGGCAACGAAGATCGACGAGCGCGAGAACCGCGAGCGCGGTCGCGTAGTTGGGGTAGTCGAGAACGCCTCCGCCTGCGGCGATGGCGCCGGCCTCGGTCGTCTTCCCGTCGAGAAAAGCGATGGCCCGGGCGAGGACGCCGGGATCGATCGTCCGGCCGGAGCGAGCGATGGCGTGGAGCGCGAACGGCGTGAGGGCCCGCCCGGGCCGGAGGATCCCGTAGGTCTCGGAGTGCCAGCCGCCGTCCTCGTGGGAGACCTTCCTCTCCAGGGCGCGGGCGCCGGCACGAGCCGCCGCCTCGGGGGAGACGCGCTCCTTCCCTCTTGACGGTCCCGGGCCGGACCCGCCCTGGAAAAGGACAAGACCTCCGGCGAGAGCCGCGGCGACGAGGCAGGCGAGGAGCGAGAGCGGCCTTCGGCTTTGCAAACAGGCGCGCTACATCTGAGTCATGGGCAGGATGCGCTTGGGGAGGAGCAGCGTCCAGAGCGCGGTCGCCGTGCAGAAGGTCCGGCCCGTGATGCAGTGGTGCCCGGTCCAGCTTCCGTCGGCGTTCTGGAGGTCGGCGAGCGTCTTTCTGGTCGTCCCCCACCACCGCTGCCAGGTCGCGCCTTCCTCGTGCAGCAGCGCCTGCGTGGCGAAGAGCGCGCCCAGGAAGTCCTCGCCGCCCGCCGAACCGCCGTAGTCCTGGGCGAAGGTAGTGTGGAAGAGGGCCTCGGTCCCCTTTTTCGCCATCTCGGTCTTCCCCTCGCCCATCCCGTAGAGGACGCGGAGGGCGCCGCCCTGCGTGATGAAGCGGAGGTTCGAGGCTCCGCCCCAGCGGAGGTCGCGGAAGATGCCGCTCGCGGGGTCGTAGCAGCTCTCGCGGATGTACTGTAGCGTCTTGTCCACGCCGGCCGCCTGAATCTCGATCCCGGCACTGAAGGCCGACCGGAGGGCCTCCCAGGCGATGACGGTCGTGATCATGGGCTCGGTGCTCGAGTCGTTCCAGCTCCCGTCTGCCTGCTGGGTCCGGTCGATGTACCCGACGAGGCGGGCGAGCTCGCTCGCGATCTGGTTGTCGAGCTCCGCGTCGCCCAGCATGCCGAGCGCCTGCGAGAAGAAGATGACCGTGAAGTACGTGTGGATGTGGTGGCCGATCTTGTATTGCGGCTGGGTCGCCGCGCCGGCCGGATACACGCTGCCGTCCATCTGGCGCGCGTGCTGTAGGACGAAGGCCGTCGCCCTCTTGATCGCCTGGTGGTGCCGGCCGCGCTGGCGAGTGTTCCCCGCCGACATGAGCGCGAGCGCGGCGACGCAGGTCGTCCCCACATCTCCCTGGCCCTGGATGTCGCACGACCAGGAGCCGTCCGGCTGCTGGGCCGCGAGAAGCCAGGCCGTCGCCTTGTCGATCGCCCGGAGCGTCTCCGGATCGTAGGGGTCCTCTGCCGGGGCCTGGGCGGTCCAGAGGAAGAAGGAGAGAAGACCGAACGCGAGAACAATCAAGGACTTGTACCGGCTCATCGCGTCCTCCTCAGGACCGCCGGAAGGGGGAGCCCCTCCGGACACCCCTATTGGACTACCACGGCGCCCGCGAGTTCCTGCCGATCATGTTCGGACGAGATCGTTCGGAAGTCAATCCCCCCCGTCGCGGGGGCCCGCACAGTGCGGACAGAACTCGTCCTCCAGGGTGAGGTCCGCCCCGCAGACCGGGCAACCGAAGAGCGCGGGGCCGTCGTCTCCGGCCGTTTCCAGCGCACGCTGACTTGCCGGAACGGGAGTCGGCGGGTCGTCGCTTGCCGGTCGCCGGGGCTCCTTGGAGGAAGCGGGGTCGTTCCCCTCCCCCTGACGTGCAGGCGGCACGCGCGTGACGGCGGGCTTGGGCGGCTCCTCCAGGTCGGCGAACTCGACCTGGAACGTCTTCCTGCATTTCTTGCAACGAACCTTGGTCCCGGGCTCCAGCGAGAAGACGTTGTGCCGGGCGCCGCACTCCGGGCAGAGCTGGACTCGCTTCCCTTCCAGGTCCTGGAGCTCGTAGATCTGCGTCGAGGTAAGAAGGCGATCGGCGAGGAGCAGGCGCTCGATCGTGGTCGGCTTCCCGCTGGACCTGGCCTGGTTCACCTTCTCCACGTAGAGGTCCACGATCCTCTGGGAGAGGTAGCCCTTCTCGACGGCCAGCCGGCCGAATTTGGCATCTCCCTTCGACGCCATCGTGCTCGCGCCCCCATTCTCTCCGGTGGGCCTAGTATGCCGGGAGGGGGACCCCCGGACAAGATGTTGGAGGCATTCTTGGCGGGGGCGGACGAGGCGTGCTACGATCCGTCGGGACTTCTTCGCGCTCGAGACAGGCCGTGCCCCGCCATCACGTCTTCCGCTGGGACCTGGACAAGACCTACCTCCAGACTCCGTTCGAGTCCCTCCGCGGCCTCGTCCGGACGTTTTTCGAGTCCGCCGGGTCCAAGGTCGCCTACCCGGGGGCCGCGCCCGTGCTTCGAGGGATCGCGCGCCGGCCCGGCCATCATCTCTACATCCTGTCCGGCTCGCCGAAGCAGATGGCGAAGGTTCTCTACACGAAGCTTGCCCTCGACGGGGTCGAGCCGGAGGAGATGACGCTGAAGCCCTCCCTGGAGCACCTTCTCAAGGGGCGCTTCCGGGCGATACGGGAGCAGATGGGATACAAGCTGCCGGCGCTCCTGGAATCGAGAACCCGCGCGCCGGTCGGTTCCGCCGAGACGCTCGTCGGCGACGACGCGGAGCTCGACCCGCTGATCTACTCGCTCTACGCCGATCTCCTCGCTCGGCGGATCGGCGCGGAGACGCTCGAACTCGTTCTCGCGGAGGCGGGCGTGGAGGAGGAAGAGCGCGAGACCGCCCGGGCGAACCTGGGCCTCGCGCCGCCGGACAGGGGAGTCGAGCGGATCCTGATTCGGCTCGCCCGCGAGACGCCGCCCGCGGAGCTCTCGGTCTACGGGAGGCGGCTCGTGCCGGTCCGCGACTACTTCCAGATCGCCCTTCTCCTCTTTGAGGCGGGAAGGCTTGGGCCCGTGGCCGTCGCCGAGGCCGCCCGGGATGTCGCCGCGGCCGGCGGCGGTTCCGGTGTCGTGGCGGAGTCGGGCGTGGAGCTCGTCCAGCGCGGCGCGGTCGAACCGGCCGCGGTCCGGGCCTGGCTCGCGGCCATCCCCGATTCCACGTGGGAGATCCGCCGCCCTCTCCTCGACGCGCTCGAACTCGCCGCGACCGAGGAAGACGCCGCCCTTCCCCCGTCTCCCGACACGACGCCTGACTACCTCGCCCTGTACCGGTCGCTCCGCGCGAGCAAGGCGCGCGTGAGCTAGCTCCCTACCTGTCCTCGACGACGATCTTCCCGCGCAGCGCCGCGAGGGCCGCCTCGTCGAGCGTCCCGGAGTCGCGGAAGGCGGCTCCCAGGGCGAGGGCGTCGCGGCGGAGTCTCCGGAACGCGAGGTAGAGTCCCTCGCTCGACTCGGCAACGATGAGGTTCGCGCCGAGCGACCCGACGCGGGCGGCCCACCCATCGAACCAGGTCGCACGCGCCTCGGCCGCGCCCGGCTCCTCCCCAGGGGCGGATTCGGC